>LM995447.1:1160000-1507500 GCA_000953215.1 [Clostridium] cellulosi
TTAATTGTTTTAATGTGTTTCATGTTTAAGCCTCCGATAAATGCTTTTACATCAATAATCTGTATTAATTGATGGCAATATTATAACACAAGCAATATTGATTTTCAATTTATTGAGTCATAATTTTTGACTTCTACGACTGTTTACGCCGACAACACCGCCGATTCCACCGGAAACCAGGGATACGACCGCTTTTATTAATGCGGATACTTTCGCACCATTACCCTGAACTGCAGCGCCTGCGAGCATCATAATTAAAAATAATACTAACCCTATCAAAGCGCCGACAATGAGCCCTGATTTTCCGAACATTTTTGCACTGACAAATCCGCCAACAATGCTTCCAATAGAAACTGAAATAGCAGATAAGGTCGGAACCACGCCTTCAGGAATATCGCGTACAGTCATTATGAAAGAAAATATCAGGAGTAAGATTATACTCGTAATTATTCCTACAATAAGACCGGTAAGAAAATTTGCTGCAGCACGCGATATGTTTTTTCGGCTATTTGCCGCGGTTGTATCGGCTCTCAATTAAATCCCCTCTTAATCTTAAACTTTGCTGTTAAGCCAGTGTTTTACTGTCATTCATATATATTTAAAGTAAATCGAAACTATGACAAGATGTTTTAAGGGGATTTTCTATTTAACAAAATCAATCATCATGAATTGTTTCAACCGACTGAATTGCCCATTTCTTAATACGAATCTTATTGCGGTCGGCACCAGTTTCAATAACAACAGAGTCTTCCTTTATTGAAACAACACGCCCAATAATTCCACCGACAGTTGTTACATTATCGCCAACTTGCAGCGAATTGCGCATTTCCTGTACTTTTTTCTCCTTCTTGCGCTGCGGTCTTATCAAGAAAAAATAAAACAAGACGAATATTAAGATAAGAGGACCAAAGGTCACCAACATGGCAGCAGCCGTATTTTCATTAGTTGCTGCTGATGAGGTTGACGCTGAGGCGGCCGCACCGACAACAAGGTTTTCAAAATACATCATTAAATTTCACACCCCCGAATTTATATGCCGCTCAAACAGCATAAGTACACTTTATTATAAACATATTTTTCCCCAATGGCAAGACTTGTGAACCACTAAATTCAAAGAAATATTTCAAATACGTTTATCAATTTTTTCAGAAACACGTTTTCTAAACTCATTAAAGGTTCCATTGTCTAATGCATTCCGAATCTTTTGCATCAGCGTATTATAGAAATAAAGATTATGCATAACCGACAGCCTCATTGCCAGCATCTCCTGTGCCTTAAACAGGTGGTGTATATAGGCTCTCGAAAAGTTCCGGCATGTCGGGCAATCACATTCAGGATCTATCGGCAACGTATCTCTTTCATATTTGGCATTCATAAGATTCCGCTTGCCGGACCATGTGAATACATGCGCATGGCGGGCATTACGGCTTGGCATTACACAATCGAAAATATCTACGCCCAACGACACGGCTTCAATAATATTAAGCGGTGTACCTACTCCCATAAGATAGCGTACTTTGTTCTGTGGCATATATTGTTCAACGCAATCTATAATGTGGTACATTTCCTCCGCGCTTTCGCCGACAGCCAGTCCTCCTATTGCATATCCATCAAGGTCAAGTTCTGCAATTTTTTTCATATTATCTATGCGCAGGTCATCATATGTTGCACCTTGATTTATGCCAAAAAGCATCTGTTCTTTATTTACAGCAACGCCATCCGCTTTAAGTCTGTCAAGCTCTTCTTTGCAGCGATATAACCACCTTATAGTCCTCTCCGAGGATTTTTTTGCATATTCATATTCTGCAGGATTAGCCACACATTCATCAAAGGCCATTGCAATCGTTGAACCGAGATTTGCCTGTATCCTCATGCTTTCCTCAGGGCCCATGAAAATCCGGCGCCCGTCAATATGCGAGGCGAAATGCACGCCTTCTTCTGTAATTTTTCTGAGAGAGGATAAAGAAAATACTTGAAAACCACCGCTGTCGGTGAGAATTGGCCTTTGCCAGTTCATAAACTTGTGCAGCCCGCCGAGATCGCGAATAACCTCATCGCCAGGCCGCAGATGAAGATGATAGGTATTGCAGAGGGCAACTTGACACTTTAACCCAACAAGGTCAAGCGCTGATATGCCGCCCTTTATAGCGGCACTTGTAGCAACATTCATAAAGGCAGGCGTCTCAACCTCTCCATGAACAGTCTTTAACCTACCTCTGCGGGCTCTGCCCTCCATCTTTATAAGTTCAAACATAAATGTTTATTATCCTCCGCGAATATTTTAAATCAGTATATAAACATAGCGTCGCCAAAGCTATAGAACCGATATTTTTCTTTGATGGCTTTCTCGTAAGCTGCTAATACATGTTCCCTGCCTGCAAAAGCTGAAACAAGCATAATTAAAGTGCTCTCCGGCAAATGGAAATTAGTAATCAACGCGTCTATCGCTTTGAACTCATAACCAGGATAAATAAATATGCCTGTCCAACCTTCTGAAGCCTTTATTCCGCCGTCAAGATGAGCAACCGTTTCAAGAGTCCTGCAGCTTGTGGTACCAACCGCTATGACTCGTCCGCCTTTCTTTTTAGTCTCCAATATAAGATCAGCAGTTTCTTGCGGCAGCTCATAATGCTCAAAGTGCATTACATGGTCTTCTATATTTTCAGTTTTGACTGGTCTGAAAGTTCCTACTCCAACATGAAGGGTAACAAATCCAATTTTTACACCTTTGGCTTTTATGCGTTCAAGAAGTTCAGGCGTGAAATGCAGACCGGCAGTAGGAGCCGCGGCCGAACCCGGCTTTTTTGAATAAACAGTTTGGTAACGCTCTTTATCCTCAAGTTTATGTTTAATATAATGCGGAAGCGGCATTTCCCCAATTTTCTCGAGCAATTCAAAGAAATTCCCGTCATAAGTAAACTTAACTATCCTGTTGCCGCCTTCTACGATTTCAAGGATCTCTGCCTTCAGAAGTCCGTCTCCAAAAATAAACTTTGCTCCCGGTTTTGCAATACGTCCGGGTTTAAGCAACACTTCCCATGTGTCTTTGCCCTTTTGTGTCAAAAGGAGAAATTCTATGTGGCCTCCTGTCCCTTCCTTAACTCCATAGATACGCGCCGGCAGTACCCTGGAGTCGTTAAGAATAAGACAGTCCGAGGGGTTCAGCATATCTACGATATCGTAAAAATGATAGTCTCCTGTCTCACCTGTTTTCCTGTTGAGTGTCATTAGCCTTGAGGCGTCACGCTGTTTAAGTGGCTCCTGAGCAATAAGCTCTTCAGGTAGGTCGTAATAAAAGTCCGATTTTTTCATATTCTCCTCCTAAAACAGCCGCACATAATTGACCGTCGAACATTTTCATATTTGCTACATCATTTATTGCTATAAACGATATAAATGTTTGAACCTGCAATAAATTTTAATCCAAAATGTTTGACATAAGAGCGGTAAAATGATAATATAAATAAAAAATATTTTAGCAAAGTATTATTTTCTGAATTTTAATAATGAAAATAATACATAACTGCTTTTTTATTTTGGCATATAATGTGATAGAGGCGCGTTTTTAAAGAGTAACTATACTGAAGCTGCCAGAGCTAGTGATGTATAGTGAAAGGTAAAAACGCCGAAGGGATCTGCTGGCAACAGATTGCCTGGTTGTTTGGCCAATAGCCAACCGACTGTCATCATGCAATGATGAAGAGCTATCGCTTATTGTGCATACACCATAGACTGGCACATAGCGTCAGCTTTTATATTATATTGCATGAAAGGCCGGTTTTCAACCGGTTTTTTTATTGTAATCAATTTTAAATCAATTGGCAACATTTTATTTAAGCATTTTTGTGAGCAATTTAGTAACATTAAATTACGTTATGGAGGAATATTAATGAAAAAATACAAAGTCGGTATAATCGGAGCAACAGGCATGGTTGGCCAGCGTTTTGCAACCCTTCTTCAAAATCATCCTTGGTTTGATATTGAAGTTCTTGCTGCAAGCGCAAGATCGGCCGGCAAAACCTATGAAGAGGCTGTTGGAAACAAATGGGCTATGTCGGTCCCAATTCCTGAAAATTTAAAAAACAAGATTGTTTTAGATGCTTCTGCCGACCTTAAGAAAATTGCTTCAAGTGTAGATTTTGTATTTTGTGCTGTAAATATGAAAAAAGACGAGATAAAATCTCTTGAAGAAGCTTATGCAAAAGCAGAATGTCCCGTAATTTCAAACAACAGCGCAAACCGTTTTACACCTGATGTGCCAATGATTATTCCTGAAATTAATGCGGATCACGCTCAAATTATTCCTTTTCAGCGCAAACGACTCGGAACAAAGCGCGGGTTTATCGCGGTTAAAAGTAACTGCTCCCTTCAAAGCTATGTTCCGGCACTCAATGCGCTAAAGGAGTTCGGTGTTACAAAGGCATTGGCCTGTACATATCAAGCAATTTCTGGCGCAGGCAAAACATTTGAAACTTTCCCCGACATAGTAGATAACGTAATTCCTTATATCGGCGGCGAAGAGGAAAAATCAGAAAAAGAGCCGTTAAAAATCTGGGGCAGCATAAAAGACGGTGTTATTGTTCCGACAACAACTCCATCTATCACGACCCAGTGCATCCGCGTTCCTGTTTCTGATGGACATCTCGCAGCGGTATTTGCAAGCTTTGAGAAAAAACCAGAACTTGATGAGATTATTAATAAATGGGTTTCATTTAAGGGCCGAGCTCAGGAACTCGAATTGCCAAGTGCTCCGAAACAGTTCCTGCACTATTTCGCAGAAGACGACAGGCCGCAGACGAAACTTGACCGCAATCTTGAAGGCGGAATGGCTGTATCAATAGGGCGTCTGCGCCGTGACACTCAGTACAACGTTAAATTTGTATGCCTTTCTCATAATACAATCCGCGGTGCTGCCGGCGGCGGCATACTTATGGCGGAGCTCCTTTGCAAAGAAGGCTATATCGACTGATTTTGTATTTATTTTTCGTGGCCAATTTAATTATTTATTCGGAGGCTTTTTCTAATGAAAAAGACAATTTTTACAGGCGCTGCTGTTGCGATTGTAACGCCTATGAATGACGATTTTTCGGTAAACTATGAAAAGCTCGGTGAATTGATAGACTTTCAAATCAATAATGGAACTGACGCAATTGTCATATGCGGTACGACCGGCGAATCTGCTACACTAACGCATGAAGAGCATACAAAAGCAATCGACTATACGGTTAAAAAGGTTGCAGGACGTGTTCCTGTTATAGCTGGAACAGGCAGCAATGATACAAGATATGCAGTTGAACTTTCCCTTGAAGCACAGAAATCCGGCGCCGATGCTCTTTTGCTTGTCACACCCTATTACAACAAGACTACTCAGGCCGGACTTGTCCGCCATTTTACATATATAGCTGATAGAGTCAACCTGCCGATGATTGTTTACAATGTCCCAAGCAGAACAGGCCTTGACATAAAACCGGAAACATATTATGAACTTTCAAAACATCCGAATATTGTTGCCGCAAAAGAGGCAAACGGCAATATAACATCTGTTGCGAAAACAGCTTCACTGTGCGGCGACAACCTCGATATTTACTCTGGCAGTGATGAATTAATCGTTCCGATTCTTTCTCTCGGTGGAAAAGGCGTAATTTCGGTTCTGTCAAATATAATGCCGCGCGAAACGCATGAAATTTGTGCAAAATTCTTCAGCGGTGACGTAGAAGGCTCTAAAAAGCTCCAACTTGATTGTATGTCGCTTATTGAAGCACTGTTCTGTGAAACCAATCCGATTCCTGTAAAGGAAGCTCTAAACCTTATGGGATTTGGTGTAGGCAATTGCCGTATGCCTCTTTGCCGGATGCAAGAGAAAAATATTGCAGTACTTAAAGAGGAACTTAAGAAGCATAATCTCATTTCTTAAACCTTATTATAAATTAGATGATTTCAAGCTTTTTATTGTTAGGATGTGCATTGAATGGTAAGAATTATTTTAAGCGGATGCAATGGAAAAATGGGTCATGTCGTATCAAATGTAGTCTCAGAACGAGATGATTGTCAAATTGTAGCCGGCTTTGATATTGACAGCGATATAAAAGAACCATTTCCGGTCGTATCCGATCCTGACCATTTCGATGGAAAAGCAGACGTCATCATTGATTTTTCACACCCTTCTTTCCTGTCAAAGCTTTTGAGTTTTGCAAAAAAGAATAAGATACCCGCTGTTATTGCAACGACCGGTATGACTGACGAGCAAATTGAAGCTATAAAGGAAGCTTCAAAAGAAATTCCGATATTTTTCTCCGCAAACATGTCACTCGGAGTAAATCTTATTTTGAATCTCGCTAAAAAGGCTGCCGCGGTGCTTTCACCGGATTTTGATATTGAAATCATTGAAAAGCATCACAATCAGAAAATTGATGCTCCAAGTGGTACAGCACTTATGATCGCTGACAGTATATCTTCTGTGCTTGAACATAAGCCGGAGTATATTTTTGACAGACACTTTTCGCGGGAAAAGCGTTCAAAAGATGAGATAGGAATTCATTCTATCCGCGGCGGGACAATCGTGGGAGAACACGATATTCTGTTTGCCGGAAAGGACGAAGTAATAGAAATTAAGCACACTGCAATGTCAAAGCAGATTTTTGCTGTCGGTGCAGTTAATGCTGCTATTTTTCTGACAAAAAGCAAACCCGGATTATATAATATGAGCGACCTCGTCGCTTCTATAGGAGGGTAACAATGGGTACAGTCACCAAGATTAGCACTTTAGAAGACGTGGCGCTGATTACGCTTAGAAATTCACCGGCCGATATCAAATTTATAGCTGGAGTGTTCAAGATGATTGCCGGGCGCGGAGTTAATGTTGATATGATTTCCCAAACCGCTCCGCAGGGAGGCAGAATCAGCCTTTCATTTACCGTTTCTGGTGACGATCTCGGGAACATTCTTGAATTGTTCGCTGTTCTGAGAAATAACAACCCAGAACTGAAATCTGATATAAGTTCCGGTAATTGCAAGATATCTATTTACGGTGACGAAATGCGTAGTATACCGGGTGTTGCTGCGGAAGCATTTGATGCTATTGCAAAACTCGGAGTTGATGTAAGGCTGATTACAACTTCTGAGGTTGATATTTCTATCCTTGTCCCAAAAGCAGATTTTGAAACTGCTTATGAAGGGCTGTTAAAAGCATTTGACCTGCAATAAGTAATGTAGAAGCAGTTACGCTTTATGCATAACTGCTTCTTTTTTAATTTTGGCGAGCATTCATTCCTGTTTTTTCGTCCTTCCGCTCACATAACCTTCCTCTGTGTCTTCCCTTAGGCACTTATTTATCTGTAAATGTTATTGCCTTTACACTACTGTCTTTACCTTTTTCCTAATAATGTTTGCAAAAATGTCCGGAACCTAAGCGTTCCGGACATTTTTTATGGGTTAATTACTATCATTCAGAAAACTCTTCACTGTATTTACTATTGTATCGACGTCTGCCAATGCTCCTTTGCCAAGATCGCCGCAGGCGAGCCTGTCCTCTTTAGGTTCGATTATTTCAAATCCATATTTTTTGAGCTTTTTGAGGTTGTCTTGAACAATTGGATTTTCATACATATTGGTGTTCATAGCAGGTGCAATTAAACGCGGGATATTTCTTATCGCCAAAATTACGGAAGTTAGCATATCGTCTGCAATTCCGTTTGCTATTTTCCCGATTATGTCTGCTGAGGCAGGTGCTACAAGAAGTAAATCCGCTTTCTTTGCAAGTGAGATATGCTTTACTTCCATTGGGTAGTCTTCTTGAAATACATCTGTGTATACTCTGTTTTTTGAAAGTGTTTGAAGCGTAAGCGGGGTTATAAACTCCATTCCCCCTTTTGTCATAATCACGTCGACGTTATATCCATCCTTCGTAAGTATATTAACTATATCTGCAGCCTTATAAGCGGCTATACTTCCAGTTACACCTAATATGATATTCTTCATAACACTCCTACCTTTTATCTACCATATTCAAAATTTTCTGGACAATCCCATGTGCTATTTTCTCTTTAGTCTGAAACTGAATATACGATTTATCTGGTGATATAAGATACGCAATATGATGATCATTACTAATATTCAGTGAATCATTAGCAAGAACAAAATCGCAGTCATTCTTCTGCAGCAATTCATACCCTACATCAATGAGATATTGTTTTTTGACACCGCTCAGCAATTTAAAACCAACCAGTATCACTGATGGCTGCAACTTTTTTATCATGCTAAGAAGCTTCGGTGTCTGTTTCAAAAGTAGCATCAGGTTATTGACATTTGAACTAATCTTCTTATCATTGTCAAGCAGTCTATTATTCTCTTTTATGCAGCCAGTGATAAATTCAGTAAGTGACCTTTCGGTCTGAAAATCTTCCTTATGAGAAAAAAGCTTTTGAGAAATAAATTCCGCAAGATCGTCAACTGTGGTCACACTGTCAACAGTATAATCACTAACAGCCATCGAATGGATTACTGCATCAATTTTATTATCAGTTAACAGTTTAGTTAGAGTACACTTTGTTTCATTTACACCCGATACCAAATTGACTTTCAAGCAAGGCAAATTTGGAATTATAGTGCCTTTCTCGCAGACATAAAAGATATTACTAATTTGATTTTTGCCTTGTTTTACAAACTCTTCTGCTATAAGATTGCCTAATCTTCCAGTGGCTGTATTCTTAATTTTTCGCACTGGGTCAATATTCTCCGTCGTTCCTCCTGCTGTTATCAGAACATTCAATTTTTACCCTCCAAAAACAGATTAAAAATCTCGCCTAATAGCCAAATATATATCAGCTAATCCATGCATAAGCAAATCCGGCTCATATATTACTTTTGTTTTTATGTACGGCCTGACTACATCTGCGCTGCCGCCCGTCAGGATTGCATTTACACTTTCGCCTATTGATTCTTCTATATCTTTGACTAAGCCATCCAACATTGCCGCTGTTCCGTAATAGGCTCCAGATAAAACGCACTCTTCCGTGTTATGACCTATAACTTTTGTTTGCTTCCCAAAATCTATTTTAGGGATTTGAGCAGTTTTTAGGTTTATTGATTCAAGACACATTTGTAGGCCTGGGAGTATCGCGCCCCCAAGGAAAACACCGTTCCGATTAACAACATTGAATGTTGTCGCCGTTCCCATGTCAATTACAACGAAAGGTGCCTTACATCTATTCCAAGCAGCAACGCAAACAGCGATACGGTCACTACCGAGCAAGCCTCCGTAATTAGAAAAATCAACACTGGTTTTTATATGTTTGTCAATCACTATAGGCTTTTTTCCAACAAAAGTTGTAAGCGCATTAATGCATGGTTCCGTTCGTTCCGGCACTACAGATGCAAGAATTGAGCCATCAAGTTTGCAACTCTCTACCTCATGCTTAGATATTAAGGCAAAAAGCGCCCTTTCAAAATCTTGTGCTGTCTTAAGCGTTTCAGTTCGCTCTTGTAAAATAAAAATCTCCTGATCTTTAACAAGCCCAATTTTAGTATTTGTATTACCAATATTGATCGCAATAAACATGAAGTGCTTCTCCCATAGATGTCGTAACAGAATAAAATAAAATGCCTTTTTCATCTGCTCAATCCTGGATAAACAGATCCTTTGCAGACGAAAAAGACATAATTTCGCCATGCCATTCCATATTGGTTTATCTCTGTCTTTGTCGCTAAGGATCAAAGCAGACTCTAAATGAAACGATCTACTGTGAGATACTACGTACAGTTCTGAAGATACTGTCGTAGAATCATTTTAAAAATATTATATAAAGGTATTATATGTTACTAATACATTAAAATCAAGTCTTTCCAGACTTGGTCTAATAAGAAAAGCAGTGATAAGTACATATTTTGTACCTATCACTGCTGTATGTTTTACTGTAAAGTTATATACCATTACATATGATTTTATCTTAAATCGTATTGCTTAGTAATGCTGCAAGGTATTGCGCCTACAAATTCTATTAAATCTTTTGGATTTAATATTATCTGCAATCCACGCTTGCCGCCGCTTATTGCTATTTTCTCGAAATTTTGAGCAGTTGAATCAATAAAGGTGGGATATTTCTTTTTCATACCTATTGGCGAACAGCCGCCGCGAATATAACCTGTTATGCCAAATAATTCTTTGACATGTATCATTTCAACTCTCTTGTCCCCTGCGTTTGCCGCAGCTGCTTTGAGGTCAAGTTCAGCAGTTACGGGAACGCAAAAGACAAGTATGCCCTTTTTCTCACCTCGTGTAACAAGTGTCTTAAAACACTGTGCTGGTGTGAGCGTTTTTATCTGTGCAGCGGCGTGAAGTCCTATCAATTCGTCGTCGTTGAACTCATATTCAAATGTTTCGTAAGGAATCTTGGCCTTATCTAACATTCTCATTGCATTTGTCTTTGTCATAAACTCGCTTCCGATCATCAAATGAATTAACAACCGTAAGTTACCCCATTGAGAAACACAGGCTGGTTCTCCAGAGATATTAATTAAGATACTTCTTAAGATATTTTCCTGTATAAGATTGTTCGCATTTTGCGACCTTTTCTGGAGTTCCGCATACAACAACTGTGCCTCCGCGGTCACCGCCCTCAGGGCCCAAATCAATTATATAGTCAGCGGTTTTTATTACGTCAAGGTTGTGTTCAATAACAACTACAGTGTTACCGGCATCAACCAACTTTTGCAATACGTCAATAAGCTTGTGCACATCTGCTGCATGGAGACCGGTTGTAGGTTCGTCCAAAATGTAGATTGTTTTGCCGGTTGGCCTCTTTGACAGCTCTGCTGCAAGTTTTACTCTTTGTGCCTCGCCGCCTGAAAGAGTTGTAGCGGGCTGACCGACTTTAATGTATGATAGTCCAACATCGCACAGAGTTTTTAGCTTCCTGTGTATTTTTGGTACACTTTCGAAAAACTCCATTGCTTCTTCAACCGTCATATCCAGGATGTCACTTATGTTTTTCCCTTTATATTTTACTTCAAGCGTCTCCCTGTTGTAGCGTTTACCCTTACAAACGTCACATGGTACATATATGTCAGGCAGAAAGTGCATTTCAATCTTAATAATTCCGTCGCCCTGACATGCTTCACATCGGCCACCCTTAACGTTAAATGAGAACCTTCCCGCATTATATCCACGCATTCTAGCGTCCTGTGTCGTCGCAAAAATTGCTCTAATATCTGAAAAGACACCAGTATATGTCGCAGGGTTTGAACGTGGGGTTCTTCCTATAGGTGACTGGTCGATGTTAATGACTTTATCAAGATATTCGACGCCTTCAATACAATCGTGAGCACCGGCCTTTCCTTTTGCTCCGTTCAGTTGCACAGCAAGGCTCTTATATAAAATCTCATTAACGAGCGAACTCTTGCCAGACCCTGAAACTCCTGTGACACAGACAAATTCACCGAGAGGAATTGTTACATCTATTCCTTTAAGGTTATTTTCTCTTGCGCCTCTTATAACCAGCGATTTGCCATTGCCTTTTCTGCGATGTTTCGGAACTTCAATTTTTTTCACTCCGCTCAAATACTGGCCGGTAATTGAGTCAGGGCATTTCTTTATATCCTCAGCAGTTCCAGCACAAACAACCTTGCCGCCGTGGATACCCGCTCCCGGCCCTATATCAACTATCCAGTCTGCAGCGTACATTGTGTCTTCATCATGCTCAACCACAATGAGCGTGTTACCAATATCGCGCAGATTTTTTAAGGTTGCAAGTAACTTATCATTATCACGCTGATGTAGGCCAATACTGGGTTCATCGAGAATATAAACGACGCCTGTAAGTGATGAACCTATCTGAGTGGCAAGACGTATACGCTGGCTTTCTCCGCCTGAGAGTGTTGATGCAGAGCGTGCAAGTGTCAGATACTCAAGCCCAACATTCTTTAAGAACCCAAGGCGTGATTTTATCTCTTTGAGAATACGGTTGGCTATAAGCTCTTCTTTTTTTGTCAGTTTTAATCCTTCAATAAATTTGAGTGCATCAGTAACCGAAAGATGGCAGAAATCATTAATATTCATTCCGCCGACTGTAACAGCCAATACCTCTTTTTTGAGTCTGGCTCCTCCGCATTCCGGACACTTTTCTGCGCTCATATAAGATTCTATCTCTTCGCGCATCCAATCGCTTGACGTTTCTTTGTATCGTCTCTCAAGATTGCCAATAACACCTTCAAAAGCGGTGTAATAAGTACCACTGCCAAAATCACTTTTTCTCTCGATTTTGATTTCTTCGCCGTTCGTGCCGTATAAAATAACGTCTATAACTTTTTTAGGCAAATCTTTAACTGGAGTATCGAGCGAAAATCCGTAATGCTTTGCAAGCCCTTCGTAATACATTTGCGCAATTGAAAAACTTTCACCCATATTCCAGCCGCTGCCCTTAATTGCACCTTCCCTGATGGACAGATTCTTGTCCGGAATAATAAGATCAGGGTCTATCCTCATAAAAACACCCAGGCCGCTGCATTTAGGGCAGGCACCATACGGATTGTTAAACGAGAATATTCTCGGTTCAAGTTCTTCAATGCTGACACCGTGCTCAGGGCATGCATAATTTTGTGAAAACAGGATTTCATCGCCGCCGACTACATCTATAATTACCAATCCACCGGAAAGTCCAGATGCAGTTTCAATAGAGTCAGTAAGGCGACCTTGGATCTCAGGCTTTATTACAAGCCTGTCCACAACTATTTCAATATTGTGCTTTTTATTCTTTTCAAGCTTTATTTCCTCGGAAAGATCATAGATAATGCCGTCAACACGGACGCGTACAAATCCTGACTTCCGTGCCGACTCAAACTCTTTTACATGCTCTCCCTTTCGTGCTCTGACAACAGGCGCAAGCACTTGAATTTTTGTGCCTGTTTCAAGTTCCATTACCTTATCGACAATTTGGTCAATAGTCTGCTGCTTGATCTCGCGACCACAGATTGGACAATGCGGTATGCCTATTCGAGCATACAGTAACCTTAGATAATCATAAATTTCTGTTACTGTCCCGACTGTTGAACGGGGGTTTTTTGACGTGGTTTTTTGGTCGATAGATATAGCGGGTGAAAGGCCCTCAATGGAGTCAACATCGGGCTTGTCCATTTGACCTAAAAACTGCCGAGCGTAGGATGAAAGGGATTCTACATAACGGCGCTGCCCCTCGGCATAGATTGTATCAAAAGCAAGTGAGGATTTTCCGCTTCCGGAAAGTCCCGTAAAAACAACGAGTTTATTACGCGGTATCTCAACATCTATATTTTTAAGATTATGTTCGCGTGCTCCCTTAATTTTAATTGAATTTGGGGTCATCTTTAAAGCTCCATTCTGTTTGATTATCTATATTGATTTATGATTAATTCATACAGTCTGCCCCAAACTGTCAGTCGTTGCCCTTAAGTTCTTTTATCTTATCGCGCAAAAATGCTGCATGTTCGAATTCAAGCATTCTTGAAGCCTCTCGCATTTCTTTTTCGAGCTTCTTTATAACGGCTTCACGTTCACGTTTTGACAGCTTCTTAAATGTTTTTCTATCAGGCGTATCTTCTTTTTTAGTAATCTCAATAATATCATGAACGTCTTTAACGATAGTTTTCGGCGTTATGCCGTGTTCTTCATTATATTTCATCTGAATAGAACGGCGCCTCAAAGTTTCGTTAATTGCGCGTTCCATCGACTCTGTAACGCTGTCAGCGTACATAATGACATAGCCAGAGGCGTTTCTCGCCGCCCTGCCTATTGTCTGAATAAGAGATGTTTCACTGCGCAGAAATCCCTCTTTATCAGCGTCAAGAATAGCTACAAGCGACACTTCAGGGATATCCAATCCCTCGCGAAGCAGGTTAATACCGACAAGAACGTCAAATTCACCAAGGCGAAGATCGCGTATAATCTCCATACGCTCGATTGCATCTATGTCATGGTGCATATATCTTACTTTAACACCCATGCCATCAAGATAACGTGTCAAATCTTCCGCCATCTTTTTAGTTAACGTCGTAACCAGTACGCGCTCTTTTCTCGCTGTGCGTTTATTGATTTCTGAAAGAAGGTCATCAATTTGGCCATTGGTCGGCCTAACGCTGACTTCTGGGTCAAGCAGTCCGGTCGGACGTATAACCTGCTCGACAATCTGGGCACTCCTGCTCCTTTCATATTCGCCGGGCGTAGCGCTGACATAAATGACCTGATTTATGCGTTCCGTAAATTCATCAAAGTTAAGCGGACGGTTGTCATATGCTGAAGGCAGGCGGAATCCGTAGTCAACAAGATTCTTTTTTCGGGCCCTATCTCCGCCGTACATGCCTCTTACCTGCGGCAGTGTGACATGTGATTCATCCACAAACAAAAGATAATCGTCGGGGAAATAATCAAGCAGCGTAAATGGAGCGCTCCCAGGTTTACGGCCCGAAAGCACTCTCGAATAGTTCTCGATGCCACTGCAAAAACCAACTTCACGCATCATTTCGATATCGTATTTTGTCCTTTGCTCGATACGCTGCGCCTCTATAAGCTTGCCATGCCTTTTAAACCATTCAATACGCTCTTCCATCTCCTGCTCGATTTCCATTATCGCCCTTTCCATCTTATCGCGGGGAACGATATAATGAGAAGCAGGATAGATTGCAACATGGCTTAAAACGCCTTTAACTTCACCGGTCACGGTATTTATTTCGGTAATTCTGTCGATTTCGTCGCCAAAAAATTCTATTCTAATTGCGGAATCACCAGAATACGCCGGAAATACTTCCAGAACATCTCCCCTAACCCGGAATTTATTGCGGGTGAAATTGATATCATTGCGTTCGTATTGAATTTCCACAAGCTTTTTTATGATGTCGTCGCGGTCTCGCACCATGCCGGGACGCAATGAAATGACAAGATTTCGGTAATCAATCGGGTCACCGAGGCTGTAGATACATGAAACACTGGACACAATAATAACGTCTCTCCGCTCCGACAACGCGGAGGTCGCGGAGTGGCGCAGCTTGTCTATTTCATCGTTAATCGAGGAATCTTTTTCGATATACGTATCTGTCTGAGGAATATATGCTTCAGGCTGATAATAATCGTAATAGCTCACGAAATACTCAACCGCGTTTTCGGGAAAAAATTCTTTAAACTCGCTACACAGTTGGGCTGCAAGCGTTTTGTTGTGTGCGAGCACAAGAGTAGGTTTGTTTACATTTGCGATTATATTTGCCATCGTAAAAGTCTTGCCAGAACCTGTTACACCGAGCAAAGTCTGTTCTTTGTAGCCTTTTAATACGCCATTAGTAAGTTTTTCGATTGCTTCCGGCTGATCACCGGTGGGACTGTATTTTGAAACCAGTTTGAATTTATCCATTTCTTCACTCCCAAAGGGAACATCGTTCGTTTGTATATTATATCATAAACTTTGCTATATGGCAAAATAATCGCAATTAAATGTTGGTTCACCTCATTGTCAGTCTATTTAGCAATTGTAAAACCGTTCCTTTGCGGGAAAATCTCGCTCACTGAAGGTGTAGCCGCAAGAGATACCCAATCCTTCCCAGATACTATTATGTGGTCAAGCAAATCTATATTAACAGTTTTTAAAGCATCCGAAACCTTTTTTGTTAATATTATGTCTTGTTCAGAAGGGATAGCAACGCCACCCGGATGGTTATGCGATATTATCATATCGGTTGCGGCATAACGAACCGCAATTTCTACAAGACGCCTTATACCGACTGCAACAGCGTTAATTGACCCTTCTATAACAGTGTTGCAGAAAAGTAATTTCCCTTTCGCGTCAATGCACATAACTGCGATCATTTCATTCGTTCTGCCTATAAACAGGGGGATAAAATATTTTGCTGCGTCTTTTGACGATTTAACGATACTCCCCGTCTCCTGCATTTCCATCAAATACCGGCGGCAGACTTCCGGGAAAAGTTTTATTAATGTCGCAGTGTTGAGCCCAATTCCATCAACTTTCATCAGTTCCTCGATCGGTGCGTCAAATACATTAATAAGAGAGCCTCCGAAATATTTCAGCAGGTTGTGCGCGATTGGGTTTGTATCACGCCTCGGAACAGAATAAAACAATATCATTTCCAGCACTGCGTGCGGTTCAAAATTATCTAAACCTTCCGCTAAAAAGCGCTTTTTTAGTCTTTCCCTATGTCCTTTATGAATTTGTGTGTCATTTTCTTTAGCATCAGGCATTCTGACACATCCTTTTTGTCATCTATTAAATTGGAACTTTTATTATTGCTATTATATAATACATTCGATTTTTTGAAAAGATTTAACACAGCAGCACCAGAATGCGATTATTTACTTTGAAAACAATGTTTGTCTTATTTTATGGTATAATTCATATGTCAGTTGAATAAACGAATTTGTATTGAAATCATTTCGGAGGTATTTAATGAAAGAACTGATAATTGATAAAAATGACGCTGGTCAAAGACTTGATAAATTCGTGCAAAAAGCAGTAAAAACCCTTCCGCAGTCTCTCTTATACAAATATGTCAGGATGAAAAGAATTAAGGTAAACGGAAAGCGCAGCGCAATCTCCTACAGGCTTTGTGAAAATGACCGCGTTCAGCTTTATATAAATGACGAATTCTTTGAACAAGGCGGTGAGAACACATTTTTAAAAGCGCCGGCCAAAATAGATGTAATATATGAGGATAATAATATTATGCTCGTATATAAAAAAGCGGGGCTTGTCGTACATGAGGACGAAACCGGCACTACTGATACGCTGATAGCCCGTATTCAGCATTATCTTTATGACAAGGGCGAATACGACCCTGAGCGGGAAAATTCATTTGCCCCTGCGCTTTGCAACAGGATTGACCGCAATACTGAAGGCATAGTTATTGCCGCCAAAAATGCAGAAACATTGCGTATCATGAATGAAAAGATTAAGTCACGGGAGATAAAAAAGATTTACCTTTGTATTGCTCACGGAATATTTGAAAAAAAATCCGACCTCCTAACTGGCTATCTTGAAAGAGACAAAAAGGAAAAAATGGTTTATATACACAACCGCCGTCAACCGGGAGACCTTGAGATTAAAACAAAATACCGCGTTATTGGTGAAAAGGATTCACTGAGTTTGGTAGAAGTCGAACTTATTACTGGCAGGACACATCAAATACGCGCGCATTTGGCTTCTATTGGCCATCCCCTGCTCGGTGACGGCAAATATGGGTCAAATGAGATAAACGCAGGTTACAAGCTTAAACATCAGGCGCTTTGCTCATACAAAGTTAAGTTTGATTTTAAAAGTGATGCGGGCATTCTCAATTATCTGAAAGGAAAAACCTTTGAAGTCGAAAATATCTCATTTGTAAATGACTTTTATAATGGAACACTGAAAAAATAAAATTAAAAATTTGCTAAAAATAACTTGACAACAACAATAATACAATTTACTATAATAACTGTACTATGATTTATAGTACAGTTATTATAGTAAAGGAGGGAAATTATTACGCTCAACGTAGATAAACAATCAAGCACCCCCGTTTACGAACAAATTATTGAACAAATCAAACGTATGATACTTATAGGTAGCTTGAAAAGTGACGAGCAGATACCATCTGTTCGTTCTTTATCACTTGAACTGTCTGTTAATCCGAATACAATACAAAAAGCCTATAATGAGCTTGAAATCAGCGGTATAACATATTCCGTACCTGGCGTGGGGCGGTTTGTCTCAAAAGACGCAAAGCAGAAAATAGGCTCAGACTATAAAAACAATATTGATAAAATTTACGAAATCTCCTATTGGCTCGCCCTCTCAGGAGTTGAGCACAATTTAGTCATCGATATGGTTAATAAAGCATATGATGATGCCTTAAATACAAACAAGGGAAAGGATGAACATCAATGATAAAGGCTGTTAACTTAACAAAAAAGTTTGGCAATTTCACAGCATTATCAGCAATCAACTGCACAATTCCCGAAGGCTGTATATACGGGCTTGTCGGCTCAAACGGCGCAGGTAAATCAACTTTTATTCGGCTCTTGGCCGGCATATATCGCCCTGACTCAGGAACCGCTACTATTGATGACAAATCAATTTATGAAAACCCCGAGGTAAAAAAGAGGATTGCCTATGTATCCGATGAACTTTATTTTTTGCCGCAGGCCTCTATGAACAGGATGGCCAAACTCTACAGCAGAACATTTGAGAATTTTAATTTTGAAAGGTTTCACTATTTGACCAATGCCCTTAAACTTAACCCAAATGTCAATGTAAATAGCTTCTCAAAGGGTATGAAACGTCAAGCGGCCACAATCCTCGCGCTGAGCACTATGCCCGATTACATTCTTTTTGATGAGACTTTTGACGGACTTGATCCGGTTATGCGCAACACAGTCAAAAATATTATTTATTCTGATGTATGTGAGCGGAAAAGTACAGCCGTGATTTCCTCGCACAGCCTTCGTGAACTTGAGGATACTTGTGATCAGTTGGCTCTTCTCCATAAAGGCGGAATAATCTTTGAAAGCGATATCGAGAACCTGAAAACATCGCTGTTTAAGGTTCAAATTGCTTTTAACGAAGATTATGAAAAGGATAAATTTAAGGGTATCGAGATAATCAATTTTCAAAAGAAAGGTTCAGTAGCAAACCTGATTATACGCGGAGAACGTGAAGCAACTGTAGAAAAGTTAAAGCTTATGAAACCTGTCCTGTTAGACGTACTTCCACTGACCCTTGAAGAAGTCTTTATCTATGAAATGGATGCGCTTGGTTATGCATTCAAGGACCTGATGATATAAGGAGTGAAAATGCGCAATGAAAAAGAAATTAATTGATAAAAATCTCGTAATAGAAGGTTTACTTCAACTTAAAATTGCCGGTATTATATTATTTATAATTTCATTCCTCGGAACTCTTATCGTGCCTATTATGAGATTCAACGATATATTATATTATAAGAAAAACGGACTTCCAACTACAAATTTAATGATGCCCATTAATATTAGCGAAATAGCGCCTATACTAATTACATTTATGTATTTAGCGCCATTTATATTTACGCTTGTCTTGTTTTCATTTCTTAATAAAAGAAATTCTTCTGATTTCTACCATTCATTATCATGCAATCGTATAACATTATTCAACAGTTTTGTAGTTTCAATAATAATCTGGATTGTTGCTACAATAATCATCTGCGTAGCAGCCGGAAGCATCGCTTACACCGCAATAGGCATCTATGTTAAATTCTCGTATATAATGTGGCTAATAGGCACACTGTTGGCAGGTACACTGCTTATAATGTCTTGTACCCTCTTTGCAATGACAATTACAGGAACATTATTTACCAATATCATAGTTTTCGGCATAATCTTTTTCCTTCCTCGTTTTATTTTACTTATGTTCAGTAAAACACTGCAAGACTGCGTAAATATCTATATTATGAATGATGCCAACATAGCAAATTACAAAAACAATATTCCTATTATGTTTATCTTTAAATTCTTGGACAACATTAACATTAGTTCGAATGCCTTGTTCTCTTCTCCATCCGCAATAATCTATACGCTATCATTAGCAATTATTTATTTCCTAATTGCCGGTTTCTTATTCAATATACGTAAATCTGAAATAGCTGGAACCAGTGCTCCAAATAGAATATTACAGCACTGTTATCGTTGTATTGTAGCTCTCCCGTTCGCATTAGCTGTTCCAATTTTTCTCATGGCCAATAACTTTGAATCTCGGCCAATATATATAACTATCTTCGTATTACTTTCACTGTTTGTGTATTATTTATATGAGCTATTGACAACAAAGAGCTTTAAAAATGCACTTAATGCAACACCATATTTATTGGTTGTTGTAGTATTATCAGTCATTTTCGGCGTTTTGCTTAATATCTCACGGAACAACATTCTTAGTTTTTCACCATCAACATCAGAAATAAAATATGTAACTTTTCTGCCCGGAGATTCTTTTTATCATGGAAACGATTATTACACAGTAGCAGCCAGCAATATAAATTATTCGGAAGACAATACAAAGAACAAAATCTCCGATATTCTTAAAAACAATATTGAGACCATCAAGAAAAATAAAAATGTTTTCCAGGAGTCGTCTGTTTCAGTTAAGATTACATTAAAGAACGGCAAGGTAGCTAAACGTAGGCTATTCATGACGGCAGACGAGTATTCATCGCTTAACGAATCAATGATGATGAACGAAAAATATCATCACGTTATGAATAGTCTGCCCTCAGACAATATAATCAGCCGGGTCATGTCTGATGAGCTGGATGATAGCAGAAGTATCTGGAACAGCTATAAAGAGGAATTTGCAGCGTTGCCGGATTCAGTAAAGCAAAAGGTAATTATGGTTGGGCAAAATTCTTATTATGATGGTACCAATAACATCGGTTCAATAACCGTGATGGGTTCTCTATACATGAAAAACTATATGCAGAACTATCGAATAACTAAAGATACACCGCAAACAGCTAAGCTTTACATCAATACCGTTAATGCAAACAATAAATCAGCATATAAGAATTTTATAGACTCCTATGGCAGCAACGATATTCTGAACTTTCTTTATATCGAAATGATTAATGGCAGCGGAAGCAGTGAAGAAAAGGCTGAAAATCCTGAAACTAACCATATTGTCCTGTATGATAAACCTTATTCTGACAGCACCTTAATGGAGATAATGGATATTCTGAAAAAGTCAGATGAAAGTCAAATTAATCCATCCAATACTTTACTCAGAATATCGGCTTTTTGCAATGAGCATAACTTTAGTTACTTCCTCCCAATATCTCCGGATGACGCAAAGGAACTTAAAAAATATTGCAACAAATGATTGTATCTGATTGATTATGCTGGTGAATTGTCAATTTGTACTGAAAACTTACCGTAGTGCAATATTCGTTGACAATGAACTTTAAGCAATAAAATAGCACCGCACATATTCTAACTTGAATATGTGCGGTGCTTCTCTTTGCCAATAATAAATCGCCCCAGTCTGAAAGCTGGGGCGATTATTATTTTACTCGTTTGTGGTCTCAGCAGGTTTAGCTTCTTCGGTTGGCTTAGTTTCTTCAGGCTGTTTTTGTTCTTCATCCGATTCAGTCTGCTCTTCGCTCTTCTCTTCTGAACCCTGAGCCTCACGGATTGAAAGGCTTATACGTTTTTTCTCCTCATCAATCTCAATGATTTTTGCCTTTACAATTTCGCCAATCTGAAGAACATCCTGAGGTTTTGCAATATGTTTATCCGAAATCTGTGATATATGGATAAGGCCATCAACACCTGGGATTATCTGCGCAAATGAACCGAAAGGCATAAGGCTGACTATCTTCGCGTCAACGATATCGCCGACTTTGAATTGAGCCATAAACTTAGCCCACGGGTCCTCACCTTTATCTTTATACCCAAGTGAAATCTTCTTTTCTTCTTTGTTGAAGCTCTTCACATATACATTAACGGTGTCACCGACACTGACAACTTCGGAAGGATGCTTGATGTGTGACCATGACAGCTCAGAAATATGAATCATGCCGTCAACGCCGCCAATGTCAACAAACGCGCCGTAATTAGTCAGAGACTTTACAACACCTTTGTATTCCTTGCCCTCTTCTATCTCGTTCCAGATGGCTTCCGCCTGTTTTCTGCGTTCTTCACGAAGAACCTGACGGATTGAACCTACAGCACGTTTTCTGGATTTATTTATTTCAATAATTATTAATTTTACATTTTGATGCAGGAACTTATCGAGTTTTTCATCGCGTGCCGCACCACTCTGAGATGCAGGAATGAACACTCTTACGCCATGAACAGAAGCAAGGAGACCGCCCTTAACTACATCTGTAACAACACCTTCCAAAACTGTGCCGTCTTCAGATGCTTTTACGATATCTTCCCAGCCCTTGATTGCATCATAGCGTTTTTTGGATAACATGACAGTGCCATCCTGGTCATTAACACGCAAAACGACCAAATCCAGCTCATCGCCGACCTTAACAATCTGTTCCGGCTTTGCCGACGTATCATCGGTTAGCTCTGAAAGCGGAATATACCCCGCATGTTTTGTTCCAATGTCAACTTGAACTTCGTTTGGCGATATACCAACAACGACTCCGCGGACAATATCATCTGCGTTGACGGTTTTTAGTGTCTTTTCCAGTGCCTCGGCAAAGCTGATATCATCGTTATCCATGTTGTCTAAATCGGCCATAGCAATAAGAACCTCCTTTATTATGCAGGCCGGCGTGGAAGCCCCTGCTGTAACACCAATCTTTTGCGCCCTTTTTAAAGGCTCAATTGGCAAATCAGAAGCTCCCTCAACTAAGTAAGAAGGACAATATGCCGAACAAGCACTAACCAATTTTGATGTATTGGAACTATTGCGTCCTCCAATTATTAACATTAAATCGGAGCGTGCGGCTATTTCCTTTGCTTCTTTTTGCCTGATTGATGTTGCACTACATATTGTATCAAAAATTCTCGCATTTGTATATACTTTTTTGATAAAATTATTACACTTATCCCAAATTTCAGTGTTAAAAGTTGTTTGTGCAACTACCATTACAGGTTCATTAACAATATCTGGATGGCTTTCTGTTATCTGTTTTAACTCTTCGAGCGTCTGGAAAGTAAAGCACTTGCCTTTGCAATGACCAGTTATGCCTTGCACTTCAGGATGTTTAGGGTCCCCCGCTATAAGTACAATAGAATCAGGCATCTCTTTGCTTACTAATTTATGGATTTTTTCTACGAAAGGACAAGTAGCGTCCAAAAAACTGTTTCCTGTCTTTTTTATCTCATCCATAACTGATGCAGAGACGCCGTGAGTACGAATTACAATTGTTTCATCACTCTTTGCCTGTGACGGGACATCAATAATCCGCGAACCTTTTGCAGAAAGCTCATGCACCATTCTTTCATTATGAATAATGGGACCGAGCGTGCAAACCTTACAGCCGCGGTCGAGCAAATCATTTACCATGTTGATTGCCCTGTTTACGCCAAAACAAAACCCAGCCGATTTTGCAACTTCAATTTTCACTGGAGGATAGCACTCCCCGATTACTAAAATTTATTTTCATTTATAAGCGCGGTTACCCTCTCACGAAGAATGGTGCTTACACTACGCAGTTCTTCAGCACTTCCTTCTTTGAAGTTAAGTTCATCATAAGTTATGGGTTTCCCAATAGCAACTATTATTTTTTTAAATGGCCTAACAGGACCCTTTACGATAATAGCTACCGGAAGGATGGGCGCATGGGTTTTATAAGCAAAAAGTACAGCACCGGATTTAAACCTGCCCGGCTCGCCGCCTAATTTGTTGCGCGTGCCTTCAGGGAACATCGTCAGGGCATTGCCGTTTTTAACTAATTCGATGGCTTTTTTTACAGCTTCTGAATCGCCCTTTCCGCGATTTACGGGAAACGCGCCAAATGCGGTAATTATTCCTCTTAACAAGGGATTCTTGAACAATTCAGCCTTTGCCATGAACTTCAGGTCTCGGTTCAAAGATGCCCCTAAAATCACCGGGTCGAAGTTTGACAGGTGATTGGAACAGATGATAACTGGGCCTTCGGCAGGTATATTCTCAACACCTTTTCTTTCAATGCCAAATATAAGCCTTATAGGAGCAGCAAAAAGCATTCTTGCACATTTAAATAATGTCATTTCAGACGTTCCTTTACTATTTTTATCAGCAGTTCAAGGGACTGTTCAAGGTTATATTCCGTTGTATCTACTATAATTGCGTCTTTAGCCGGTTTTAAAGGCGCAATTTCTCTACCTGAATCTGCTTCATCGCGCTTTTTTATATCATTAAGTACACTTTGATAGTCAACATTCTGCCCTTTTGCAATCAGCTCATCAAAACGCCTCTTCGCCCTAATTTCAGGTGAGGCAGTCAAAAATATTTTTATCTGGGCGTTCGGTAAAATAACTGTGCCGATATCCCGCCCGTCCATTATTATGTTGTTTTTGGCCGCAATATCTTTTTGCAAATCAAGCAGAAAGCTTCTAACATTCGGTATGGCGGAAACTGCGGACGCCGCCATTGAAACCTCTGGAGTCCGAATCAGGTTTGAAACATCTTCGTCATTCAGAAAAACATGCTGCGTGCCAGAGATAAATTTGATCTCGATTCTTATTTCTTTAAGAAGCTGTGAAACTTTTTCCGCATCTTTAGGATTTACGCCTTTTCTCAAAGCATATAAACCAACTGTACGATAAAGCGCACCGGTATCAACATAAATATATCCAAGCTGCGATGCGAGCATCTTTGAAAGTGTGCTTTTTCCCGCACCAGCAGGACCGTCGATAGCAATATTAATCGTCTTTTGTCCTTTTTCCATTAATCCAAATCCTCTCGCTGATATTTTAGATAACGGTTTACATCTGTTCTTCAAGCACTGATATTCCAGCCGCATGCCCTGTGCAAAATGCAATTTGAAGATTATATCCGCCTGTGTATGCGTCAGCGTCCAAGATTTCACCTGCGAAATAAAGCCCTTTTACAAGCTTTGATTCCATTGTGGTAGGATTAATCTCTTTAAGCTTGACACCGCCCGCGGTGACAACAGCTTCTTCAATCGGTCTGAGACATTTTGCAGTAAGTTCAAGACCTTTTAAAATTGATACTGCTCTCAAACGCTGTTCCCTTGAAATCTGGTTAGTTTTTATGTGGGCAGGAATACCTGAAAGCTCGGTAAAAACCGGAATCAATTTCGATGGCAGCAGGCCACCGAGTGAATTGATAAAATCCCGATTTGCGTTTTCAACAAAATCACGCTGCAGCCTTTTATCAAGCTGCTCGTTAGAAAGTGCCGGCTTTAGATCTATTTTGAGCATGTATTTCCTGCTCTCAAGTGTTTGAGTATCGCGCATCAGCGCACTCGCACTGAGTACAAGGGGACCGGAAACTCCAAAATGCGTAAACAGCATTTCTCCGAGTTCTTTGAAAATTGTTTTATTACGGCGTTTATCGATTAATTCAAGGGTGACGTTCCGCAGAGAAAGCCCCATAAGTCTCCGCGGCCACTCCTCGCAGGTCTCTATAGGCACAAGAGAAGACCGCAAAGGTGTTACCGTATGGCCGGCCTGTCTTGCAAATTCATAGCCGTCGCCCGTTGACCCAGTGAGCGGATATGATTTTCCTCCTGTGCATACAACTACAGCGCGTGAAATGACTTCACGCCCGTCTTCTAATTTTACGCCGCCTACTTTGCCGTCTTTTATAATTAACTCCGAGGCTCTGCCAGTTACTATGCGGCATCCGCTTTTTCGGACAAATCCTTGTAGTGCATCAACGATATCTACTGCTTTATCTGACTGAGGAAAGACTCTTCTTCCCCGCTCCACTTTGAGCGGTACACCGAGTTCTTCAAAAAAGGACATAACTCTTCTCGGCGGGAAACGCGTGAATGCACTGTAAAGGAATTTACCTCCACAAGGGACATTATCCATAAAATCATTTATATCGCAGTCATTAGTGACATTGCACCGTCCCTTGCCAGTAATCATAAGTTTTCTGCCCGGGCGCGGATTTCTCTCTATCAATATAACATCGAGTCCCCGTTTCGCTGCAAAGCCAGCCGCTGTCATACCGGCTGCTCCGGCACCAATAACCGCTACATCACTCTTTATTTTCATCATCACTTTCGTTTTCGTCATCTGTTTTTTCATAAACGCCGTATTCATCCCATATACGTTCAAGCGCGCTAAAAGTATTGTAAACTTGATCTTTGCACTTTATTCCAACGGCGACGATAAGCGCGTTTATAAGACTTAATGGAGCTACAAGGGAATCAACAAATGATGCCATATCGCTCTTTGCAATCAGCTTATAAGTTGCATAACGGTAAATAGGCGAAATCTCACTGTCGGTAATTGCGATAACTTTTGCACCTCTATCAGATGCAAATCTCAATGCTTTGACCGTTCTGGTTGAATAACGCGGAAAACTAATGCCTATTACAACATCATTTTCATTAATACGCATAATCTGCTCGAAAACTTCGCTTCCGCTCGTAGTGTTTATAAGCACAACATGGTCGAATATGTAATTGAAATAAAGGCCGAGGAAGTTTGCTAGCGCAGAAGCACTCCGCACACCGAGAATATATATCTTGGAAGCGTTTACAATTGCATTGACTGCACCATTAAAGTCATCACGTGAAAGCTCGGCTATTGTCTTTTTTATCTTTTCAATATCAGAATTGAGGACCTTTTCAAGAATATCCCTCTCGCCCAGCCGGTCTGTAGACACTTCAATGCGCTGGACAGACGTAAGCTTGCTGCGAGTAAGCTCCTGCAGCGATTTTTGAAGTTCAGGATACCCCTCATAACCGAGTTCAGAGGCAAACCTAACCACTGTCGATTCGCTGACTCCAACAATACTGCCGAGTTTAGACGCTGTCATAAACGCAGCCTTTTCATAATGATCTATTATAAATCTTGCGATATTCTTCTGACCTTTAGAAAATGTCGGGTATAAACTTTGTATCTGGCTTAATAAATCTTTATTCATACTTTCACCTCATATATTATCTTATCCATACAAACGCCAAAAATCAAGTTAAGATTCTTTTTGTGCATAATGGCACAACACTTTTCAGCATCCATATATTTTTAATGTTGTATTATATTATCATTAATTATAATCATTTCCTTTTCTAAAATAAATTATTTTTAATATATTTTTTAAGAAATTTTAAATATACTATGGAATATTTGTTAATGTTTTATTATAATATAAATGGTTTAATTAACTTATAATTTATTAAATTTCAACAAAAAGGTCGTGATCTAAAAGCACTACAAAATTGCGCAGATTAGTAAATCTAAAAAGGGGTTGTATTGAATGATCGCTGTGTACTACGCTATTATCTATGGAGTAATTGTTATCTCGGCAGCTATCATCGGCTATTTGATGTGGTATGTCTTCAAACAATCTAAAGGTACCGAAGACATGCAGTCCATCTCAAATGCCATCAAAGAAGGTGCTTCTGCATTTCTTAAACGTCAATACAAAACAATCGCCTGGATTGCTCTCATTTCATTAGTTATCATTTGTATAGCGACATATTTCGGCCGTATAGCTGAAAATGCCTCTTCATCAGAAGCATTAAGTTACGCGATACATACCGGAATCGCGTTTATTACAGGTGCTTTTTGCTCAGCACTGTCTGGATTCCTCGGAATGTATATGTCCGTTAACAGCAATATAAGATGCGCAGACGGTGCAAAAAAGGGTTTAAACCACGCACTCCAGATTGCTTTTAAAGGCGGAGCTGTAACTGGTCTTGCTGTTACAACTCTTTCACTTCTCGGTGTTACAACGCTGTTCTTAATTTATGGCGGATACACCGGAGGTAATATAAAAGAAGCTCCTTCGCTTATTGTTGGCTTTGGTTTCGGCGCCTCACTTGTTGCTTTGTTTGCACAGTTAGGCGGCGGTATTTATACAAAGGCCGCGGATGTCGGTGCTGACCTCGTCGGAAAGGTAGAAGCCGGTATCCCAGAAGACGACCCAAGAAACCCTGCAGTTGTTGCTGACCTTGTTGGTGACAATGTCGGTGACTGCGCAGGAAGAGGTGCTGACCTTTTTGAATCAACAGCAGCAGAGAATATAGGCGCTATGATAATTGGCGTCGGATTATATCCTGTGTTCGGTGTTGCAGGCATTCTGTTCCCGCTTGTAGCTCGTGCACTTGGTATTATCGCATCAATCATCGGAATATTAACTGTTAAAGTTAAAGATGAAAATTCCGATCCTATGAAGTCATTGACAAAAGGCTTCTTCATTACGGCAATTATAATGGCCGTTGTATTCCTCTTTAATGTTAAATTAATGCTCAGCGGCACAAATGGTTCAGTTAACTGGATCGCCCTTTATGGATGCGCACTGATTGGTATATTGTTAAGTATTGTATTCGTGTTTATTACTGACTATTATACTTCTTACAGAAGAAGACCTGTTCTTGAAATGGCAAAATCCTGCAAGACAGGTACTGCTACAAACATCATCACTGGTGTTTCAATGGGTATGGAATCCGTTGGACTGCCTGTTCTCTTCATTTCGCTCGCTATTTTCGGTTCATACAACCTTGGACGTCTTGCATTAGGTGATGTTTCTGGTATTTCTGACCCGGGTATATTCGGAACAGCAATCGCGACAATGGGTATGCTTTCTACCTGCGCGTATGTTCTTGCTATGGATACCTTCGGTCCTATCACTGATAACGCCGGCGGTATCATAGAAATGTCTGGTGCTCCTGAAGAAGTCAGGAATACAACAGATAAGCTCGATGCCTGCGGTAATACTACAAAGGCATTGACAAAGGGCTATGCGGTTGGTTCCGCTGCTCTTGCTACTTTCCTTCTCTTCTCGGCTTATATAGATGAAGTCAAGAAGCTTATTGGCCTGGATGCCTCGGCAAATTACTCTGTCGATATTGGTAAGCCTTCAGTATTTATTGCTTCCCTTATAGGTGCATGCGTTGTATTCCTCTTCAGCTCAACTGCAATCAGAGCTGTTGGTAAGGCTGCGCAGTATGTTATCGTGGAAGTACGCCGTCAGTTTAAAGAGATACCCGGTATTATGAAAGGCGAGTCTAAACCTGAGTACGGTACCTGCGTTGATATTGTTACAAAAGGCGCATTGAGAGAAATGGTCATTCCTGGCCTTATCGTTGTTCTCATTCCTATTCTCGTCGGTATCCTGCTCGGTAAAGAAGCTGCCGCAGGCTATTTGATGGTTGTCACTATAGCAGGCGTCATACTCGCTTTGTTCTTAAACAACAGCGGTGGTGCTTGGGACAACACGAAGAAATATATTGAACTTGGAAACTATGGCGGCAAAGGTTCAGACGCTCATAAGGCCGGTGTTGTCGGCGATACAGTCGGTGATCCGTTCAAAGATACCGCTGGTCCGTCACTGCACGTCCTTATAAAACTGACGAGCACAATCACACTTGTCTTCATCGTTCTGTTCTTTGCTGCATAAGTAATTGAGAATAGTAACGGGGCTGTATCAAAACGCCGAGATTATCGGCGCCAGATACAGCCCCTTTTTTATGTAAATTTAAGCTATGCTATATCAGCTTGGATTTCGCAAGTCTGTTAGCTTTGGTGTAATATTGTGCGAAAATGGTCAGCAAAGACACTTAAGTTAATAGAAAATGTTTTTTATCTAACATTTTATGATATCTTCATAATCTTGAGGTGTCATACCAATAAAATCTTTGAAGACTTTAAAGAAATACGTATAATTATTAAATCCCACCTTCTTAACAATATCCTTCAGTTTGTAATCACCACTCTCAATTAACTGTTTTGCATGTTCCACTCGGATATAGTTGAGGTATTCATTAAACCCCTTATTACAATCTTTTTTGAATACCCGGCTTAAATATGAACTGCTGATGCCTATGTAATCTGCAGCATCGTTTAAAGATATGTTATTCCCATAATTTCTTTGAATAAATTCCAAAGCTTTTTTAGTTGTTTCTGAATAGCTTGGATCAATATTTGAAACTTCAATGAGTTTGAACAGCTTATCGTATATACCTATTATCCATTGCTTTACGTCTTCAATAGTTTCATATTTCTTCATTTCATCATACGGAATGTCTTCATTTTGGTATATTGATTTGATATCTATCCCCGATTCTCTTGCCACTTTATTTACGATATTAATAAGCTCTGCACATATCATCTTGATAGACCTTTGACTCACTTTGCAAACTAATAGATTATCGAATATCTTTTTAATGCAATTTTCAAGGCTCTGTTTATCAAGGGTCTTTAATGATGATACTATCGTTTTTTCATCTTCTACTTCAAGATTCAATATTTCTTTTTCAGTTTCACTCTTTATTTCGCCTTGAATAACTATATTTTTCCCTTTATAAAATTTACCTTCCAAAGCTTCTACTGCTTTTTTATAATATCTATGTAAATCTTGAATGCTGTCAAAAGTATTACTTATGCTAAAGCAAGCTGTAATATTCAAATATCTTTTAATACTTGTTCTTATTCTGTTTATAGCTGTCATAATGTAATCATGTATCTGAAGATCGCTCCGCATATTGCCAAGCGAAAAAATGATTATGAACCTCTCATTTTCAATATTGGATATAACTGATTTGCCCATATCCTTTAATATTTCTGTTGATATATCCATAAAAGATGAAATGAGTTTGATCATGCCTTTAGCCTGAAGCTTCTCTTGTAAAAAAAGAAAATCATCAATTTCAACAACTACTACAACCAGGTTATTTAATTCAAGGTCTATATTTAACTCATCTATCTTCTGTTTGATTTCATCTATTTCATCAATCCCACCCAGCGCAAGCTGGTAAATAAACTCTTTCACCATAACATTTCTGCTATTCATAATCTGCTTTTGCAGCCTGCATTTATTTTCGTTTTCTTCTTTATCATGAATAATTAAATGTCGAGCTATGTTTAATACATTTAATAATGTTCCTGCATCCAGTTTATGTTTCAGTATATAATCAATAGCCCCATTCTTCATGCTCTGCCTGATAAAATCGTATTCATCATATCCACTTAACGCTATCACCTTAATATTCGAAAAATTCTCCACTATGTAGTCGATAAGCTCAATTCCATTCATTACAGGCATGCTCATATCGGTAATTACTATATCAGGCATTGAATCTCTTATAATTTGAATAGCAACTTCCCCATTTGCAGCCTCTCCACATATTTCAAAGCCATTTTGGTTCCAATCTATCATTGTTTTTATATTTGTACGGGCGATAGAGTCATCATCTACGATTAATACTTTAATCACAACAAAATCCACCTTTCACATAACGATAGGAATTGTTATTTCTACAGTTGTGAAAAGATTTTCTACACTCTGTATGTCCAAGCCGTATTCTTCGCCAAAATACATCTTGATTCTTTCGTTAACATTAAAGATTCCTATTCCGCTAAAGCTGGATTTGTCATTATTTCCTTCACGCGTTAATATATTAGCCAGTTTATCTTCTGGAATCCCTACGCCATTATCTGTAACCGTGATTTTTATAGTATTGTCATACATAAAACCTTTTATAACAACTATTCCCTGACCTTCCATAGGTCCAATTCCATGTATTAGGGAGTTCTCAACTATAGGCTGAAGGGTAAATTTGGGGATTTTATAATTCAGTATCCTTTCTTCTATTTCATAATTAACCTTAAATTTATTGAAATATCTGTATTCTTGTAAATTGACATAGTCTTCTATATATTCAAGCTCTTCACGTATGCTTATCAGCGTATTTCCTTTACCCATATTTGCATGTAAAAGATTTATAAGCGATGTTATAATACTCTCAATATTATCGGCATTTTGCAAACCTGCAAGCCATTTAACAGTATTCAATGCATTTGAAAGAAAATGTGGATTTATTTGAGCCTGCAAGGCTTTTAGTTCAGCGTCGCGTTTCTGCCTTTCCTTATACTTTACATCATCCATTAATTGCTTTACTTTATCCAGCATTATGTTGAAGTTTTGAGTAACTTCTCCTATCTCATCCTTACTATCATCCTTAATACTTATAGAAAGATTTCCTTTTTTAGCTTCATTCATTGAAATTATTAACTTTTTTAAAGGCATCGAAATACTTCTTGAAAACACGTAAGACAATATAACCGCCAACACAAGGCATGCCAAACTAAGCAGCAGTATATTTATACCAATCTTCTTCGATTCTGAATTAAGATATGAATATGGTATCGTACTCACGACATACCAATCAGTACCCTCAATAGGAGCAAACGCTACTAAAAAACGATGATTGTCCATTTTAAAGTCGAAAGATCTATTTTCTTGCTTTTGGTTTTCAATTACGGACGTTAGCAATGCGTTGTTTTTATATGGTTTGGATACCTCAATATCTGATTTACTGCTGGAAACTACCGTACCTTTTGAATTAATGATAAATATGTGCCCGCCTTGCCCTATATCAAGATTCTTATATATACTTGAAAAATATCTTTCATTTATTCTAATTATCAGATAACCTATTATGTCTCCACTGTTCAACGACTTTACTGCTCTGCCTATGAGTACTCCATTACCTTTATTTAAAACCGCATCTTCAGTCGCAAAATTAACTTGGTATTCTTCATCTCCCTTGCTTATTGGAGTCCAGATAGGCCTTCCTGCACTTTTATAAAGTTCACTAATATAGGTATCGAGAAAATTCTTTTTCAATTTGAACTCAAAGTTATAATCTCCATAAGCTATTATTTTATCTTTATTGTTCGTATACAATAAAACATCCGAAACATCATGAAGATATGAGAATTTCTTTGCCAGCATTTCTTTCATGTCATACTGAGTTTTTGATATTTGCCATAAACTCATGTTGTTATAATTGAGCAGTATGTGCTGCACTATATCTGAAAACTCTATGTCGACACTATCATTTTCCAACCTTTGTATATCCCTTTGAATGTTTTCTCCTACTTGATCCATAGCCTGGACTGAATAGGTATTTATTTTCTCTTTTATTGCATCGCTTGAACTCTTATAGGAAAATATACTTGTAATTAAAAGTGGTATCAATGAAAGAATAAAAAATAAAAGCAAAAGTCTATATTGAATCTTTATATTCCTAAATAGTTTTCCTAATTTCAAAATCTGTTTGGAAAGCAAATTATGTAGATTCATCTTTTTTGCACCTCTTGGTACATTTTCTCCATTGCTACGACTATTATCTACATATATAAAATCTTCCGATAATATTATATCACAAGCTTTTTCTATTTTTGACATTGTTATAAGTTACAACTTTTATTTTAAATATGTTTACCATATCAATTTACATTTCTTTTTATGTTTACTTGATTTTTCAGCCATCTGTTATAGCCTGATTCACTAACTTCCAACGATTTGCAAATCTCTTTTACGATGAATTCTCTTATAAACTCCCTTGCAAACAGATACCTCTTTACTTTTAGTAGGGTGGGCTTTTAATCCGCTTTCATGGATCCTTTGCCAGTCAGCAATGGGGTAACACTAAATACCAAGATGTGTCGCAGCCTTTTTTGATTACGTTGGACAACTTCAGTGCTTTTTCCACTCATTCATCTATCTATAATATCAGTCAATGAGTTTTCAAAGCATGCATACGATGATTCAATTAATGTCTTCTCTGGAAGTTTAAAAATATACAGCACATCACCCTGTTTTTCACCATATGACAGGTATATCTCAAGCCCTGAAGAGCTTGAGATATACCATGATTGTCCTGCGTATAATATTTATTTATTTATTAATATTAAATCTCAAAACATTCCACGATAGTTTTGGTATTTTAATATTCATCACGCCATCAGCTTTATCGACATCAAGAACCCGCGGTTTAACCGCATCTGGATTTTCAAATGTATTCTTTGCATTCAAATCGGGCCCATCCATTATAATATGTTGCATAAATTTAACTTCTCCAAAAGATCTTATGTCAAGTGTAAGTTCCGTATCTTCATCCTGTCCGCAGTTTAATATAAATACTGTAAGGGTCCCATTACTTTCATCATAAGCCGCAGCAGTTTGAAGTATTGGCGCATCTCCATATGATTTTGTTTTAAATTTCGGGCAATTAACAAGTGTCTTCAGTGCTACACCTCTACCATATAACGATACCTGTTGGAATGGATAATATATTGCCTGTTTTATGGCCTTTCCACCCTTTTGAGTGTATATAGGTGCTATAACATTAACAAGCTGAGCAAGGCAAGCCATTTTTACCCTATCGCAATTATTTAAAAGTGTGCATAACATGCCGCCAAACACAAGTGCATCCAATAATGAATATATATCTTCCAATATGGGTGGAGCAATTTGCCATGGGAACCTTGTTTGTTTCTTTTGATACCATACATTCCACTCATCAAAGGATATCATTACTTTCTTTTTACTGCGTTTCTTTGCTTTTACATAATCTATTACTGAGGAGATTGTATGTATAAAATCGTCCATATCTACGAAAGACGCAAGAAAATCATTTACATCTCCTTCGTTCTCATAGTACCTGTGCATTGATATATAATCCACATAATCATAAACATGCTCCAATACAACCCTATCCCATTCAGGATAAGTTGAAAGCAATGGAGTAGAACTTCCGCAAACAACCAACTTTATACTGGGATCTACCCACTTCATTATCTTCGCGGTTTCGAGAGCTTTTTTCCCATAATCTTCGGCTGAAAGGTGACATGTCTGCCATGGGCCATCCATTTCATTTCCTAAACACCACACCTTTATATTATGTGGCTGTTCGTGCCCATTTTTTCTTCTTAAATCACTATAAAAGGTTCCTGATGGAAAATTGCAGTATTCGACTATGTAACCGGCATCTTGAGGAGTGCCTGTGCCGAGATTTACAGCATACATGAGTTTGACATCTGCTTTTTTGCACCAATCAACAAATTCATCAATTCCTACTTCATTTGTTTCTATGGATGACCATGCATAGTCAAGCCTTCTGGGCCTGTTTTCCTTTGGCCCTATTCCATCGGTCCACTTATACCCTGATACAAAATTACCTCCTGGGTATCTGACAATTGACACATTCAATTGCTTAACCAACTCAAGTACATCTTTTCGAAAACCCTGCTCGTCTGCTGTAGGGTGACCCGGTTCATATATACCTGTATATACTGCTCTTCCAAGGTGTTCAATAAATGAGCCAAACAACCCCGGGTCAATTTCGCCTATTGTATAATCCTTGTCTACAATTAACTTTGCCTTATTCATGCTATACCTCCGTTTATTTAATATGCATAAAGTTTACCCTTTAACGCCCCCAATTGTCAAACCCGAAATAAAGGATTTTTGGTTAAACAAAAATAATATCACTATCGGAACTACCGACATAACAGCACCCGCAAGCAACAGGTCATAATTGTTTCCATAAGGAGTAATCAACGCTTGAAGACCTATGGGGAGGGTCAACATATTATCCGACCTCAATACAATCAACGGCCATACAAAGCTGTTCCAGCTTGTCATAGCCTGAAGTATCGTCATAGCACCAAATGCAGGTTTCATAAGAGGCATCATTATCCTGAAATATATTCCAATCTCTGAACAGCCATCTATTCTTCCAGCATCGATAAAGTCCTTAGGCAATCCTACCGCATATTGCCTAAAGAAAAACACGGCAAATGGGGACACCAGAGAAGGCAATATTGCCCCTAAATATTTGTCAATCAGTTTCAATGAAATTGAGAGTTTATATAAAGGAAGTATTAGAATTTCCACCGGCACCATCATCACGATGAGCACTATTATGAATATCAGCCTTTTGCCTTTGAAATCATAAACGGCAAGCCCATACCCCACCATTGATGTAAAGAAAAGAGATAAAACAGTATATAACAGAGTTATTATCAAGCTATTTCTATACCAGTACAAGTATATGCCATCTCTCGCAGTATAAAGAAGCTTATAATTGTTCAAGTTCCAGAGCTCAAAATGTGGATTGAGACTGATACCATTGCGTATCATTTCAGATCCCGGCTTAAAGGAAGATACAAGTAGGAAGAAAAATGGTGCTACACAAAATATGCTGAATATCGATAGTATAATGAATATTAGTATTTTGGCTGCCAAATTGCGCTTTTTATCTGTTACCATAATCAATCGCTCTCCTTTTTGAAGAACCCTGTCAAAGTAAGCTGTATTATGTTTACAGCCATTACTATAATCAATAGGGTCAAACCAATTGCTGAACCAAACCCAAGATCATTCTGATTAAAGCCTTGCTGATATATGTAGTTTACTATAGTCATGCCTATTTCGCCGGGAGAACGGGGGCCACCCCACAAAGCAAACGATTCCGCAAACATGGAATATCCACCATACACACTTATTGTAAGGACATAAATTATAACAGGCTTTAGTCCTGGAATGGTTATGTGTATAAACTTCTGCAATCCGTTTGCTCCATCAATTGAAGCTGCTTCGTATAAATCTGCAGGTATTGACTGAAGACCTGAAAGGAAATATATTATATTGACACCGAGCCATCTCCAAGTGCAGAGTATTACCAACACAAGCATAGCTGTATGTTTCCCTTGGAGCCATACGACTGGTTCAAACCCAAGCTTGCCAATGATAAAGTTGACAAGCGTAGTTTTCTGTTCTCCAAATGCCAACCTGAAAAATAGGCCTGCTACGATTACTGATGTTAACGCTGGAATAAAAAGTGCTGACCTGAAAAAGTTTTTCGCAAACGTCAGCTTGCTGTTAAGCAATACAGCTAAAAAGATTGGCAAGGGAATCAACACAAGTATTGTCCAAAATGTATACCTTGTAGTAACAATCAGCGCATTTAAAAAGTGTTTGTTAAAAAGGCTTGAGTAGTTTTTTAATCCAACAAACTCTACCTCTCCGGGGCCCATTATTTTCTGGAAGCTCATTATAATCGTAGATATCATAGGATATAGGAAGAATACTAAGAATGAAATAATAAATGGCAATACAAATATATAGGGCACAACCTTTTTTGAATTAAGTATATTGCTTATCCTTTTACTATTTGATATTTCGGTTTTCACATCTGACACTCTAAAACCCCCTTTTAAAGTAAAAGATTCAACATAAAGTTGAATCTTTTACTTTAATAAGCTTGTATTATTTCTTGTTGTTAAGTTCTTCGGTTGCTGCTTTTAATGCCTGTTCAGGTGTCTCACTCTGCTCCTTCAATACTTTGAACATTACGTCTTTCTGAAGCAGTGTTATTGCCTCAGGATAGTTATCAGTAAGATTCAGTCCACTTATATCTCCAACTACTGACTGCAATGTACTGAACACATCAGTTCCAAAGTATTCAGTATATTTGTTTGGAGCTGACATAGCAGGATCGGTCCATGCATCTTTCCTAATCGGGTCAAATCCAAGAACAGTCCAGGTCTTTATGCTGCCTTCTTTTGAAAGCTTTGCTTCTGCCATAAATTGTTTTACAACCTCTATATTCTTGCTTTGTTTGGTTATTACAGATGCGGTTCCACCCATACCTGCTGATTTCTTTCCGTCGGGGAATACAGGCATTGGACGAATAATTATTTTGCCTTTTAAGTCTGGCATATATTGTACAAACCTGCCCATGTACCAAAGCGGCATCCAGATTGAAGCAGCATTTCCTTTATTCATCCATGCCCAGTATTCCTCAGAATGATGGAAGCCACCAGGCGCCACTACTGCAATCTTGTCTTTATAAAGCATATCTTTGAGCATTTGCAGAGTCTTTATATTTACTTCGTTGTCCATTACTGCTTTGCCGTTGGTATCAAATAAGTCGGAACCCTGCATATTTATCAGAGGATAATATGACCAATGCTCGGTTGTCTCTATTGTGGTCATTGGCTTTCCTGTTGCTGCAACTACTTTCTTGCCAGCTGCGATATAATCGTCCCATGTCTTTATATCATCTGCATTTACGCCAGCCTTATCAAGAATTTCCTTATTGTAGTACATAACTTCAGCACCAACATGGTAGTCAATGCCATAGTACTTGCCGTCTTTTGCATAGTTGTCAAGTCTACCCATTATGAGATTGTCCTTGACAGGTTCAACTATGTCATTAAGCTCAACAAGAGCAGGATTGCTTCCTTGTACAAAGTTGGCGAACTTATTAATTTCAATGTCTGCTATATCGGGAGCGCCTATACCTGATTGCAGCGCTATGAGAAGTTTGTTGTGAAGTTCATCGTAGGGGTAAACATCAGTCTTTAGTGATAGCTTTTTGTCAGAATGGTTCTTATTCCAAGTTTCAATGGCATCATCCCAAAATTGTTTATGTAACTCCTGGAATGTCCAATATGACACATTTATTGTCCCACCACTTTTTGTCTTTTGCCCATTCTGCTGTGCAGTTTTTTTACTGCATCCACCAAGGACTAGCGGTACAGTAATCAGCATAGCAAGAATGATTGAAAAAATCCTTTTTTTCAAAACAATCTCCTCCCTATTTTGATAATATTAATAAATGTTCTAGTCTCGCTCAAAAGAGTATGAACAATTATTACATTATGAAATGCTATAATTTATAGGAAATATTAATGTTGTATGACTGTTTATCTTTTCTGTGTCTCTATTTTAACTAAAAATAATTATTTTGGAATTTAAAAATTTTTACCTTTTGCTTAATTTTTTATAACTAAATAAAATATATAATATTTCTCTTTGCTCTAAGCTTTTTATTCAACAGTATTTGTTGATAAGACATATATTTTACTTATGCAATTTGTATATTTAAAATAAACTCCGCTCCAGCCCCCACACCCTCAAACCCTTATCCCTTCTCACCTTGAACCTATTTCCCTATTTCTTTCCAGATAATAAAGTCCGCTCTATTTTCTCATATTTTTATCCCATTTAATAACATGTTTTCCTTAATTCTTGTAACAATTTTTAAAATAAAGTTGGTTCTTTTTAGGGGTAAGGTGCAAGTGAAAAGGTATAAGGTTGCATTTTCCCATGTTCTTTTTCTAATCTTTTTATCAATCCTGGTATCAATATTTCTCTCAATACTATAATCAATACTCTCCTTAATCCCTTTAAAATCAATGCCTTTAGCCTTATTCCTTACTCCTTAACCCTAACATACACCTTAGCCCCTTCCCCTGTAAAAAAAGCAAACCCCGCAGCAAAACAAGATTTCTCTTGCATCTACCGCGAGGTTTTGGAACAAACTTTATTTTTATAGAGCGAAGTTTATTATTACGGAGTGGAGTTTATTTGAATTATACACATAGAACAACCTCCAATAAGTATTATTCAAAAACCAGAAAAAAAGCTCTCATTTGAGAGCTTTTGATGGGGATACCGGGTTTTGCCATAAAACCTGGCCGTACTTGATACGCTCTCCCATATATTTGATTTCCCCATGCATTCTTTGCAACGATGGATTAAATTTATTGTCAAGAATTTATCGGATTTAATTGCCGATATCCGACTCGCCAACTATTACCTCTTCAAGAGCTGCGCCCGGCGGAACCATTGGCCATACCTTAAGATCCCTGTCTATCTCGCAGTTTATAACGACGGGCCTTCCAAGACTCATAGCCTCTTTTAAAGTGCTTTCAACCTGAGATTCTTCTGTCAGGTTAAAACCAACTGCTCCAAAGGCTTCAGCCAGTTTAACAAAATCTGTGCAGCGGTCAAGAGTAGTCTGGGAATACCTGCCATCATAGAACATGTTCTGCCACTGGCGAACCATACCCAGAGCATGGTTATTCATTATAACCACAATTACAGGAACATTGTACTCAACCGCAGTTGCAAGCTCGTTCAGATTCATCCTGAAGCTCCCGTCTCCGGCTATATTGAACACTTTTTTACTCGGACGGGCAATGGACGCTCCAATAGATGCGCCAAGGCCAAAGCCCATGGTTCCAAGGCCTCCGGAGCTTATGAATAAACGAGGCTTAGTAAATTTATAATACTGGGCAGTCCATATCTGATGCTGTCCTACCTCTGTGGCAATAATTGCATTCCCATTGGTCAACTCATAAATCTTATTCAGTATGTACTGCGGCGATAAACCGTTGCCTGAATATTGGAGAGGGTATTTTTGTTTCAGGTCTTTAATAAATCTCAGCCACTGGGAACGATCCTTTGTCACGATACCTTTATTGAGTCTTTTTAAGACTTCCTTGGCATCCCCGATTATGTGGTGCTCGGCAATAACGTTTTTATTGACTTCTGCCTCGTCAATATCGATATGCAGTATCTTTGCATTGGGAGCAAACCTGTCAAGCCTGCTTATAACCCTGTCACTGAATCTGGCTCCTATGGCAATGAGCAGATCGCACTGGGTGACGGCAAGATTGGATGTCTTTGTGCCATGCATGCCAACCATTCCTGTATAAAGGTCATGGGTGGCAGGAAATGCTCCCATTCCCATAAGGCTCAATGTAACTGGAGAATTAAGCTTTTCAGCAAGTTCCAGAAGCTCCTCGGAAGCTTCGGAGGAACACACTCCTCCGCCTGCATATATAATTGGCTTTTTGCTTTCATTAATAAGCTCCAGAGCCTTTTCAACATCTTCATCCCTTATGGTTTTGGTACATTTTGCAGGCTCTTCCTTTTCTTTTGGCTCATAGTCCGTAACCTGAGCCGTTATATCCTTTGGTATGTCAATAAGGACAGGTCCCGGACGTCCTTCCTTTGCAATTTTAAATGCTTTTCTTACTATATCTGCAAGATCGTTTACATTCCTCACTACAAAATTATGTTTTGTAATGGGCATGGTAATACCGGTAATGTCAACTTCCTGAAAACTGTCCTTTCCAAGGAGGTTGGACGCAACATTGCCAGTAATTGCAACCATGGGTATGGAATCCATATATGCCGTTGCAATACCTGTTACAAGGTTTGTTGCTCCGGGGCCCGAAGTTGCAAGGCAAACTCCCACCTTGCCTGAAGCTCTTGCATAGCCGTCGGCAGCATGAGCAGCACCCTGCTCATGGGAAGTCAAGATATGCCTTATTTTGTCCTGGTATTTGTATAATGCGTCGTATATATTTAAAACTGCCCCTCCAGGAAAGCCAAATATGGTATCTACTCCCTGCTCCAAAAGACAGTTAATCAGTATTTCAGCACCTGTCATCCGCATGACAAATCCTCCTTGCAGCCTATTTTGGTTGAACTAAGGATTAAATCTTCAATACCGCCCCTTCGCTTGCTGATGTAACCATTTTCGCATAGCGGGCAAGGTATCCTGTGTTAACTTTTGGAGGCGGGCATTTCCACTCTGCTTTTCTTCTTTCCAGTTCTTCATCCGAAACCTCCAGAGTAAGGGTACAGGCATTCATATCAATTGAAATAATGTCCCCGTCTTTAACAAGGGCAATGGGACCGCCTTCGGCAGCTTCGGGAGAAACATGGCCAATGCTGGCTCCTCTTGTAGCACCGCTGAACCGGCCGTCGGTAATTAAAGCTACATCGGCATCCAGACCCATTCCTGCAAGAGCTGATGTAGGCATGAGCATTTCTCTCATACCGGGTCCTCCCTTAGGACCTTCATACCTTATTACTACAACCTCTCCCTTGTTGATGCTGCCTGAAAGAATGGCCTTAATAACTTCATCTTCAGAATCAAATACCCGGGCAGGACCCTTATGAACAAGCATATTCTCGGCAACAGCACTTCTCTTTACAACACTGCCCTTAGGTGCAAGATTTCCTTTGAGAACAGCAATGCCTCCAGTTTGTGAGTAAGGGTTGTCAATAGGTCTGATAACCTCAGGATTAAGGTTAACAGCATTTTTAATGTTTTCTCCGATGGTTTTGCAGGTTACAGTAAGGCAGTCTTCATCTATAAGACCCTTTTTGGACAGCTCTTTCATAACCGCTGAAATACCTCCTGCGGCATTAAGGTCCTCAACAAAATGATTTCCTGCAGGAGCAAGCTTGCATAAATTGGGAGTCTTTTCGCTGATGGAGTTTGCCATATCCAGATCAAAAGGAATTCCAGCCTCGAAAGCTATAGCCGGCAGGTGCAGCATGCTGTTTGTGCTACAGCCCAGTGCCATGTCTACGGTAAGGGCATTCTTGAAAGCTTTTTCTGTGAGAATATCTCTGGGCTTAATATCCTTTTCAACAAGCTCCATAATTTTCATGCCTGCCTTTTTTGCAAGGCGAAGCCTTTCAGAATACACCGCAGGTATTGTGCCGTTGCCAGGAAGAGCCATACCTATTGCCTCGCAGAGGCAATTCATGCTGTTAGCGGTAAACATACCGGAACATGAACCGCAGCTAGGGCAAGCGGTATTTTCAAGGTCGGAAAGCTCTTCTTCTGTCATTTTCCCGGCCTTGACCGCTCCAACGGCCTCAAACATATTTGTAAGGCTTACTCCCTCTGCGCAGGTGCGCCCAGCCAGCATGGGGCCGCCACTAACAACAATGGTGGGAATGTTAAGGCGAGCCGCTCCCATAAGCATTCCGGGAACAATCTTATCGCAGTTTGGTATAAGCACAAGACCGTCAAAGCCATGAGCAAGCGCCATGGATTCGACACTGTCCGCAATAAGCTCACGGGAAGCAAGGGAATAATGCATTCCAATATGCCCCATAGCTATACCATCGCATACTCCTATTGACGGAAACTCAATGGGTGTGCCTCCGGCGATACGTACACCGGCTTTTACGGCTTCTCCTATTTTATCAAGGTGCATGTGCCCCGGTACAACTTCACTTTTGGCATTTACAATACCAATTAAGGGACGTTTTATTTCTTCATCCGTAAGACCCAGGGATTTTAAAAGTGATCTGTGAGGAGCCCTCTCAAGACCTGATTTAACTGCATGGCTGCGCATATTTTCACGCCCTTCCTTAACTCAATGGTTTAGATTTTGAATATAAAATGTATTAAAAAGATTTAAAGTAGTGCTTTTCTTATGGATTTCCACGTTTAAAGATTTTTTACTTTATGATAGATCCATTATTATTTATAAAGATTAATTAACCGCTGCTGACCATTTTGGGAGAAAACGCTGTCTTGCGTTTTTGCTCCCAAAAATGTTTGTATTATTCAATGAAGCTTACTATAAGCTCTCCCATCTTAGTTGTGCCAACAAGAGTTTTACCCGGGCTCATAATATCGCCTGTTCTGTAGCCCTCTTCAAGAACCCTGTCAACAGCCAGTTCAATGGCTTTTGCTTCCTTTGGAAGGTTCAGGGTATACTTAAGCATCATTGCCGCTGAAAGTATTGTTGCAATGGGATTTGCCTTGTCCTGACCCTCAATGTCGGGAGCAGAGCCATGTACCGGTTCATACAGGCCAAAGCTTCCCTCGCCAAGGCTTGCTGAAGGCAGCATGCCTATTGAGCCTGTAATCATGCTTGCCTCATCGGACAATATATCTCCAAACATATTGGTGGTAACAATTACGTCAAACTGGTTGGGGTTTCTTACAAGCTGCATTGAAGCGTTGTCAACGTACATGTGCTCAAGGGAAACATTAGGATAATCTTTTGAAACCCTTTCAACAACCTCACGCCAGAGCCTTGAGCTTTCCAATATATTTGCCTTGTCCACACTTGTAACCTTGCGGTTTCTCTTTAAAGCTATATCAAAGGCAATGCGGGCTATGCGCTCAACTTCTCCTACACTGTAGGTTTCGGTATCAAAAGCCTCAGGGCCCATTTTTCCGTTTTCTCTTATTCCTCTTTCTCCGAAATAAATGCCTCCGGTAAGCTCACGCACAACCATTATGTCAATTCCGTCGCCAACAATCTCAGGCCTTAACGGACATGCATCCTTAAGCTCTTTATTAAGTACAGCCGTCCTTAAATTTGCGTAAAGCCCAAGCTTGCCTCTAAGGCCCAAAAGAGCTTTTTCAGGTCTTTTATCCCCGGGAAGCGTATCCCATTTGGGGCCACCCACAGCTCCCAGAAGCACCGCATTGCTGTTTCTGCAGCCTTCAACAGTCTCCTCAGGAAGAGGTTCGCCTGTGGCGTCAATGGCGCATCCGCCAGCCAGATATTTGGAATACTCAAAAGTATGACCGTAAATTGAACCAATTTTATCAAGAACCCGGATGGTCTGTTCAACCACTTCCGGGCCAATACCGTCACCGGGAATTACTGCAATTTTATAGTTCATGGGATATCCTCCGCTATTTTGAAATTTTTATAAATCATCTGTGGCTTTGGACTTAAGGTAATTTACAAGACCATCCGCCGCCATGATTTTTTTCATGAACTCAGGAAACGCCTGTGCTTTGAAGGTGCTTCCCTTTGTTACATTTCTGATGATTCCCGTATCGAAATCAACCTCAACCTCATCACCTGCTTCAATACCCTCGACTGCAGCTTCACACTCAAGGATTGGAAGTCCTATGTTAATTGCATTGCGATAGAATATCCGGGCAAAGGTTGAAGCAATTACACAGGATATGCCGGACGCCTTAATGGATATAGGAGCATGCTCGCGGGATGAACCGCAGCCAAAGTTCCTTCCGGCAACAATAATGTCTCCTTCCTTAACGTTTTTAACAAAATCCTTATCTATATCCTCCATGCAGTGAAGTGCCAGTTCCTTAGGATCCGAGGTATTAAGGTAACGGGCAGGTATAATTACGTCAGTATCTACGTTATCGCCATATTTAAAAACCTTGCCTTTTGCTTTCATAAATTCTCCCCCTTAAAATTTAACCTGCCGGGATATCCTTTAAGGATACCCTTTTGGGCAGCAAGCCTCCGATGCTATAGGAGCGTTGCTCAATCACGCTTTAATATGGTATCGGGATCTGTGATTTTGCCTGTTATGGCAGACGCGGCCGCTACGGCGGGGCTTGCAAGATACACCTCGGATTCCGGGTGTCCCATACGTCCTACAAAGTTGCGGTTGGTGGTGGAAATAGCTCTTTCCCCCTTGGCAAGTATGCCCATGTGCCCGCCAAGGCAGGGTCCGCAGGTAGGTGTTGATACTACAGCGCCCGCTTCAACCATGTCCTGAATAAGACCCTCTTTCAGAGCTTCAAGATATATATTCTGGGTGCCTGGGAATACAATAACCCTTACTCCCTTCTTTACCTTGTTGCCTTTAAGGATTCTTGCGGCAGCCCTTAAATCTTCCATACGGCCATTTGTGCAGGAGCCGATTACTACCTGGTCAATTTCAATTTCCCCGACTTCATCAATGGTCCTTGTATTGTCAGGAAGATGCGGGAAGGCAACTGTTGGCCTAATCTCTCCCAAATCAATCTCATAAACCTCATCATAAACTGCGTCAGGGTCAGGCTCATATACAGTAAATGGCTTTGTGGAGTGTTTCTTCACATAATCAAGGGTTATATCATCCACAATGAATATGCCGTTCTTGGCACCTGCTTCTATTGCCATGTTTGCCATTGTGAAGCGGTCGTCCATTGTCAGGTTCTTAACCCCGTCCCCTACAAATTCCATGGATTTGTAAAGGGCTCCGTCCACACCTATCATGCCGATTATGTGCAAAATAATGTCCTTTCCCGATACCCAGCCCTTGGGCTTGCCCTTTAAAACAAACTTTATGGCAGAGGGAACCTTAAACCAGCACTTTCCGGTAGCCATGCCGGCAGCCATGTCGGTACTTCCGATACCTGTTGAGAACGCGCCCAAGGCTCCGTATGTACAGGTGTGGGAGTCGGCTCCAATTATAAGGTCTCCGGGTACTGCAAGACCCTTTTCAGGGATAAGGCAGTGCTCAATTCCCATTTCTCCTATTTCAAAATAGTTTTCAATGTCCATTTGACGGGCAAAGCAGCGAATCATCTTGCACTGCTCGGCAGCTTTAATGTCCTTATTGGGTGTAAAATGGTCCGGTACAATAGCAACCTTGCTTTTATCAAAAACCCTTGTAAATCCGGTCTTTTCAAACTCCTTAACTGCGACAGGAGTGGTGATATCATTTCCCAGCACCAGGTCCAGTTGTGCTTCGATTAATTGTCCCGGCTCAACTTTTTCAAGACCTGCGTGAGCCGCGAGAATTTTCTGCGACATTGTCATACCCATTTTAAATTTCCCCCTGTCATAAATAAACTTTTATCTTCTTTTCAAGTTCTTTTAACAGCTTATATTCTATTGAATCCACAAGGGCTATCCAGCTTGCCTCAATTATGTCGGTGGATACACCTACGGTGGTCCATACCGATTCGCCGTCGGTTGATTCAATCAGTACTCTAACCTTTGCCGCAGTGGTCTTATTGGAGTCAATGACGCGCACTTTAAAGTCGGTCAGGTGCACGTGTGAAAGCTCGGGATAAAATACCTCAAGAGCCTTTCTTAAAGCCCTGTCAAGAGCGTGCACAGGACCGTTCCCTTCTGCGGCGGTAATTTCGGATCTACCGTCCACCTTAACCTTAATAAGGGCTGATGCTGATGGTCCTGTCTGGCTTGGCTGCTCTGTCATGAGCTTGAAAGTCTCAAGCTCAAAGAAGGGCTTGTATTTTCCAAGCTGCTTTCTTATTACCAGTTCAAAGGTGCTTTCTGCACCCTCAAACTGATATCCCTGATGCTCAAGCTCTTTAAGGCGGTTAACGATTTCTTCGGCCTCACGGGACCCCTTGCTGATGCACGGATTAATCTCACGGATTTTGTCAAGGATAGTATTTCTTCCGGCCACCTCGGAAATCAAGAATCTGCGCTTATTGCCTACAAGGGATGGATCAATATGCTCAAAGGAACTTGAAGCTTTGCAGACACCGTCAATATGCATGCCTCCCTTATGAGCAAAGGCGCTGTTTCCTACATAGGGCTCCCGTTCACTTAAGGTTATGTTGGCAATTTCGGCAATCTTTCTGGCGGTAAAGGTTAAGTTTACAAGCTGTTCTTGCGGTATGCACATAATATTCTTTTTAAGCTGCAGGTTTGGAATTATAGTACTTAAATTTGCATTTCCGCACCTTTCGCCAAAGCCTATATAGGTACCCTGAACATGGGTTGCTCCTGCCTCCACCGCCATGATGGAATTGGCAACAGCCATGCCCCCGTCATTATGGGTGTGTATGCCTATTTGCACATCGCCGAAGGCTTCCTTAACGGTTTTAACAATCTCGTAAACCTCGCTTGGGAAGCATCCTCCGTTGGTATCGCAGAGAACAAGGCAGTCGGCTCCGCCTTCCACCGCTGCCGAAAGAGCCTTCATGGCATATTCACGATTGCTTTTATAGCCGTCAAAGAAATGCTCGGCGTCAAAAATCACTTCTTTTCCTTTTTCCTTCATGAAGGCAATGGTTTCGGAAATCATTCTGAGGTTTTCCTCAAGGGTGGTTTTTATAACATTGGTCACATGAAAATCCCAGCTCTTGCCGAAGATTGCAACAACAGGAGTGTTGGCAGATAACAGGGACATTACGTTTTTATCGTCCTTGGCACTTATATCCCTGCGCCTTGTGCTGCCAAAGGCGACCAGCTTTGCGTTCTTTAAGGTAACGCCCTGCATACGGTTGAAAAACTCTATATCCTTGGGATTTGAACCGGGATTTCCGGCTTCAATATATGCTACTCCCAGGTTATCAAGGGCTTTTACTATTTTAAGTTTGTCTTCCACCGAAAAGGATATCCCCTCTGCCTGGGCTCCGTCACGTAGAGTGGAGTCAAATATGTCAACTTTCTGCTGCATCATCATTGCCTCCTCTCCTGTCATGCTTACAGCTGTTCCTCAAGCTTCTCCTTGTAAATCATCTTATTAATTGCATTCAGATAGGAAAGAACGCTTGCCTCAAACACGTCGGTGCTGACGCCCTTGCCGGTATAGAGCCTGGTATCGCGGCGAAGCTTGACATAGGCTTCACCCTGGGCATCCTGACCTTCTGTTACGGAATTGAGCTTATAGTCCTCAAGGCTGAAGGAAACACCGACAATTTTGTCAATTGCTTTGAAGGCGGCATCAATTGGGCCGTCGCCGGTTGAAACCTCTTCAATAACCTTGGGCTCACCATTCTGCTTGATAACCCTTACATTAGCGGTAGCTGTAATGGTATTGCCGGTGTTTATAACAAACCGGTCAAGCTTATAGGTTTCGGGAATTTCAATGGCCTTATTGGACAGGAGTGCTTCAATGTCTGCATCCTGAACCACTTTCTTCTTATCAGCCAGAATCTTGAATTTTTCAAAGGCAGCATCCAGCTCTTCCTTGGAAAGTGTATAGCCCAAAACTTTCAGGCGATCCTCGAATGCATGGCGTCCGGAATGCTTGCCTAAAACCATGGTGTTTTTGGAAAGCCCTATGGATTCGGGTGTCATTATTTCATAGGTGCTCTTTTCAGCCAATACTCCATGCTGATGGATGCCTGACTCATGAGCAAAGGCATTTGCTCCTACAATGGCCTTGTTGGGCTGTACCGAAACACCTGTAATGCTGCTGATAAGCTTGGATGAACGGTATATTTGGGTGGTTTCCACACGGCATGTGGTATTGAACATGTCATTTCTGGTCTTCATTGCCATGACGATTTCTTCAAGAGCCGCGTTTCCTGCACGCTCTCCGATGCCGTTTATGGTGCATTCCACCTGGGTTGCCCCTGCCTTTACGGCAGCAAGGGTATTTGCAACAGCCATTCCCAGGTCATTGTGGCAATGTACTGAAATTATGGCCTTATCTATATTGGGAACATTATTTTTAAGGTACTGAATGAGATCATAGAATTCGTCAGGGGTGGTGTAGCCCACTGTATCCGGAACATTTATAACAGTTGCGCCTGCATTTATTGCCGTCTCAAACACCCGGCAAAGAAATTCGCGATTGCTTCTTGTGGCATCCTCTGCCGAGAATTCCACTTCAGAGCAATAATTTTTGGCATAGGCAACCATTTTCTTTGTGCGTTCCAGAACTTCGTCGGGGGTCATCCTTAATTTATATTTCATATGTATGTCGGATGTTGCCAAAAAGGTGTGAATACGCGGATTAACCGCTCCCTTTAAAGCTTCTGCCGACCTGTCTATATCCTTTTCCACTGCTCTTGAAAGGCTTGCCACAGTACAGTCCTTAATGGTTTCGGCAATAGCCTTGACTGACTGGAAGTCACCCGGGGACGCTATGGCAAACCCGGCTTCAATGACATCCACCTTCAGGCGTTCCAACTGCCTTGCAACCTCTATTTTTTCCTGAAGATTCATGCTGCACCCGGGAGACTGCTCACCGTCTCTTAAGGTTGTATCGAAAATATATATCCGTCCTGCCATAATGCTCCTTTCCGCTGGTTTAAGCTTACAAATTGTTTTTTATTTGTTCCAGCTCATCATCTTTCTTAGTTCTCTGCCTACTTGTTCAATCTGGCTTTCCTGCTCCATCTTCCTTCTTGCGTTGAAGTACGGACGGTTAGCCTGATTTTCAAGTATCCAGTTCTTTGCAAAGGTTCCGTCCTGGATTTCCTTAAGAACCTTTTTCATTTCTTTTCTGGTTTCTTCAGTGATTATGCGCTTTCCGGTCACATAATCGCCGTATTCGGCTGTGTCTGAAATTGAGTAGCGCATAAAGCTCAATCCGCCTTTATTGATAAGGTCAACAATGAGCTTCATTTCATGTAAGCACTCAAAATATGCGCTTTCGGGCTGATAGCCTGCTTCAACCAGTGTTTCAAAGCCTGCCTTGATAAGCTCGCAAACACCGCCGCAGAGAACTGCCTGTTCACCGAATAGATCGGTTTCGGTCTCTTCCTTGAAGGTGGTTTCAAGAATTCCTGCTCTTGCACCGCCTATACCTGCTGCGTAAGCTAATGCAAGGTCCTTTGCGTTTCCTGTTGCATCCTGATGAACTGCGATAAGGCACGGAACACCTCTACCCTCCTGGAACTGGCTTCTTACAGTATGTCCGGGCCCCTTGGGAGCAACCATGAATACATTTACGTCTGACGGAGGCACAATCTGACCAAAGTGAATATTAAAGCCATGAGCAAATACAAGGCTCTTTCCTGCAGAAAGATTGGGAGCAATGCTCTCCTGATAGAGTTTGGGCTGTTTTTCGTCATTAACAAGAATCATTATAATATCGGCCTGCTTTGCGGCGTCAAAAGCGGTTGCAACATTTAGGCCCGCTTCCTCTGCAAGCTTCCAAGACTTGCTTCCATGATATAGTCCAACTATAACATTTACTCCTGACTCATGAAGGTTAAGGGCATGTGCATGACCTTGGCTTCCATAACCGATAATAGCCACAGTCTTTCCCTTTAATAATTCCAGATTGCAATCCTTTTCATAATACAACTTTGCCATAATTATCCTCCTATATCTCATTAAGATTTTTAATTGCTTTATTTCCTCTTTGAAGTGCCGTAAGGCCGGTACGAACAATTTCAGCAATGCCGTATGAATCCATAAGAGCTATAAATGCTTCAATCTTAGCTTCGTCCCCGGTCATTTCAACTGTCAGGGTATCGGCTGCCACATCAACGATATTGGCTCTGAAAATGTCAACAATTTCGATAACCGACGCCCGGGTGGTCATGTTGGTCTTAACCTTTATTAAGGCAAGCTCCCTGAATACCGACTGCTCAGGATCCAGATCCACCACCTTGATGACGTCAATTAGCTTTTTTAGCTGTTTTTTTATCTGTTCAAGTATGTGGTCGTCACCGCGGACCACTATGGTCATTCGGGATACCTTTGGGTCTTCGGTCTCTCCCACCGAAAGGCTGTCAATATTGTAGCCCCTGCGGCTGAACAAGCCCGATACGCGGATCAAGACACCCGACTGGTTTTCTACAAGTACAGATAAAACGTGCCTTTTCATGCGCTCACTCCCTTCGCTTTCAAGTGTTTATTTTTATTAAGCCGGCTTATAGGTTCATAGGTTTTATGTTTAATAAGATTTTCAACTTGGTTCAGATTAAGCTTGACTGTAAGATTTTACTTAGCTGTATATCAAATGCGTTTCCGTTTTATAGCCGCTTGCGCTGTGAGCAGCAGCCTGCTCCTGTCTTACCATGATGTGGTTTATCTTTGATCTTCTCAGGGCGTCATATACATTTAAGATGTTTTCACTCTTGTCACCCCCCTTTCGCAGTCAGCCATTGGCTCTAAGCTTTCAGGAAATACTGTCAGTTAGTCAAATTAGGTTAAAAAAGGTTATAAAAAAAACCTCGCGCCCGTCGTTATATACAACAACAGGGGCGAGGGATACACTCCACGCGTTACCACCCTATTTTTATCCTTATCTCACGATAAGGACCTCATGAGGTTCTAACAAACCTTCACCTGTAACGGGGTTAACCGTGCCTTCCTATTTTTCGCCATCGAATTTCAGAAGACCTGCTCGGGAGGGAGGCATGCTCCAAAACCGTGCCGGTTCACACCAACCACCGGCTCTCTGAAGCGGTTTAACAGGAACACTGGACTCCTTCATCGCATTTCATATAGGGATTTTTAGGTTATTGATGTGTAATATTATATCAATCTGGTATATCAATGTCAACACTTTTTTCAATAATTTTATATAACTTTATAAGGAAAATGGCTACTGAATGTTCTTTTACAGTTATATTCAGATAACAAAGCAGCAATTTCTTTCTCATTAATGTCCATTGTCTGAGCTGCAAAGGCAAATATTACAATTTGCCTCCCGGCTGTGAAGATGTAAAGTGTAATTCGGTATACCAGATGCCTGCGTCTTAGGTATTGCCTTAAATCAATATATTACTCTCAATCCCTTAAAATCAATGCCTTTAGCCTTATTCCTTACCACTTAACCCTAACAATCTTAACCCCTACACCTTAGCCCCTACACCTTAGCCCTTTCCCCTGTAAAAAAAGCAAACCCCGCAGCCGTTCAGGATTTCTCCTGCATCTACTACGGAATTTTGGAATGGACTTTATTTTTATAGAGTCAACTTTATTATCATGGAGTGGAGTTTATTTTAGTTATATAGTTCTGTTATTTGCTCCATTGAGAATAAAAACGGGGAAAGTGCCGATCTTGCAAGTCTGTTGCTGTAATATATAAGTTCTGGAGTAATATTGCGAAAATGGTCAGCAGATTACAGAACTGAATAAGCGTTGAAGCTTATTGAAACATTGCTGTCAGATCTGTTATCGCGCTGATTTTGTATTCGTAATTTGTGACTTCGCCGAAACCATATGAAGCATAAATAAACGGAATACATGCCTTTCGTGTTGCTTCATAATCGATTTGAGTATCACCGACATAATACGCGCTTTTTATATTGTTGCGGCTTATTATATCAATGATATTCTCACCTTTGGTTTTTCCGGCCAAGCCTGCACATTGATAATCATTAAAATATTTGCCTAACTTGTGAAATTCAAAAAATGCTTCAATATATCCTTCTTGACAGTTACTGACTATAAACAGTTTCATGTGCGACGAAAGACTTTTTAATGTTTCTTCCAGTCCATCATAAAGTTTTCCGCCGCGCTTTTTTATTACTTCCTGTTCGTGGTCACAGCATTTTTGAATAAGCTGAATACATTCTTCGGTTTCCATATCTGGAAATAATTCTTTTCCAATCTGTGGTAATTGTTTACCCATTAATGTCTTTAACTTCTCCGCTGTCAGTGGTTCCGTGACTCCGTAATCCGCCAACACTTCATTCCATGAGGCGGCAACAGTCTCGGAAGAATCCCATAGGGTTCCATCCATATCAAAAATTAATGCATCCGCGTTCATGAGATTACCTTTCAATCTATTAAGTTTGATTTTTATTTTACTCCACTGTGACGGACTTTGCAAGGTTCCGTGGTTTATCGACATCACAGCCACGCTTTACAGCCATATAGTACGCAAAAAGCTGAAGAGGAATAACTGTAAGCGACGGCATAAATATTCCCGGTATTCTTGGTACCTGAATTATTTCATCAGCCGCATCTATACCTTCTTCGCCTTCACGGCAAAGCAATAGGACATCGGCCCCTCTTGCTTTCACCTCTTTAATGTTGCTCAAAGTTTTCTCAAAGAGTTCTTCTTGTGCGGCAACAGCGACAACAGGCATTCCGTCAACAATCAGCGAAATTGTGCCGTGTTTTAATTCACCAGCCGCATATGCTTCACTGTGAATATAAGATATTTCTTTGAGTTTAAGCGAACCTTCCATAGAAACGGCATAATCGAGTCCGCGGCCAATAAAGAATATATTTTGCGCATTGCTGTACTTATCTGCGAGTTTCTTGCAGGTTTCCTGTGTCTTTAACATTTTCGAGATATAATCCGGAAGAGTTAGTATCTGAGCGCGCAATTCTGCATAGCTTTTGTCGTCGATTTTACCGTTTTCAAAGGCAATCCGGCCTGCAAGCATATACATTACAGCAAGCTGTACCGAATACGCTTTGGTTGAAGCAACAGCTATTTCCGGACCTGCCCATGTATAAATCACATGATCCGCTTCCCTTGCAATTGAAGAACCTACAACATTTACAACAGCAAGGGTTTTTACACCCATCTTTTTCCCCAGTCTCAGCGCAGCAAGTGAATCTGCTGTTTCGCCTGACTGAGAAATTATTATCAAATAATCCTTTTTGCCGAGTATCGGGTTGCGGTAACGGAATTCGGAGGCAATGTCAACCTCAACTGGAATTCTTGCCATTGATTCGATAATGTATTTCCCGACCATTCCAGCATGCATTGCCGTTCCGCAGGCGACTATGTGAATCCTTTCGATGTCCTTGAATTCGCCGTCTTTTATGCCTTCAAAGTTGATGCCGTTTTCAGTTATCCTCGTTGAAACGGTATCTTTAACAGCTTTAGGCTGTTCAAAGATTTCTTTCAGCATAAAGTGCGGATAACCGTCTTTTTGGGCGGCGGATACGGTCCATGTCGCCTTTTGGAGCGGTTTATTTACTTCATTGCCGTCAAAATCTACTATTCTTAAATCGTCACGGCTTATTATCGCAATCTCGTTTTCGTCAATCAAGTAATAATCCCGGGTATATTTTAAGATAGCGGGAATATCCGAAGCGATAAAATTCTCACCGCAACCTTTTGCCGCAATTAGCGGGCTGTCTTTTCTTATAGCATAAATTCTATCCGGAATATCGTGAAAAAGTATTCCAAAGGCATAAGAACCTCTGATTTTTGATACTGCGTTTTTTATTGCCGCAATAGGGTCCCCTTTATAGAAATAATCTATAAGTTTTGCAGCAACTTCAGTATCGGTATCAGATGAGAAATCATAGCCTTTTTGCTTAAGTTCATTCTTAAGGGACGAATAGTTTTCAATTATTCCGTTATGCACAATTGTTACATTTTTACCCGAATGTGGATGTGCATTTTTATCTGAAGGTTTTCCGTGTGTTGCCCACCGAGTATGTCCTATGCCGCAAGTTCCGGATGGCGTCCCAACGCTTTTCAGCTTTTCTTTTAATGCCGACAGTCTGCCTTTAGTTTTGACACATTTTACTGCGCCGTCATCATTGTCATATATCGCAACACCGGCTGAATCATAGCCGCGGTATTCAAGACTCGCCAAACTGTCCAACAAAACGTCGGCACAATTTCTGTCCCCTATATACCCAACTATACCGCACATATATATAATATCCTCCAATAATTCAAAAATAAAACGGACCGCTCAAATATGTATATAAAAAACGCGATAAATACGGTAATTTTCTAAAAATAGGTATAATAATAGCGCTGAATGCTCAGCCTTTTTTTGCGCGGTTACCCGCGTTTTTTGTAGCATGAGCTAACGACCGCAACACTAACGGCCGGAGGAGCACCCGCCGAATCTTTCGATAACTCCCCACCTCGTCAACCGATTTATATCGGTCCTGGCGCTTTAATATTTAATTTTTACTATTACCATAATCCCCTCCTTTTGATTAATTTTTTATATACATTATTCACTTCCTTTCCTTTTATAATAAAACAGACAACTCTTTTATAATACACTATTATAAGATATTGTCAAGCTGGATATTTTATAATTCTGGCGTCTAACACTGCTGTTTTACTATAATATTATGCAATATTTCTGGCAGAAGGGATTAAATTTGAATATTTTCTATCTTGACCATGATGTAAATAAATGCGCAAGATTTCACTGCGACAAGCATGTAGTAAAAATGATTGTGGAGTATACCCAGATACTAAGTTCCGCTTATTATTTTACTGGTGAAAGCAATCTCGCGCCTTATAAGCTTACACACGCCAATCATCCCTGCTGCAGATGGGCAAGAACTTCCCTATCAAATTGGATATGGCTGAGAAATCTCGCTCTTTCATTATGCAAAGAATATACATTTAGATTTGGTAAAAAACACAAATGTGAGAAAATACTTAAGAGCATGAAACCCCCATCATTGATTGACCGCGGGTTTACTAACATTATTTGTGTTATGGATAATGAGTATATTACAGGTTCAGACGCAGTTGAAAACTACAGAAACTTATATAGGCATGGAAAAAGGCACCTTTTGAGCTATAAAAGGCGTGAAATACCGGAGTGGCTACGTGAAAACAATTAGTGATTGTTAGCTTTCAGAAAATGATACCGGCGTGCGTTTAAAGCAAACATTCCTAAAGAACCCAGCAACATTAAACCCGCAACAATAAACCACGCGGTTTCATAGCTGATCCGCAAAAGAACATATCCCATTATTACCGGGCCCACAGCAACACCTGCTCCGTTTACTATACTAAGCACTGAATTTGCACGTCCAATATACGCCTGAGGTACCTGCTGCGCAATATATATATTCACATTTATATTAATCAAAATTTGACCTATAGTCATAATCGCGGCCGAAACAATAAAAATGAAAAGGATTTTCCCTTCCGCGAAAATCAGGAATGAAAGCATGTAAAATAATCCGCCTATTGTAACTACTGACAGTGGCCTAAACTTTTGTGTAAGATGTGTCAGAATGGGTGTAAACAAAATGACACAAACCGCATTAACACTTACAAGTATACTATAATATTTTGCGCCATTCTCTAAGAACAGGCTTGCTGACTGCAGAGGCAGCATAAAGCCCCACTGCGAGTAGCAGAAGTTATACCCTAACAATAATATTGAAAAAACGATAAGCATTGGAGACTTAAAGATAAGTCTTAAAGCTGACTCGTTTAATTTAAAGGCAGAACCCGTCTTTTTCTTAAGTGAATTGTCCGGAACATAAAAATAAACGAGGACGACAGATATTAGGCAGGTAATCGCGTCAATAAAAAACAGGGCCTGCAAGTATTTATTGAACAGCATACCGCCTATTGCCGGTCCTATGGCAAGCCCAAGATTATATCCGAGAAACAGGATTGAATATGCACTTTTTATTTTGTCTTCTCCGACAAGTTCGATTACTATTGAGTTGTAGGCCGGAGCCGCAACAGCAAAAAGGTTTGCGGCCAGAGCAATAAGCAGCGCCATTCCAATACTGGGTTTCATGAATCCGCATGGGATATAGGCAAGTGCCCCAAGTGTATTGAAAAGAACAATAACCTTTTTGCTGCCCATTCTGTCCACAAGCCTTCCGCCCAGCAATAAAAACGGCGCCTGCGTCACCATAAAAACAGTGGCTAATATACCCGTTATATCTTTTTGTAGCCCTATTTTTTGTGTCAGGATAAGCGTTATCATGGGCATAACAACACTGCCCATATTGTCTATAATTCTTGAAATAAATATTATATAGATGCCGCGGGGCAAGCCTTTATAGACGCTGAGCGGGCCTTTATTGCTCAATAGTAACGCCTCCTTAAGTTTTCAATCCTGAAGTTATTTTAGACATTTATTCCAAATAATAAAAAAACACCTATTAGGTTTTCTGCTTACCATATATGTAATATAAACTAAGGCAAACAGGAAATCTAATAAGTGGTTTTTTTCTAATTACTTTAATCTTAGAGTTAATAGTACCTCGTCATATGCAGCTATCTTTGCAGTCAATTCTTTGAGCTTCAAGGCTTTCTCATACATTGCTGATGCCTCAAGGTCACTTGTATTTTGCTTTGCGCTTCTCTGCTTAAAAAAGCGCAACTCTTCTGAAAGAGCTTCATATTTCTTCTTATATGTCCTTAGCTTCTCCCTAACAATGTCATAATCGGCACCATCTATACGAATTTCACGCTTACGCTTATTTATTTCATTTAATATTTTAGTCTTTTCTTCGCCATCAACCCATTTTAACCAGCGATCACAGTTCTGGCAATAGACGCCAGTTTTACCTTCTGACTCCTTGAGGTAAACTATATCGCTTTTACAATAACTACAAATCATCTATATGTCCCCCTTTATAGTTATATTACTTATGTCAATCCAAATCATCAATAATTAGCCAAACCTATATTAATTATATACAATAATTTCTATACATTCAAGTGTGGGTTAATATAATATAGCCAAAACAAGTCATTTGACGATATAGTCTGCTACCTTTCGCCAAGCCTCAAGCTTTTTCTCATACCCGCCGCGTGCATTAGCCGGGCTGGTTGAGGGCAGAGCGATATATGGCAATTCAATCTTTGAGGCATGATAACGCTTATAGTATTTTAGCGCTGCCCCTCCGTTAAGAAAAATAACTTGTATTAAAGGACATGACTTAATCAAACCGGCCACATTATTCGGACGTTCTTCTTTGATATTACCGTCAAGTGACCCTTGCCGTTCACAGGATGAAAGTGTGTCCCAGAGTGCGATATTGTGGCGCAATAGGAAGCTGCGCTTTGATGCATTTGTGTTGCCGGGATCGTCGCCAGTCAAGTCCTTCAGTATCTTCCAGAACGCATTTCTTGGGTGGGAATAATACATTCCCTGTTCAAGAGACGCTATTGACGGCATTGTCCCTAATATCAGTATTTTGCTGTTTTCATCGTAGATCGGATCAAAAGAATTAATCCTGTTCTCGCTCAAAACAATCCAGCCTCAAATGTCGCAATTTACAATGTCTGCATAAGTTTCTCTTCTTACAATAACACGCGGTTTGCCGTCTGTGATCATAACAATAGGCGGACGCGGAACGCGGTTGTAATTTGACGCCATTGAATAATTATAAGCACCTGTTCCGAAAACTGCAAGCAAATCTCCAGTTTCAGGCTGCTGTATCATCAAATTTTCCTGAATAAGATCACCGCTTTCGCAGTACCTACCGCCGATTGTCACTTTTACTGTTCTCTCTTCGCTAGCCTTATTTGCTATTACGGCGTCATACTCCGCTTGATACAGGGCATAGCGCGGATTGTCTCCCATGCCGCCATCTGTCAACACATATGTGCGAACGCCGGGAATAGTCTTGACTGAACATATCCGATAGAGCGTTATTCCGGCTTCACCGACTAATGACCTGCCCGGTTCCAACAAAATATACGGCAAATCAAGGCCGCGTTCCTCACATGCCTTTCGTACTGTCTCTGAAACCTTTTCCATATACTTATCATACTTTATCGGCTTGTTTTCAGGTATGTATTTAATACCGAAACCTCCGCCGAGGTTTAAGCGGGACAATACGACATGATATTTTTCCTTCATATCCGCCATGAAATTGATCATTACTTGGGCGGCCAACTCAAAAGGTTCTACCTCAAAAATCTGCGAACCTATATGGCAATGCACGCCAACAAGGTTTAAATTTTTATACTCCAGTGCTTTTTTAACAGCCTGGTCCGCCTCGCCTGTTTCAATTGCAAATCCAAACTTCGAGTCTATTTGGCCAGTTCTTATGAAATCGTGTGTATGCGCGTCTATGCCTGGCTTTAATCGCAGCATTATATCCTGCTTTGTGCCTTTTTCATCGCATATTTTATTAAGCAAAATCAGTTCATCAATATTGTCAACCACAAAGCAACCAATTTTGCAGTCTACTGCGTATTCAATTTCTTCCCGCGTTTTACTATTGCCGTGGAAATAAATTTTGTCAGCCGGAAATCCAGCCTCCATAGCTGTATAAAGTTCACCGCCTGAGACAACATCAAGCCCCAAGCCTTCGCTTGCTGCGATACGGCACATTTCTTTGCAGCTCAATGCCTTGCTTGCATAAAGAGGGAGTCCATTACCGCCGTAATAATTGTCAATCGACTGTTTATAAAGTCTGCAATTTTTCCTTACGGTCTCTTCATCCATAACATAAACAGGAGTCCCAAATTCTGCTGCAATTTCGGTGGTATCATATCCTCCAATTGTGAGATTTCCCTTTTCATTGATGTTAAAACAATCTGAATTAAACAATTTCCTTACTCTCCATCTTCTAAATTATTTTTATAACACGCATGCACAATTTCACTTTTTAATTCATCTATCCCCATACCATTATCAGCAGATGTAAAAATAATTTTTGGCGAGCAGAAAGAAAGTTCTTTCGGAACCTCAATTTTACGTTTTGCAAGCTGGGTTGCTTTAAGTTTATCTGTCTTTGTCAAAGCAACAACAAAAGGCAGATTGTTTTGAGTTAGATAATCCAACATTAAAACGTCATCCTGTGAGGGTTCGCGGCGAACATCGACTAATTGAACAACCAGCTTTATATTCCGGTTTTGTCCAAAATAACCTTCAATAAGCTCTGACCATTTTTCTTTATCTTTCTTTGACACCTTAGCATATCCGTATCCTGGCAAATCAACGAGCCGGAAAAAACCGCAGTCATAAAAATTTATGGAAGCGGTTTTTCCGGGCTCGGAACTTACCTTTGCAAGCCCTTTGCGGGATACTAACCTGTTAATCATCGAAGATTTCCCGACATTGGATTTGCCTGAAAAGACAATTTCAGGTTTATCCGACGGAATTAATTGAGAAGGCACATATGCTGACGTCTCAAATGCCGCAGCTGCCGCCGCCTTATTGAATAGCGAAATATTGTCCATTAATACTTTTTCCTCCAAAATTAACGGAGTTGATATTTACATCTTAGTAAAATTATTGCCTGATAACTGTTGCTATATTATCCGATGGAATATTAGTTAGCAAATTCAAGTCTTCTTTTTTGTCATTATTATTGCAAGCCTTTTTCTTAGGGAATATTATAGCAGATTTGAGGACGGTGTCCATGTTATCAGCTGTAATAAAATGCAGCTTTTCCCTGACGGTCTTGTCAATTTCTTCAAGGTCGGCTTTATTGTCTTCTGGAATGATTACTGTTTTTACTCCTGCGCGGTATGCAGCCATTGTCTTTTCCTTAAGTCCTCCTATCGGAAGAACGCGTCCACGCAGTGTTATCTCGCCTGTCATTGCTACGTCACGTCTTACTGGATAGCCTGTCAATGCAGACGCGACTGCAGTGGCCATAGTAACCCCTGCCGACGGCCCGTCTTTCGGGATTGCCCCTTCTGGCACATGGATATGTATATCCTTCGACTGATAAAAATCATTGGATATGCCAAGCTCGTCCGCGCGGCATCTTATATAACTTATTGCAGCCTTTGCCGATTCTTTCATTACATCACCGAGAGAACCGGTAAGTTCAAGCTTGCCGCTGCCATCCATTACATTGACTTCAATCGTCATTGTTTCGCCGCCGACACTTGTCCAAGCAAGCCCGGTAACTACGCCGACTTCATCCCGTTTCAAGATTGTTTCAGGCTTATAGCGCTTCGGGCCTAAAAGTTTTTCGAGGTCTTCTTCCCTTATCCTTACTTGCTTTTTACCTGACACAATTTCCTTTGCTGCTTTTCGGCACAGTGTTCCGATTTCCCGCTCAAGATTGCGGACACCTGCTTCGCGTGTATAAAAATCTATAAGACCATACAGCACATCGTCGTCTATAATAAGCTTGCGCTTATTAAGTCCGTGTTTCTTCAGTTGCTTACTAAGAAGATGCCGCTTCGCAATATTAAACTTTTCCTCTCTTGTATAACTGGAAAGAGAGATTACTTCCATACGGTCAAGAAGCGGCTCAGGAATAGTGTCAAGTGTGTTTGCTGTAGTTATGAACATAACATGGCTGAGATCAAACGGTATTTCAATGAAGTGGTCCCTGAATGCATAGTTTTGCTCTGAGTCTAAAACTTCAAGCAGTGCCGCAGCGGGATCACCACGAAAATCGCCATCAAGCTTGTCAATCTCATCAAGAAGCATCAGCGGATTTGATACGCCGGCTCTTGTAAGAGCTTCTATTATTCTGCCGGGCATGGCGCCTATGTATGTTTTCCTGTGGCCGCGGATATCAGCCTCATCCCTAACACCGCCGAGTGAAACCCTAACATACTTTCTTCCGATTGCTTTGGCAATTGAGCGTGCAATTGATGTTTTGCCAACGCCCGGAGGCCCATAAAGGCAGATAATCTGACCGGAAACATTTGGTGATAACTTTTTGACTGCGAGGTATTCTATAATTCTGTCCTTGACTTTATCAAGGCCATAATGGTCCCGGTCAAGAACCTTTCTGGCGTAATCAAGGTCAATCTTATCTTTCGTTTGCTTATTCCACGGAAGAGCCAGACAAGCATCAAGCCATGTTCTGACTACTGTCGCTTCATGGGAACCTATCGGCATCTTAAACAGGCGGTCTGCCTGTTCATGCATTTTTTCCGCTGCCTCTTTTTCGGCTTCAATTTTTTCCTTGTTTCCTGACTTTCCTAATTGAAGCGCATCTATTTTTTGATGATATTCTTCCGCTTCACTTCTCGGGTTATCGCCTTCATCAAGTTCCTGCGACAAAACCTTAATTTGCTCACGAATATAATATTCACGCTGGTTTTTATCTATTTCCTCGTGAACCTTTTTGTTTATATCGCGTTCAATATTCAGTATTTTTATTTCATTCTGAAGTAATCTTATAACCAACTGTATGCGTTTAGAGGGATTAAGCTCCTCTAAAACCGCCTGCTTGTCCTCAAAATTGAGAATTAAATTCGAAGCTATGTAGTCAGACAGCGCGCCTATATCTTTTGCATTATAGATTTCAGTAAAAACGTCTTGCGGCAATTTGGGCCCTATATCAGAATATTCCGAGACAAGGTCCTGGACTTTCCTAATATAAGCCTGCGCCCTTGTAGCGCTTATTGGGCGCCCTTCCTGAAAACAAGGTTCGGCAACGGCGGTGAAAAAAGGTTCGTCGCTTATTATATCGGTGATTCTGGCTCTATAAACGCCCTCAATCAGCACTCTTGCACTTTCGCCGGGAAGATGAACAATCTGTTTTATCTTCGCTGCTGTGCCAATCTCATATATATCATCTTTTTCAGGGTCATCTTCGCGAGCATCGCGCTGTGCTGCCAATAAAATCATTTGGTTGACAGACATAGCTGCCATCAATGCTTCAAAAGATTTTTTTCTGCCAACATCAAAATTTACTATCATATTTGGAAAAACAGTTAATCCCCTCAACGGCATAAGAGGGATTGTAACCGTTTCAATAGCTTTATCCTTTGTATTCATATCATTATCCTCCGGGATAAGAAAGTTGCGCTATTCATTTATCAAAAAAAGAGTTCTTTTAAGATTATATTATAAAATGCCCTATCATACAATATCAAACATCCAGATTTGACATTCCATTTATAGTTATAGTATAATTATCCAATTTGTTTTATTATTTTTTCGATATTTTGTGCAAGTTCAAATGAGGTTTCGTAATTTAGAAATATATTATTAAAAAATTAGGCAGCCCGCAGGCTGCCTTTTATTTATGATGCATTCTCACGTCTTTTGTGCGTTTGTTTATGCGGAATCAGCATCCGCTGAGCCCGTTTATCCGGATTGTACTCAATAATCGGATTCTCCTTCTTTCTGACACAATTCCCTGTAACAGTAATCTTTTCGATAGTCGGATCGGAAGGCACCTCAAACATTACCTTTGTCAGAATATCCTCCATTATCGCGCGCAATCCTCTTGCGCCCGTTTCACGTTCTATTGCCAAGTCTGCAACAGCATTGAATGCATCCTCATCAAAATTAAGAGAAACGCCATCCATTTCAAACAGCTTCACATACTGTTTGAAAATTGCATTTTTGGGCTTCGTTAGGATGTTTATCAAAGCCTTTCTGTCGAGTGATGACAGTGTCGTTATAACAGGCAGTCTTCCGACAAGTTCCGGAATTAAGCCGAAACGAACGAGATCCTGAGGAATTACCTGTTTCAATATATCTCCAGTGTTCTTTTCCTTTTTGCTCTTAATTTCAGCGCCGAAACCAAGAGTATTTTGACCAATTCGCTTGTCAATAATTTTTTCCAAGCCATCAAACGCCCCGCCACAAATAAACAGAATGTCTTTTGTATTTATCTGTATAAATTCCTGATGGGGGTATTTGCGCCCGCCCATAGGTGGGACGTTTGCAATCGTTCCCTCGAGGATTTTCAAAAGTGCCTGCTGCACGCCTTCGCCACTTACATCACGGGTTATTGAGGGATTTTCAGACTTTCTGGCGATTTTATCGATTTCATCGATATAGATTATACCTTTTTCTGCCCTCTCAACATCATAATCTGCCGCCTGAATAAGACGCAGCAAAATGTTTTCGACGTCCTCACCTACGTATCCCGCTTCGGTAAGTGTCGTTGCATCGGCAATTGCAAATGGTACATTAAGCATCTTGGCCAAAGTCTGGGCAAGCAAAGTTTTGCCGACACCCGTTGGCCCTAATAGCAAAATATTGCTCTTCTGTAAATCTACATCACTTGTATCGCCGTAAAAAATACGTTTATAGTGATTGTAAACTGCAACACACAGTGCAACCTTTGCGTCATCCTGCCCGATTACATATTCGTCGAGCTTCTTTTTCATTTCGGCCGGACTCATGAGGGTAATTTCGTTATCCTCTTTTGCAGACTTCGGCCTTTCAACGACATTTTCGTCTTCAAGGATACTCAGACAAAGTTCGATGCACTCGTTGCATATATAAACACCCGGTCCGGCAATTAGCCTTTTTACCTGATCTTGTGTTTTTCCGCAAAAAGAACACTTTAGCACCCTGCGGTCTTCAAATTTAGCCATAAATCACCCGACCTATCTCATCTCTTATAAATCACCTTATCAACGAGTCCATACTCTACTGCTTCTTCCGCAGTCAAGAAATTGTCACGTTCAGTATCACGTTCGATTACTTCAATCGGTTTACCTGTAAATTCAGCATACATTTTATTCATCTTATTACGTATTCTAATAATATGCTCAGCATGAATCTTGATATCTGTAGCCTGTCCCTGTGCGCCACCGAATGGTTGATGAATCATTATTTCACTGTTAGGAAGTGCAAAGCGTTTACCCTTCGCACCCGCCGCAAGGAGGAATGAGGCCATACTCGCTGCCATACCGACACAAATTGTTGATACATCACATTTAATATACTGCATTGTATCATAGATAGCCATTCCTGCGGTAATTGAACCTCCAGGACTATTGATATAAAGCTGAATATCTTTGTCCGGATCCTGGCCTTCAAGGAATAAAAGCTGAGCTACGACGATGCTCGCACTTGCATCATTAATCTCTTCCGAAAGCATAATGATACGGTCGTTCAATAGCCTCGAAAATATATCGTAGGAACGCTCTCCCCTGTTAGTCTGTTCAATAACCATAGGTACGAGACTCATAATATCACTCCTTGCATAAATAATTATAGCCGATCTTTTAAATTATTGACACATAAAAATTATAATACGCATAACAGTGTTATTTATTCTTTATCACTGCTATCCTTTTTAGTTTTTCTGGTGGTCTTCTTCTCTGTTTTAGCCTTGCTATCTTTGCTGGCCTTAGTAACTTTGCTGTCTTTTTTGTCCTTGCTTTCGCTGTCGTCATGTTTGTGCGTCTCTTCTGTAGCCGCTTCCTCAGTTATGACAGCATTGTCGCGGACAAAGTCAATTGCCTTGTTGACAGCAATGTCCTTCTTAAGGTCATCGGCATTAATGATATTCTTGATTTTCTCAGCATCAATGCCATACTGTCCTGCAAGCTTCTTATATTCTGCGTCAAGATCTTCGTCGGTTACTTCAAATTTCTCATTAGCAACAATTTTTTCAAGTGCAAGACGCATCTTAACCTGGCGCTCAGCCTGCTCACGGAATGTCTTTCTGAACTCATCCATTTCCATGCCGGCATAATGCAAATATGTCTTGAGGTTCATGCCTTGCATCTGCAGACGATAGTTAAAATCATTTACCATATTGTCGATTGCGCGTTCGAACATGACTTCCGGAATTTCTGCCTTCATGCTTCCAATAATCTGTTCAACCAAAGCATCCTCAACTTCAGTTTCAGACCTTTTATCTTTTGCTTCCTGAATGCGCTTTTTAATATCAGCCTTATATTCATCAAGTGTATCAAATTCGCTTACATCTTTTGCAAATTCATCATCAAGCTCCGGAAGTTCGCGGACTTTGAGTTCATGAAGCACAATTTTGAAAACAGCAGGTTTGCCGGCAAGTTCTTTTGAATGGTAATTTTCCGGGAATGTTACATTGATTTCAAAATTCTCACCGATTTTATGGCCGATAATCTGGTCTTCGAAACCAGGAATAAATGTACCTGAACCAAGCTCAAGCTCTTGCTTTTCAGCTTTTCCGCCTTTGAAGGGTTTACCGTCGAGGAAACCTTCATAATCAATTACCGCGATATCGCCCTTCTGTGCAGCCCTGTCTTCAACAGTAATAATACGAGCATTTCTTTCACGGACGTGTTCAAGCTCGTGGTTAACTTCATCGTCACTTACAGTATAAACCTTTTTGACCGCTTTAAGGCCTTTGTACTCGCCAAGCTCAACATCCGGTTTTACTGTTACTTTCGCTTTGAATGTTACGCCTTTTTCTTTACTAATATCGACAACTTCTATATCAGCACGATCGACAGGTTCGATTCCTGCTTCCTTAACTGCTTCTTCATAAGCCTGCGGATAAAGTGAATTTACAGCATCTTCATAAAAAATGCCTTCGCCATAAAGCTTTTCAATAACACTGCGTGGTGCCTTGCCCCTTCTGAATCCAGGAACATTTATGCGTTTAGCATTTTTCTTGAATGCTTTGTCTACAGCTTCTGCAAATTTATCCTTATCTACAGAAATCTCAAGTTCGTATTTGTTTGTCTCAATCTTATTAGCGCTATTTAAACCCATTTAACATCCTCCTAAATTTATATAAGCCGTTGCCAGAAAATAGGCACCAGCAACTTATCCAAGCTATTATATCATATCCATGAAAATTTAGCCACTGTTATTTTTAATAAAGGGTGCGGAAATAATTACTTAAAAATAGACAAACATTCTATCAAAATTCTGATTTCAGTCATTTCTGACGATTACAGGAGCAAAATGCGTATGGTCACATGATATAAGGCGGAATATGATTCCGTCGTATTCACCTTCAAAGGCTGTATCTGCCGCTCTTCCATGTAGATGACCGAAATAGCAATTCTTAACGTTATGTTCTTTTAAGACGTTCATTATTTCTTCACAGCAGTATCCGTTGCAAACAGGCGGGTAGTGAAGAAATACTAATGGTTCTTTTGATGCTTCTTCAGCTTTCTTGATGGAAGTTTCCAGCCTGCCGACTTCTCTCAGCAATATTTTTTTGTTGTCTTCTGCATCGCAGAACCACCCCCTTGTTCCGCACACTGCATAATTGTCAAACAGTTCAGCGTTGTTATGGATAATTTTAATTGTATTAAGATTATTTTCATCAAGGAACTTGTTCATCTTATTCATCGTGTTCCACCAAAAGTCGTGATTTCCCTTGATGATTAGTTTTCTTCCGGGTAGATTATTAATAAATTCAAAGTCGGGCAGAAGCGTTTCCAACGACATTGCCCATGAAACATCGCCTGCTATCACAACTGTATCATTATCGCTTACGACTTTCCGCCAATTGGTTTTTATTTTATCAATGTAATTTTCCCAACCTTTAAATATATCCATGGGTTTGTCAGTGCCAAACGAAAGATGAAGGTCGGAGATTGCAAATAAAGACATTTTTACCCCCTAAAATAAGCGGCATTCAATACCTACACAGAGCAATTTTCTCATATAGTTGCCATAGCGAACAATATATTCAAAGCGTAAACAATTTTTAGACGGGAAAAATACAGTTGAAAGGGGAGGATTCGATGAATGTCGTCGAACGCATATCTGAAAAATTAACGAAAAAAGAGCATATCAGCGGAATTCACTGCGATGTAACAAACTGCGTTTACCACGATCCAAAAAACAAATGCAGTGCAAGTCAAATAAAAGTCGGGCCGACCTTTGCCACTAACAGTGCAGATACTGCATGTTCGACCTTCAGACCTAAATAAATGACGTGCTCGCTGCTGACTTAAAAACCTTCGCCCTGCGGCGGAGGTTTTTAAGTTGAATCCGGCTGCTCTTTTAACTTAAATCGTAATTTCAAATGCCAAGTGCTTTGAAAACTACATCTTTAAGTTCGTTTTTAGCGCAGGATTGTGTGAAACGCACAGGCAGCTCAAACAAATCGGAAATTTGTTTTGGCGGCGTTGTCATCTGAAGCTCAGCAAGCTCATTAATTTGCTCCTGCTCACTTCCAGACGATTTTTCGCCTTTTATGGATTCAAGTACATCTCCGGCAAATTTAAATGGACTTGCCGTAGAAGCGATTATCGTTTTTGACATATCGTTTGTCTTTACCCTGTATTGTTCAAGTACATTGACTGCAACAGCAGTATGAGGGTCACAAACATAAGCGTATTTATTATAGATATCTTTTATTGTCTGCCTTGTCATGTTATCGTCACAGTAGCCGGCCCAGAAGTATTCGCCGATTGAATTCTTAATGCTGTCGTCAACAGTATATTTTCCCTCTTTCGCGAGAGAATCCATATAACTTCTGATCTTAGCGTCATCGCAGCCGGAAAGATCATATAACAGGCGTTCAAGGTTACTTGAAATAAGGATATCCATGGACGGTGAGATTGTCGTATAGAACTGTCTGTTTTTATCATATTTGCCCGTCATAATAAAATCGGTAAGAACATTATTTGCATTTGAAGCGCAGATAAGTCTGCCAATCGGGATACCCATTTTCTTGGCATAATATGCAGCAAGTATATTACCAAAGTTACCTGTCGGCACTACGACATTTATAAATTCGCCGCAACTTACCCGTCCATTTTTAATAAGGTCAGCATATGCGGAAATATAGTACACAATCTGAGGAACAAGCCGTCCCCAGTTGATTGAATTTGCGCTGGTGAACATCATGCCGTTTTCGTCAAGCGCTTTTTTTATATCTTCATCTGTAAATATCTTTTTGACTCCGCTTTGCGCAGCGTCAAAATTGCCTTCAATTGCAAAAACTCCGACATTTTCACCCTGCTGTGTCGCCATTTGGAGCTTCTGCAGCGCGCTGACGCCCTCTTTTGGATAAAAGACTATGATCTTTGTTCCCGGAACATCCTTGAATCCTTCAAGGGCAGCTTTGCCTGTATCGCCCGACGTAGCAACAAGTATAACCATTGTCTTTTTGTTGCCGCATTTTTCTGTGGCATAGGAAAGCAAATGCGGCAGAAGCTGCAGCGCCATATCTTTAAACGCGCAAGTCGGGCCATGCCAAAGCTCCAGCATATAGGTTGACGGATCAAGCTCGTAAAGCGGAGCGATACTTTCTGTTTCAAACTTTTCCATTGTGTATGCCTTAGATACACAATCATTTATTTCTGTTGAGGTGTAATCTGTGAGGAAGCGGCTCAGTACATATGCAGCACGAGAGACATAGTTCTGTTCCGCCAATTCTTTCATATCATTATAGGAGAGCCATGGCATACTCGCTGGGACGAACAGTCCTCCTTCAGACGAAATTCCCATACTGATTGCCTGCGCAGAAGTGACAGAAATAGAACTGTCTCTTGTACTCTTATAAATCATAGAGCTGCCCTCCGTTTTACCATGTAAATGTTAACTGCTTTTTAATGAGCATTTATAATATTATTACAACTTTAACGACAGTCAAAACATTTTTCAAAATTCGTTGTAAGCATAAATTTTAATGTGTTATTTAAATAAAGTGGATAAGCTATAATCCAAAAGCATTCTCAATTAGATTTATTTGTTTAATTTCTTTATTTTTTGAGGCTATTACCTCAATAACATCAAATCTGGGCTGCAATAAGCCAATTTCATGCGAGGATATATACATAAGCGCTGCTTGAATAAGCTTTGCCTGTTTCTTTTGGTCAACAGCTTCGCGGGGAAGGAACAGCGAATTTTCCAATCTTGTTTTTACTTCGACAAAAATAATATAGCCCCCGAAAGTAGCTATTATGTCTATTTCACCTTGTCTTGTGTGATAATTTCGTTCTATGATATTCCAGCCTTTATCTGTCAGAAATTCTGCTGCTGCATCCTCGCCTATTTTTCCGGAACTATTTCGCCCCATATGCCTCAGCCTTTTCTGACAGATTTTTTAAAAAGCTTTTTCTATGTATCGGCAATATTCCATGTTTTAAAATCATCTGATAATGAAGTTTTGTCGGATACCCTTTATGCTGGGCAAATAAGTAATCGGGGTACCGTTTGTCAAGCTCATCCATGAATCTGTCACGGCTGACTTTTGCGAGAATTGATGCCGCCGCAATTGAAGGGCTTTTTCCGTCCCCACCAACAACGCAAAGGGTAGGTATGCCAAGCTTTGGGTCACGATTTCCGTCTACAAGGGCAGCATCGGGAGCTATATTTAACTTCTCAACTGCCCTTTTCATTGCCAAAAAAGTGGCGTTTAGAATATTCAATTCATCAATCTCTTTTTCAGTGGCCCAACCTATTCCGTATGCGATTGCCTGAGATTTTATCAAATCAAACAGAACGTCACGCTTTTGGGGAGTTAGTTTTTTTGAATCGTTTAACCCCGGCAAATCGGCGTTTTCAGGCAAAATAACTGCCGCAGCGCAGACAGGGCCAGCAAGCGGCCCTCTCCCCGCCTCATCTATACCGCAGATATTCTGAAAACCCGCAGATTTTAAATTATTCTCATAAAATAGGTCCATTTACTGCCCGCTTTCTGTCATATCTGGCTTTTCGAGCGAAATTCTGCCGATTTTGCCGCTTCTGAATTCATCAAGCACCACTGCTGAAGCGCGTTCAGTATCAACTTCTCCGCCCGAAATCAACATGCCTCTTTTGCGTCCGACAAGCGCAAGAAGCTCCGCGCCTTCCTCTGGAAGCTCACCGTTCAGTTTATATCTTGCCCTTAGAAAATCAGGATAAGTTTTTGCGATGGTTTCCAGTAGCCGGCGTGCCAGCAATTCGATATCAATTACTTCATCTTTGACCGACCCGCAAAACGCAAGATTCTCACCAACGGTTGGGTCTTCAAATTTCGGCCAAAGCATACCGGGGGTGTCCATCATTTCAATACCAGAACCAAGGTCAATCCATTGAGTACCGCGTGTTACACCTGGCCGGTCTTCTGCTTTCAGCTTTTTTGAACCGGCCATCCTGTTGATAAATGTAGACTTCCCGCAGTTTGGAATTCCGGCCACCATTACTCTGATTTTTTTCCCCGACATGCCTCTTCTTGCATTTTGTTCAATCTTATCCTTAAGCAATTCCTTGACAAGCGGGAGAAACTTATTCAATCCGCGTCCGCTTTTGCAGTCAACTGCAAGCGGCATTGCCCCGCTCTTTCTTATATACTCAACCCAACGCTCTGTTATTGCGGGGTCTGCAAGGTCAATTTTATTAAGCAGCACTATTCTTGGTTTTGAGGAGCAAAGAGCGTCCAATTCAGGATTTCTGCTGCTTTTCGGAATACGGGCATCGATGATTTCAGCCACACAGTCGACAAGCGGCAGGCTTTCTTTAATAAGCCTGCGCGTTTTTGCCATATGGCCCGGAAACCATTGTATAGAAACCTGCTCTGACATTTTTACTCCCATTTATTCCAAATTAACTAAAGTAGTCTTGTCTTGCTTATATTGAAAGCCATTGTTAATCCAGTGCCAGTTTGAGCATATTGTTAAAACTTTATTGCAAGAAACCGAAACCGCTGAAAGGCAATATGCGAAATACAGCACGCCCAAGAATATTCTTAACCTTAACAGGCCCGATTTCTTTATATCTGCTGTCAAAACTATTGTTGCGATTGTCACCCATTACAAATACGCAATCATCAGGCACTGTCAGCTCAGTCGGATAGAAGTCACTACCTACACGTGGAGCCATCGGTTCCTTTATCGGTGCGACAAACTCTTTGCCATCAACATAAACTTTGTTGTTATCGTAGTCTATACGCACCTTTTGACCGCCGACCGCAACGACACGCTTAATTATTGGCGCTTTCAGTTCTTTTGAATTAGGTATTGAAAGAACGACGATATCGCCCTGTTTCGGTACATAATTTATGTTGTAAATAACAACTTTGTCACCGTTTTTAAGCGTGTCCATCATAGATATGCCTTCAACACCGACAGGCCTTAATAGGAACGTGAAAATGACAACGACGAAGGCGAGGGCAAAAACAATTGATTCCACCCATTCGTATAATTCCGAAGTAACACTGATTTTTTGCTTTTGCTCATTCACTACTTCTGGATTTATCTCATTGTTTTCGCTCATTCCCATTTGCCCCCATTCGACGCTGCCTATCCTTACATACTGACTAAGCGCAACTTTAAAATAAATAGTTTCGAATATAATCAAAAAAGGGACAAAAAGTCCCTCTTTTGAAATTCGGCAAATTATAAGCGCTCTTTAACTTTGGCTGCCTTACCAACTCTGTTACGCAGATAATACAGTTTGCTTCTGCGAACTTTACCGCGGCGGACAACCTCAACCTTTTCAACATGCGGCGAGTGGATCGGGAATACCCTTTCAACACCTACGCCATAAGAAATAGAGCGGACTGTAAAGGTTTCGGAAATGCCTCCGCCTCTACGGGCAATTACTGTGCCCTCGAAGACCTGAACTCTTTCACGGTCTCCTTCTTTGATTTTAACGTGAACTCTGACGGTATCGCCGATGTTCACTTCTGGCAACTCGCTCTTAAGCTGGCTGCTCACCAATGATTTTAAAGCATCCATTTATAATTCCCCTTTTTCTTTAGGCATTCTTGTCGTCAATCTATAACGCAGAGGACTGCCCGTTTAATTTCCGGTTTCCCGGCAATTAACCCTCACCTGACGGAAAAAACCGTCGGCGGATATCAAATGCCTAAATATTTTATCACAAACAGCAGAAATAGTCAATGCTTTTGAATAAGTATAATTTAATTTATTTAAGAAAAAATGTTCATATCTTTTGTCAGCAACCTTAATCTGCGCACATTTTCGAAATCAGGTTTTACTCCATATTTCTCAAAAGCGGTTGCAAAGAAAGCCGGATTGAGGTTTTCCGTGGGGCCGGCAGGTACAGTTACATCTATCCTTATTAAACCGTCCGATACCACTATATCTGCTGATTCAAAATACTTCTTCACATCAAGTTCGACTGTACGATGTTTTGTTTTCTTCTCTATTATTATCTGTTCATTCGACATGACCTTTGATAGCATATCTTCTAAGTCCTTTTTTGCCATACCGTCGAACTCAAGGGAAAGTTGATATGAGGCAAAGCAAATATCCGTCAGTTTATGCTCTGGACGTTTTACCGCAGTTATCTCAATCCCCTCTGGCATTTGCTCGGACAGCCTTTTTTTGACTTCAGAAAGACTCATATCGCCGTCAAGTCTTGCGTCCATGACTTCACAATCGCTTTCATAAAACAACGAAAGCGGCAGTCCAAAAGCGATATATGGATGAGGGTTAAACCCCTGTGTCCTCCATACCGGAATACAGGCACGCCTTAATGCCCTCTGCATAACGCGGTTTAAATCAAGGTGTGAGATATATTTCGCACGGCCTTCCTTTTTAAAGAATATCCTAATCGGCTGCATTGCAAACACCTCCTGTCAATATTGAGGCTCCGCAAGCGCCGCATTTTTCACGGCAATTAAATGAAGTTTCATTCCTGTATGCTTTTTCGTTTTCTCTCTGCAAGAATTTCTTGTTAACACCATAGAAAATATGGTCCCATGGCAAGACTTCATCAAAGGAACGTTTGCGATTTGCGTAAAACGCAGGGTCAATGCCGCATTTTTTGAACGCATCCATCCATTTATCATAATCGAAGCCTTCGTCCCAACTGTCAAAATGGCAGCCAGAACGCCAAGCTGTTTCTATTACATCAGCCAGCCTGCGGTCTCCCCTCGCCAAAACGGCTTCAAGAAAGCTCGTGTGATTTTCATGGCAGCTGAGCGAGATCTTTTTACTCTTTATTGCTTCGCGCAAATGCTGCTGCTTTTCAATAATCATTTCTGAAGTGTCCTGCGCTTCCCACTGGAAAGGCGTAAAAGGCTTTGGCACGAATGTTGCAACGCTGATCGAAACATTTACCGATTTGCCTTTCGGCCGATTCGGCATTGAGTAATAAGTATCAACAATACGCTGAGAGAGTTCTGCAATACCTTCTACATCCTTCATTGTCTCGGTTGGAAGACCCAGCATAAAATAGAGTTTTACGCTTGTCCAACCGCCTTCAAACGCAAGCCGGCAAGTTTTGAAGATTTCATCCTCGCTTACGTTCTTGTTAATGGCGTCCCTGAGCCTTTGCGTACCCGCTTCTGGCGCGAACGTAAGGCTGCTCTTTCTCACTGAGCTGATTTTTTCCATAAGGGAACGGGAGAAGTTGTCGACACGCAGCGATGGCAGCGAAAGGCTCACGCCTTCTTTCTCAGTCCAATCCATCAGCTCAGGCATAAGTTCGGGAAGATAGAGGTAATCACTTGTCGAAAGAGATGAAAGCGAGATTTCATCGTAGCCGGTGGTTTTGCACAACAGCGACGCTTGACGATTCAAGGTTTCTGGTTTTCTTGAGCGGATTGGGCGGTAAATAAATCCTGCCTGGCAGAAACGGCAGCCGCGGATACAACCCCTGAACAACTCAAGCATAGCCCTATCGTGCACAATATCAATATACGGCACTACAAACTTGTCCGGAAAATACGCCTTGTCAAAATCCTTTACAACGCTTTTTCGCACAATGGCCGGCGCTTCGCTGACATTTGGCGTCACCGCTTTAACTGTTCCGTCTTCATTGTAATCAACATCATAAAAAGACGGTACATAAACACCATTTATCTTGGCAGCTTTTTTCAAAAACTCAGTTTTTGAAAGTTTATTAATCTTGCACTTCCTGTAAAGTTCTATTACTTCACATAGAGTTTCTTCGCCCTCGCCGAGGCATACTATATCGGCAAACGGGGCGAGGGGCTCAGGATTGCATGCACAAGGGCCGCCCAATATCACTATAGGCGACAAATCCTTTCTGTCTGCGGACCTTATCGGAATGCCAGCAAGATCAAGCATATTCAAGACGTTTGTATAACTCATCTCATACATCAGCGAAAAGCCGATGAAATCAAACGTGCTGATATCATCGCCGCTCTCAAGTCCGTAAAGGTGTATACCATTACACCTCATCTGCTCCTCAAAATCAAACCAAGGGGCAAATACTCTCTCACACCAGACATAATCTATACTATTCAGCAGTCCATAAAGTATTTTCCCGCCAAGATGCGACATGCCGATCTCGTATATGTCAGGAAAACAAAAGGCAAATCTAACATCTACATTATGCTTGTCCTTTATAACGCTGTTAAGTTCCCCGCCGGTGTATCTTGCCGGTTTTTGAACTTTTCGAAGCGCCATTTCAACTTTTTTATCCAACGCCGTACCTCCGTGCGAAATATATAAATGGCAAATAATTATCACGATTCCATAATACTATAACCCAAAACCGGCACAATTTCAACGGCAAGAGAGCTTTTTGCCGCTTTTTATAACAAGAGCTACAAAAATATAAACTGCTGCTGCCGCAAGCGAGATATTGTATCCTGTCTGCATTACAATATAAAACCCAGCCGCAGCAGTCGGTATCAAAAATATAAGCGATAAGATCATTATTATTCTTTCTGCTTTCTGATAGTTAGTTTTTAAGCACAAATAAGACTCAAGTGCCCGCCCGCCGTCAAGGGAAACGACCGGCATAAGGTTAAAACCGCCCAAAAGCAGATTAAATAATAACAATGTCCCCGTGAATTTACCGCCGATTCCAAATTTGTATAGCACATATAGAGGAATACAAGCGAGAAGATTCGCAGCGCATCCCGCCAAAGCAAGCAATATTTCCTGCCTGTAGCTTACAGTCGTCCCCTTTTTTAAAACAATATTGATGCCGAACAGTCTGAATTCAATCCTGTCAACCTGTATTTTCAATAACTCAATCGCCATAATGTGCCCAGATTCGTGTATTAAAACGCATAAAAGACCAAGCCCCGCAAGACCTGATCTGTCAAGTATCAATACACAAGCAACGAATACCGCAAAGTATATACTAATTGTCAGACGTTTCTTTATATTTCAATACCCCCGAGCAGCTTTATTCCGAGAGACAATATTGCGGGTCCACATAAACTCCGTTGATACGCACCTCGAAATGCAGATGGTATCCGGTAGACATCCCGGTTGAACCAACACTCGCAATCGTTGTTCCGGCGCTGATCTTGTCGTTAGATTTTACGTTTATAGTCCCGCAATGGCCGTAAAAAGTTTCGATACCCCCGCCGTTGTCCATCAATACATAATTCCCGTAAACCTCAGAAACTCCGGTTTTCTCAACTACTCCATCATATGCAGCCTCTATCGGTGTGCCGGATGGGGCAGCAATATCAATACCCGTATGAAAACTCTGTGCGTTAGTGATAGGGTTAATCCTGTTGCCGAATTTAGATGATATATTGCCTTTAACCGGCTCAACCGGTTTGACAGACAACTTATACGGTGTCATACTTATCGTCTTTTCCACTGGCGGGCTGCCGGAAAGGACCTTTGTTATTTCTAATGGCTGGTCCCCTTCCCCCTGATAAGACAGTGTCTGTGGTTTTAAACCGGTTTTTATAGCTGCCGCGGCATCAGCCGAATTATCGTCGCCTACATCAGACGATGTAGTTGCATTTGATGAACTGTTCATATCTGAACTTGATTCAGTTTTTGATGACGTGGATTTTGATGAATTAGCAGTGGACGAGGCTTGATTTTTAAATACTTCCTCGGCACTTGGAAAATCCCCGCTGATAGATTTGAGCGCTTCGGTTATATCTTCTTTCTTGATACTATTGTTATATGCGTCTTTTGCAAAAGCCCTTGCAGACTGATAATACTCACCGCCATAAGTTTTTAATGCAAACGCCGTTATCAGGCATATTATGCAAATTACCGTTTGGGCCCCTGTGAGAAAAAATCCGCCTTTCTTTTTGACAGTCCTGCTGTTTCTAATGTCACTCAGCCTCGGTCGGACGCGATTGGGGCTTTCATTCACAATACATCCCTCCTTTGCAAATTATATGCAAAAGAGGACAGGTTTTATTACGGTATATTTTGGAATGTCCGTTTTATACTGCCAGCCGCTGTGGTATAATTGTAATAATTAAATGGCTCCAAGCACTTGAATGACGGAGGACACTGATGAAAAAAATAAAAGTCATGCTGGTTTTCGGCACACGACCGGAAGCCATCAAAATGGCGCCTCTTGCCCTCGAACTGAATAATGACGGACACTTTGACGTTAAAATCTGTGTAACCGCCCAGCACAGGCAGATGCTTGACCAGGTTCTCTCGATTTTTAATATAAAGCCCGACTTTGACCTCGACATTATGAAGCCTTCGCAGAGCCTATCTCATATAACCAGCAGCGTACTGCATGGTTTGGACAAGATTCTTTCAGAAGAACGCCCTGACCTCGTCCTTGTTCACGGGGACACAACAACAACTTTTGCTGCGGCGCTCTCGGCTTTTTATGCTAAGATACCTGTGGGGCATGTCGAAGCGGGGCTGCGAACATATAATATTTATTCACCTTTCCCGGAAGAAGTAAACCGGAGGCTGACTTCGCATATTTCAACTCTTCACTTTGCTCCTACACAAAGAAATAAAGAAAATCTTCTGCGTGAAAACATAACAGATAATGTGTTCGTTTGTGGCAATACTGTAATAGACGCCATCAAATTGACAGTAAAAAAAGACTATAAATTCAAATCATCTTCGCTCCAAAGCTTGCATGACTGCAAAAACCGTATCGTCCTCGTCACCGCGCACAGGCGTGAAAACCTCGGTCTCCCACTTGAAAACATCTGTGCCGCGGTAAAGCGTCTTGCGGAAGATTTTCCAGACGTAAAAATCGTTTATCCTGTGCATTTAAACCCTTCGGTACAAAAAACAGTGTACTCCATGCTTAGCAATATCCAAAATGTTATATTGTGTGAGCCGCTCTGCGTTGAAGACATGCACAATCTTATTGCGCACTCATACATCGTTTTGACAGACAGCGGAGGGCTTCAAGAGGAAGCACCTGCTTTGGGCAAACCTGTAATTGTCATGCGTAATGAGACAGAACGGCCTGAGGCGATAGACGCCGACACAGTCAGAATAGCCGGCATAGAAAAAGATAATATCTACTCGTTGTCAGCAGAACTGCTGACAAGCACAAGCGCCTATAAAAAAATGTCTCACGCAGTCAATCCTTACGGTGACGGCCGCGCGAGTAAGCGTATTGCTGAAGCTATTCTCTATTATTTCGGAATGGGTGAAAAACCAGAAGAATTCGTATATAACTCTTAGATTTAATAGGCTTAATTTTAAGACCCGACTAAACTGCATAAATAAGGATAGGGACCTCAGCTAAAAAATACGCTAAGACCCCTATCCTTTTATATTATTCAGTGCCTCTTTATTAATTTTCTGATTTTTAAACTATATAAAACAATAATTTTTGAAACTGCAATATCGTAAATTATAAAAGTCACATTGAACAAGATTATCGTTAGAAGCAAACCGTATTTGAGTGCGTTGACATCAAAGTTCAGCAGGAAAACTGAAATTAGCAGTGTCAAAGCGCAGCAGATATTGAAAAATACAACTTTCACTGCCCATTTTATAACATTGTTCTGAATCCTTTCAATATAACTTTTTACAATCGGATAATGACCCAAAAAGAGTATATAATACACTGCCGAGCTTTTTTCTATAGGCAGCAGCAGAGACAGGATTCCGACCGCGGCAAAAATGAGGAATGCCCGCTTTTCGCCCATTTCAAAAACGGCGGCAATAAGCAGGATACCTGCCATACCGGGAAAAACAAATTCTGCAATCGGGAAAAGCGCAGTCAAAAACATCAGCGCTACCGATAACGCTGCCAGAATGCCGCCAAGCGCAATCGAAAAAGTTGTAATTTTCTTTTCCAATTATCAACAGCCCCCGTTGCACAGACAGTCGGCACAGGCTAATCCGGCGCAGAGGTCACAGGCGGTACAGCCAGAATTCTGCATTCCTCCGGGATAGTACCCGCCGTACGGATTGAAACCTCCGTTCATCTGCTGTCGGATTCTTTCAAAGGCCTCGCGGTACTCACCGTTTCCTCCGTCCATCTGCACGGCATTTTGGAATTCGAGATATGCTTCATTGACCCATCCGAATCTATAAAGCACACAACCGCGTAAAAAATGCCATTCTGCGTTTCGCGAAGCCGGAGGTACAGCGTTCAGTGCTGCTTCCGCTTCAGCCAGTCTTCCAGCGTTTATAAGCTCCCTTATATTGGGGAAACTGCTGTTTGTATATCCACCGGAAGAATATGAACCTGAGCTTGAGTAGTCGTTATAACCTCCGGAATAACCACTGTTCCCACCGTTTTTGCGCATTTTCATAATCTGATCATACGCCATATTAATCTCTTTCATTTTTTCCGCGGCAAGATCCGCCAGTGGATTATTAGCGTATGCATCAGGGTGATACTTTTTTGCAAGAGCCCTATATGCAGCTTTTATTTCTTCATCGCTTGCATCAGGTGATACTCCTAATACTTTATATGGATCCATTTATAACTCCTTATTTTTAAATCTTTAATCTATGAACAAAACATAATTATATTATCCAATGTATCAAACTTGTTGTCAATTAATAATTTCAAATTCTATAAACAGCCGGGAAACGCTTTATACGCTCCTTCTTATCCAATCCAGACAAAATAGCTTCTTTAACCTTTGGAAGCCCCAAATAAACTACATTATTTATGATTTCACCAAATCTGTTAGCCTGCAGGAGTGAAATTGCATTTCCAATTTCAAATATACATGAATTTAAAAGACGTTCGGCGATTTTCATGCCCTCGCTGTATTCCTGAGCGGCAAATGGGTTATATGCGCCGCTTTTTTTATCGTCTTTTAAGTCATCCGCCGCGTCGGCAAAATATATCCATCGCCCGATAAAATACCCCGCTCGGTCGAGCACGCGCCTTTCAGTTTCATTCTGCGCATTCTTCGACAAAAGCTTTGACATTAATTCAGCAGTTGGCTGGGCCGCCTCGTCAACCGAACGCGTATTCTTTTCTTCTACGGCTGTCTGCGCTTTAATATATTCTTTCGCGCATTGAGCGGCGAATGGGTTGTTTTTCGCCGCTTTTTTGAACAGGTGCTTCATCACGGGCAGGATAGTCAGAATAGCAGCTTTCTTTAAAAATCCGCCGTCCTTGTAGTTATCCAGCACTTTATAAAAGGCGAGTATGACGCTGACATCCGCCCAATATTCCAATGCCTCATTTTCGTTTGCAAAATCACATTTTTTATACGGTTTTACCGGGCATCTTCCGCTTCTGAAACCTTTGCAGGCGCTGCCTCTCGACATGTCAATTATGCACATCAGCGTTGCGTCATAGGTCAGAATATTACGGGCAATGAAACCATACCGTTTACCAAGTGTATTGCACAATCCACAGTAAACGGCCTTATATATCGAATAGTCTTTTACTTTCAGCTCAGGCTTATAGGGCCTTAAATATCCAAACAATTTTCTGCTCCTTATGCAGTATTAAGATAAATAAATTCTAATTCATATTTTAACGTTGAAGTAAATCAACAACTTAATTGTATAACATAAAAATAGATAAATGCAAAACAAATTGTAAACTTTCTTATTTAAAACCTGCTTGTATCTCCTTTTTTGACATTTTACGCAATATTGCTGTTGTAATATGTCAGTGACGGGAGGTACAAATATGAAAAAAGGAATTTCTGTTATCCTGTCTGCTTTGATTCTTAGTTTATTTGTTTTAACGTCCTGTAGTTCGGATATTTCAACGAACAGCAGCAATTCTTTATACGATTCAGCTTATAGTTCGGACATATCGTATAATACTACATATAGTGAAGAATCTTCAGACACATCATCCGCCGGTTTCTTATATACACAAACCGATAATACAAATGACAATACAACTGTATCAAACAGTTCGTCTTCAGAATACAAGAAAACCACTAATTCAGCCGATCAAAGCAACAAGTCTACCAAAAAAAGTTCCAAAAAATCAGAAGATAAGAAATCAACCATTGTCTATATAACGAAAACCGGGAAAAAATATCACTGTTCAGGATGCAGATACTTAAAGCGAAGTAAAATAAAAATCTCACTCAAAGAGGCAAAAGCGGCAGGCTATACTCCATGCAGCGTATGCTGTCCGCCGCAGTAATTGTTTTGCAAATGGACAGATTTAGACATTTAACAATCAAAATTCGGGATAATTCGGTAATTATTTTTAATACTTCATATTGTCAGAACAACATTTTACTGATAAAATTATATTAATCTTACAGGAAAATTTTTAACAAAGGTATGATTCAATGTCTTTATATAAATCCTTTTTTTCATTTGGAATAGTGGTTGTGTCCGCTATCATTGTCTGCTTCCTATTATATCCGCTTGAATCAACCGGGGAAAAGCCAAACAAAAAGGTTCAGACAAGTACATTGGAGTATACTCCTAAGACCATTCTCACACAGGACACTTCAATTGAGGATTATGGGCAAATTGTTTACGGCAAAAGCGGGTTAGGCGCAGATTTGGTATGTACTAAAATATCTCCGACAAATGTGGCAAAGCACAAAGTATTAATGGGTTTTGAAATTCACGGCTATGAAGATTTGGCCCCAAAAGACGGACAAGTCCTCGTCAAAATCGGCAACCAGATAGCAGACTATTTTAAAAACAACAGAGACAAACTTGGCAATACAGAGTTATATATAATCTCTTCTTTAAATCCGGACGGTCTATCAAACGGCAAAACAAACAACGGTATCGGCAGATGCCAAGTCTCATTAGGGGTTGATATGAACAGGGATTTTGACTACTGCTTTAAAGTCTACAACCAAAAGCGCAATCACACCCTAAAGAAACCCTTCGCCACCCCAGAAACGCAGGCACTCAAAGAATTAGTCGAGTCACTGAATCCAGACGTGGTTATAGACTGTCACGGATGGGGCAATATGTTTATTGGTGACGCTTCTTTGGCGAAATACTTTAAAGACAGTTTGAAAATCACTAGTCAGCGCAACTTCACAAGTTCCAATCACGGATACTTCAGCGCCTGGGCCACTACTACAGGGGCCAAAGGTATGCTGATTGAATATCCCAAAAAAGCATATTCACACAGCGAGGAATATGCGAATCGAACTATTGAAGGTATAAAAAAATTAGTAAAGAGTTTCAATTGATAACTTTAATCGATATTGCATACAGAAAGCACCGGCATAGTTTCAATTATGCCGGTGCTCTTTATTTTTTCCCATATATCATACATTTTTAGTTATACTGATATATTTTTTGAGGGGAACATAAAGCAGGGCTCCCATTATAAGGCAAAGCGCAAGCTCCGGAATTAAAAACGAATTATACACAATAGAATATATAAGCGGGTTTGAGAAGTTTTCCGGGAGTGCTGAGCCGAAAATAGCTACACCCGATATGACGTGGAAAAGATAACGGAGCGCAACCGCAAAACTCATTCCGCCCATGTACTGCCATAACTTTGTTCCAAATATGCCGGCAAGTCCGAGGCTTGTAAAAGCAAGCACATAATCAAGAAATATGCTGGCTATCAGTGCTTGTGCGGTAAGACCCCATGAAAGCAAATCTCCATAAACAAACATGCTAATAAACATATGTACAAGCGAATATGCGAAAGCACTGCCTAAGCCCCACTTCACCCCATGGCGATACGAAATGAGCATTACAGGCAGCATGCTGCACAATGTAACCGAGCCTCCGTATGGCATGTGATACAGTTTGACATTGCTAAGGGCAATAGCTAATGCGATAAGGACACCAGTTTCAACAAGTCTTAAAGTTTTTTGGTTCATTTCCCATTTCTCCCTATAAAAAATTGCCGTGCCGGAAACCCGGCGCGGCAATAATTCACTACAAAGCAGCTCCCTACGCCGGCATTATCCGGATCAGGTTCATGGGTTGGGAATACTCATATTCCCTCTCAGCCGACATCCGTCAGCACCCCTATTAAGTTTTGTTATATTATACTCCATTACCACTGCCTTGTCAAACTACAATGCCATTTGCCTAAGTCAAACCGTCTGCAGCAGCTCCATTAGCTTCTGGGCGTGTTTTCTTTCATCTTCACTTGTATCAACAGCGATTTTCTTTAAACACAGATCCCTTGTATGCTGCGAAAACAGACGGTATTTTACCGCGTCACGCGATTCGGCGAGATAACGCTGGCGCAGCGCCTGTATGTATAAGGGCGGAACAACAACTGGTTCGACCGAATTCCTTGTGGGGAAATACCTTTTTCCTGTAATCAAAAAATATGCCGCGGCAAATCTTCTCGCATGACCAATCTCATCTTCTGAAAATTGCCTAAATATGCGCCTTGCCGACTGTGTCGGCGCTCTTTTTGACAGCTGAATGTAATAAAGATAATCTGAAAACTCATCGTTTACAAATTCCATTAATCTGTCTGCATACTGTGTGGAATCGCTTCCAAAGCAGGTTTTCCCCATTATGTATCCATCCGCCATGAAACGGCGCATATCTTCATCCATTGAATCTTCATCCGGCATACGCATTATATCTGACATAATTTTTACATCGTTCATGCTGTCATTCATATTCATACACCTACCTCCACGCCTTTTTATGCAATAACAGCGTATGTCGGCCCATGCTTTTTTGTGAAACTATGATTTACTGCTTGTTTTTTGCTTAAATTCGGGTTTATTTTAGTTTTTTATGAAATATATCAAAATTCTAAATGGCAGAATTTCTATTCAGTTTCAATTTACTAATATGTTTTAATAGTGCCCTTAGTATCTATGAAATGCAGCTTTTCAAGGATTTTAATAATCTTTTTCCCACCTGGAATCATATCCAGGTCTTCCTTTTCAATTGTTTTTGTCGTGAACAGTACTGTCAGATACAGAATGAGGCCAACAGCAAGGCTCAAAACCGTTGCATAAATAAGGCCCAATGTTCTATATGTCATATAGTAGACCACAGCAAGTGATATCGCGAGAACTAAAGACGGCAGCAGCGGTTTCATCATAATTTCTTTAAGTTTCAGCTTTATGCCGCACCTTTTTATCTCAATAATATTCAAGGCAGAAACAATAAAATAGCAGATACAAATGCCGATTGGCACACCATATATACCGATTTTCGGATTTCCTATCAGATACCAATTGATAACAAGGCAAATGGATCCGCCGATAATTGTCGACCTCGACGGTACAAGCAGTTTGTCAACTGCCTGCAATACCGTTCCCGTCATAACTGCGATTGAAATGAGAATTGCCGCTGGTGACATCAAAATTAACAACGGAGCCGCTATTGTTGCGTCCCGCGGCTGACCAAAGTATATAATGCTGACTATTGGCTTCGAAAGTGATAGAAAAATCGCCGCCGTTGCCGTTGAAACAATCATAATTATCCTGAGAGATGCCATTACGAGCTTTTGAATACGGACCTTGTTCCCGCAGGCGTGTGCATATGACAATATAGGGAATACACTCGTTGTCACCGCCATAACAACTGTTATTGGCAGGCTGAAAACAGTATATGCCATATTAAAAGCGCCGTTGAGAGTATTCGCTTCTTGCTCGCTGCAGCCAATATACTGCAGCCTGTGCATAAGTATAGAATTATCGATAATATTTATAACGCTAATGATAATTCCGCTGATTCCGATTGGAATTGATGTCGCAAAAAGCGTCTTTAATATTCGGGCTGGCCGTGCGGCGTTTATTCTCCTGATTCTCTTGCCCCGCCTTTTAAACTTATGCAGCATGGCAAGCGTAAATGTTGATGAGAATTCGCCAAGCGTTATGCCCGCCAAAGCACCCGCAGCGACTATCTCCATACCGAATCCTTTGTATTTGAGGTAGGCAGAAGCTGCAAGACCAACAACAAGCCGCACAACCGCCTCTATAACCTGCGAAACTGTCGTTGGTATCATATCGTTGGTTCCCTGATAGTATCCGCGGTATGAGCACATGATAGAAACAAGCAGGACTGCAGGCGACAACATCAAAATGCAGTAAAAGGAACGTGTGTTTCCGATAAGGCCTGCGAAAATCCTCGCTCCGGCGAACATTATTACTGAAAATGCAAGTCCAATCACAGCAAGAAGATTTCTCGTTATCCTCAAGATTTCCAAAGCCTCGCCGTCCTTGCCGTAGGCATAGCAGGTCGAAACCATTTTTGATATCGCAAGTGTATAACCTGATGTTGAAAGCACCAGAAAGATGTCATATACTGTAAAAGACGAGTTATATAGCCCCATACCGTCTGCACCGATAATATTGGCAAGAGGCAGCTTAAAGAATGCACCGATTATTTTTACAATTATGTTTCCGACTATAAGAATCATTGTGCCTTTGACAACACTGCTTCTGGTGCTTCTCGGCATTCAAACACCCCCGAGGCAATAAAACCATACATAAAAAGTTATTCGGGGTATCCTGTTAAAATGACTGCCTGTCACACTATATAAAATACTTTCTATTATCCAAGCTTGCCTTTCTTCCTTTTAATCACCTGTTTAATGTGCATAGTTTATATAACTTATTAAAAACTGTTAATCATAATCGTTAATTATTTATTTTGACAAATTACACTTTTGAAAACATAATAGAATAGACGAAATCTATAATTTATCAATAAAACTTCTATCAAAGTTTTTATATTAATAGTTAATTTTGATAATATCCAAAGAATGAAGGTATAATTATGAAAGATGAAAAGCGCAATAACCTCTCAATGTTAATGGATTTTTATGAACTTACAATGGCAAACGGCTATTTTTGCTGCGGTTTTAAAGATAAGATAACCTACTTTGACATGTTTTTCAGAAAGATCCCCGACAATGGCGGCTTTGCGATAATGGCCGGACTTGAGCAGGTTATTGACCACTTAAATAACCTCAGCTTCAGCGACGAGGATATTGAATATCTTAGAACTAAAAAGATTTTCAATGAGGAATTTTTAAACTACCTCAAGAACTTTAAATTTGAATGTGATGTATGGGCTATCCCTGAGGGAACACCGATTTTCCCCGGCGAACCAATAGTCATCGTCAGAGGCCCTGCTGTTCAGGCACAGCTCTTGGAAACCATGATTCTGCTGACAATTAATCATCAAAGCTTGATTGCAACTAAATCCAACAGGATTGTAAGGGCTGCCCAAGGAAGGCCTGTAATGGAGTTCGGTTCGCGCCGTGCGCAAGGCCCAGACGGCGCCATACTCGGCGCTCGAGCTTCTTATATCGGAGGCTGCACTGGCACTGCCTGCGCTATTTCCGACCGTGAATTCGACGTACCGGCACTTGGGACAATGGCTCATAGTTGGATACAAATGTTCCCCACCGAACTCGAAGCCTTTAAGTGTTACGCTGAACTCTATCCGAGCAACTGCGTTTTGCTCGTCGACACCTACAATGTCCTGAAATCTGGCGTACCCAATGCAATCCGCACCTTCAACGAAGTAATCGTCCCCAAAGGCTTCAGGCCAGCGGGTATCCGTATAGATAGCGGTGATATCACTTATCTTTCAATAAAAGCGAGAAAAATGCTTGATGACGCTGGATTCCCCGACTGCAAGATTGTTGCGTCAAATTCGCTTGACGAGTATATTATTCGCGATATTCTGATGCAGGGCGCAAAGGTTGATTCCTTCGGCGTCGGCGAACGGCTTATTACTTCACGTTCCGAACCTGTTTTCGGCGGTGTGTATAAATTGTCCGCCGTTGAGGAAAACGGTAAAATAATACCTAAAATAAAAATCAGCGAGAATGTTGAAAAAATAACTAACCCCGGCTTTAAGCAGGTCTGGAGGCTTTTCGATAACGAAAGCGGCAAAGCAATTGCCGATGTAATTACTCTATACAACGAAAACATTGATGAAACCCGCCCGTATGAGATTTTTGACCCAGAGCATATATGGAAACATAAAACGCTTACAAATTTCACAGCGAAAAAACTGCTGGTCCGCATATTTGAAAGGGGCAAATGTGTTTATAAGCTTCCGAAACTTAAAGATATCAGAAACTACTGCAAAGAGCAGGTCGGCACGCTTTGGGATGAGGTTCTGCGTTTCGAAAACCCGCATAAGTACTATGTGGATTTGTCAAGACCTCTATGGGAACTCAAACAGGAGATGTTAAAGTAATAATTCTGGTTTAATTCACTCATATTAGGATAAGTCTTCACATAATAGCATCGCCTTCCGGTAACAATAATAAAAAAGAAGGAGTTGTTATTATGGCTTTAATCGGCAATCCTTTTGTAGTTGACGTTCCAAGAAAACTTTCAGCGGACGAACTCGCTCAGGCGATTCGAGTCGACATTGCGGGAGAATATGAGGCAATTATCGGATATGAAGCACACGCGTTGGCTACTGACGACGAAAACGCTAAAAAAGTTCTTCGTCATATAGCCGAAGAAGAAATGCATCATGTAGGAGAACTCCAGGAGCTGCTATTCCGCCTTTGTCCCCGTGAAAAACAAAAAGTTGAAGCCGGAAAGATGGAATTGCAGTCCATGACTGGTCAATAGATTATTAAGGAAGCATAAGCACAGTTGCTAATGCTTCCTTTTATTTTTTATGATAGCTTATCTTGACATAATATTTTTTTAATATATACTATTTACGAATATTCTTATGAAATTCAAAAATCTAATATTAAGGTAATGAGTCTATGGATGAACTACATTTAAAAAAAGAAAAACTTTATGATTACTTAAAATCTCTCGGAAGTCTGGCTGTTGCTTTTTCTGGCGGCGTCGATTCTTCCTTTTTACTAAAATGCGCGCATGATGTTTTGTCAGACAATGTAATTGCTATCACAGCTCGCTCATCGACTTTTCCAAAACGTGAACTGAACGAAGCAATTGAATTCGCTAAAGAATACGGTATCCGGCAGATTATTATTGATTCAGATGAGCTTGATATAAAAGGGTTCCGGGAAAATCCGGTCGACAGGTGTTACTACTGCAAAAGCGAGCTGTTTGCAAAGATAAAAAAAGTTGCTGAAGAGAACAATATCAAATATATTGCAGAAGGTTCAAATATGGACGACCTCGGCGATTACCGCCCCGGCCTTAAAGCTGCAAGGGAATGCGGCGCCATAAGCCCGCTGCGCACTGCCGGACTTACCAAAAACGATATTCGTGCACTTTCAAAGGAAATGGGATTGAAAACTTGGGACAAGCCGTCTTTTGCCTGCCTTGCCTCGCGTATTCCATATGGCCAGACAATAACGAAAGAAAAACTGCTATTGATCGATAAGGCGGAACAGTTTTTAATTGATTTGGGATTCAAACAAATTAGAGTCCGTCATCACGGCGAAATCGCACGAATTGAACTGCTGCCTGAAGATATGATTAAAATATTCCAAGATGGACTTCGCGAGAAAATACATGATTACTTCAAGTCGCTGGGATTTACATATATCACCCTTGATTTAAATGGGTATAAAACAGGCAGTATGAACGCAACCTTAGATAAAAAAATTATAGACAATGCAAAAATCAAATAATTGTGCCGCGCTTTATTGCCATGAACACTCGGTTCATGGCAATTTTTATTTGGTTTCTAAAGGCAGTCAGCACCTTTCCGAAGGCACTTCACGTCAGGCCAACGCAATTAAGATCATATCTAATTTCACATTTAAAAATTCTAAACATCTAATAAGATTTACAATTTTAAAGTTTACTCTAAGGGATAATCAATAACCTAATATTAAAGGCCACCCTTTCAAGGGTGGCCTTTTTGTGTGCCTTAACTTATTTTTTCGTTATTATTTGTTGAGCTCTTTTTGCAACAGATCTCTCAATATTTGCGGATTGCCCTTGCCCTTTGACGCTCTCATGCACTGACCGACAAGGTAACCCAGAGCGTTTGTCTTACCTTTTTTATAGTCAGCAACGGATTTCTCGTTCTGCGCAAGAACTTCCTTAACAAGTGCTTCAAGAGCCGCGGCATCGCTGACCTGCGCAAGGCCTTTTTCTTTTACAATCTCCTCGGGGTCTTTGCCTGTGGCAAACATTTCTTCAAGGACAGTTTTTCCGGCTGTATTTGAAATAGTGCCCTTGTCGATGAGCGACAGCATTGTCACAAGCATTTTAGGTGAAATCTTCGAATCTTTTAGCTTAATTCCCTTTTCGTTAAGAATCCTTGTTATATCGCCGGTAATCCAGTGGGCAATTGTTTTCGGTTTAACATTGCCGGCTTTTAAACACTCTTCAAAGAACTCGGCCTTATCCAGGCTTTGTGACAGCAGGCCGGCGTCAAACTCGGGCAGAGAATAATCTTTCATATATCTGAATTGCCTGTGATTAGGCAGTTCAGGCAGAGAAGCCCTGATACCTTCGACATATTCTTCGCTGAGAACGATTGTGCCGAGGTCCGGTTCGGGGAAATATCTGTAGTCCTGTGCGTCTTCTTTAGTACGCATAAGTATGCTTTCGCCTCTTGCGTCGTCCCAACGCCTTGTTTCCTGCTCAACGGTGCCGCCGCTTTCAAGAATCGCAATCTGCCGTTTTGCCTCATATTCTATAGCTCTTGCAGTTCCATTAAAGGAGTTTACGTTTTTCATCTCGCAGCGGGTGCCGAATTCCTTGCTGCCGACAGGGCGAACGGAAACATTGACGTCACAGCGTATTGAACCTTCCTGCATTTTGCAGTCTGATACATCAAGACTCAGCAATATCTGGCGTATGGTTTCAAGGTAGATTTTCGCTTCCTCGGCGCTACGGAGGTCAGGTTCAGAGACAATCTCAATAAGGGGAACACCGCAACGGTTGAAATCGACAAGAGAGCCTGAGAAGCTGTCGCCATGCAGCAGCTTTCCTGCGTCTTCTTCTATGTGGATGCGCGTTATTCCTATGCGTTTTATCTCTCCGCCGACAAGAATATCCACATAGCCATGTTCGCACAAAGGCACATCATATTGTGATATCTGATAGGCTTTTGGCAAATCGGGATAGAAATAGTTTTTGCGGTCCTGTTTGCAAACGCGATTGATGGTGCAATGCAGGGCGAGTCCCATTCGGACTGCCTTCTCCACAACCTTTTCATTGAGCGTCGGCAAAGTTCCCGGCATGCCTGTGCATATAGGGCAGCACTCAGTGTTTACTTCCGCACCGAATGCGTTTTTGCATGAGCAGTATATCTTTGATTTTGTATTAAGCTCGGCGTGTACTTCAAGACCAATTACGGTTTCATATTTCATTGTTTAGTTCCCTCCATTATATCCGTGCAACTTCAGCGGGGCCATAAATTTTTTCAAAGGCATAAGCCGCGTCAAGAATCGTCTGCTCGTCAAATTTTCGGCCGATAAGCTGGCAGCCTACAGGCAGACCCGCCTTATCTTTGCCGCACGGGAATGATACTGCAGGGAGCCCAGCAATATTAATAGGTACAGTGCAGATATCAGCGGCATACATCTTCAATGGGTCGTCAGTTCTTTCACCTAATTTGAACGCTGTTTCAGGAGACGTCGGCGTCAGCAGAATATCGCATTTTTTGAACGCCTCGTTAAATTCATCGGTTATTCTGAGCTGAGTGAGTTTTGCGCGCTTGTAATAAGCGTCGTAGTATCCCGAGCTCAGAACAAACGTACCAAGCATAATGCGGCGTTTGACCTCTGCGCCAAAGCCTTCGCTTCTTGAACGTTCATACATATCTATAAGACTATCGAACTTTTCAGCCCGATAACCGTATTTTACACCGTCAAAACGGGCAAGATTGCTCGAAGCCTCAGCACAAGCGATGATGTAATAAGCAGAAAGCGCATAATCTGTGCTCGGCAGGCTTATATTTACAAGCTCTGCGCCCTGTTTTTCAAATTCTTTCGCCGCATTCATCACAATTTCTTTGACTTCTGGGTCAACGCCTTTGCCGAAATACTCAGCCGGTATGCCAATCTTCAAGCCCTTGACATTGCCTGTGAGCTTGTCCGCAACAGGTTCCATATCCTTCTCCTCGCTCGTTGCGTCATAAGGGTCATATCCTTTTATGGCGTCGAACAGCATAGCGGTATCTTTAACACTGCGTCCAATCGGGCCAATTTGGTCAAGAGATGACGCAAAAGCAACTAAGCCGAATCTGGAAACTGCACCGTAGGTCGGCTTTAACCCTACAACACCGCAAAATGCGGAAGGCTGCCTTATTGAGCCGCCGGTGTCTGAACCCAAAGCGACAACACATTCGCCTGCCGCTACAGCAGCGGCGCTGCCGCCGGACGAACCGCCAGGCACTCTGTCGAGGTCACGCGGGTTATGCGTTTTCTTGAAGTATGAATTTTCGCAGGATGACCCCATCGCAAACTCATCCATATTGAGCTTGCCCGTGAAAACAACATCGTTATCTATAAGCCTTTTGATGACAGTAGCGCTATAGGGAGGTACGAAATTTGATAATATTTTCGACGCGCAGGTTGTTTTTACGCCGTTTGTGACGATATTATCCTTTATACCTGTCGGTATGCCCGCAAGCGGCGCGAGCTTCTCCCCTGCCGCCAGCTTTTTATCGACTTCTGCGGCCGTTTCCAATGCTGTTTCTTTGGTAGTTGTAATATATGCGGCTACTTTATCCTCTGTTGAATCTATGCGTGAAAAAACAGATTTTGTAATTTCCTCGGCGCTGCACTTCTTTTCTCTGAGCATTTGCGACAGTTCAGCAGCCGTATATTCAAAAAGTTCCATCATATGCACCTCGTTATTTTTTTGAAAATAGTAATGCGCTTTTTTATTCCACTATTTTGGGAACGACAATGCAGCCGGCCTCTGTGGCAGGGGCATTCTTCAATATTTCTTCGCGTTTCATTGAATCCCTTACCTCATCACGCCGCAACCTCATAGCGTCTTCTTTATTTAAAGGAAGGTTTGTATCAGTAAACTCCGGCAGGTTCTCGACCATGCCTACAATTTCACCCATTTGCTTTTTTAATTTGGGTATCTCATTTTCTTCAAGATGCAGCCTTGCAAGTTTTGCAATATGTCGGATATCAATATCTGGCATTATATTTACCTCCATCACCTAATCTGTTTTATTTTATCATTTCTTTAAACTGGTCTTCATTGATTATTGGAACGCCGAGTGACTGGGCCTTTGTCAGTTTGCTTCCGGCGTCCTCACCTGCCAGAACATAAGTGGTTTTTTTAGAAACGCTGCCTGATACCTTTCCGCCGAGGCTCTCTATGATTTTTGAAGCCTCGCTCCTTGTGTAAGTGGGCAGTGTACCTGTAAGAACGAATGTCATACCGGCAAACCGGGTATCGGCAACTTCTTCTGTATTATCTTCCATTAAAACCCCTGCAAAACGGAGCCGTTCTACAAGGTGCTCAGTGCTCTTGAGTTTAAAGAAATCGACTGTGCTTTGCGCTATGACCTCGCCGATTTCATCAATCTGTGTCAGTTCATCCACTGTTACGTTAAACAGCCGGTCTATCGTCTTAAAGCGGCCGGCAATCAGCTTTGCCGCCTTTTGACCAACATTTCTTATACCGAAAGCGTAAAGCAGCCGCGCAAGTCCCGCCGACTTTGATTTTTCAATCGACGAAATAAGGTTTTTCGCCGATTTTTCACCCATGCGCTCTATTTCCTTAACCCTTTCGATATCCAAATAATACAGATCGGCAGGAGACTTGACCAACCCTTTTGAAACAAGTGCCTCTATTATCGCAGGGCCTAAGCCTTCGATATCCATTGCTCCTCTTGAAGCAAAGTGGATAAGATGGCGCAAAAGTTGGGCGGGGCACTCCGCGTTTGTGCACCTTAACGCTGCCTCATCTTCTTCGCGGAAAACCGGTGAGCCGCAGGACGGGCAGGTTGTCGGCATTTTATATATGTCGCCGCCCCCTTTTTTCGCGACTCCGATTATTTCCGGGATTATTTCTCCTGCTTTTCTAACTATAACCGTATCGCCTATGGCGATTTTAAGTCCATCAATAAAATCTTGATTGTGGAGTGTTGCCCTTGAAACGGTTGTTCCGGCAAGCGTCACCGGTTCAAGCACCGCTGTCGGGGTCAGGACACCCGTTCTGCCCACATTGATTTCAATATCGAGCAGTTTTGTTTCTTTCTCTTCCGGCGGGAATTTGAAAGCAGCCGCCCAGCGCGGGAATTTCGCCGTGCTGCCGAGTTTTCTTCTTACCGCATAAGAGTCAACCTTCACAACTGCGCCATCGATATCATATGGCAGTTTTCCGCGCCGCTCACCAATCTTATCAATTTCTTCGATAACCTGTCCAATATCGGTGCAGATTTTATAGTCCGGAATAACCTTGAAACCGAGCTTTTTTAGAAGCTCATGTCCTTTTGAATGTAATTCTACATCGACGCCCTCTATCCGCTGAATATTGAAAACGAATATATCAAGGCCACGTGAAGCAGTAATCTTGGGGTTCTTCTGCCTAAGTGACCCTGCGGCAGCGTTTCGGCAATTCTTAAAGGGCTTTTCATCATTGAGTTCCTGTTGTTCAACCAACTTAAAAAAACGTTCATGGGGCATAAAAACCTCGCCCCTTACTTCAATAAACGGTATTGGCATATTGAGCTTTAGCGGTATAGAGCGAATAGTTTTGAGATTCGCGGTAACATCTTCGCCCGTTACACCGTCGCCTCGCGTTGACCCCCGGACAAACAGCCCGTTTTCATACTCGAGCGACACCGAGAGGCCATCGATTTTCGGTTCAACAACATATGTTATATCTTTCTCGGCCTCGCGAACCCGTTTATCGAATTCCCGAACCTCGTCATGGGAAAACAAATCCTGAAGACTTTCCATGACGACCTCATGATGAACCGGCTCAAACATAGTAAGAGCCTCTCCGCCGACCCTCTGGGTCGGGGAATCAGGAGTTATAAGTTCCGGATGGGCTGCTTCAATTTCCTCAAGTTCGCGAAGCAACTTGTCATACTCATAATCCTCAATCTCAGGATTATCCAGAACATAATATTGATAATTGTGATAATTTAGGAGTTTGCGCAGTTCTTCTGCGCGTTTCGCTGGATCAGACAATATATAAACACTCCAAATTCAAATATTCTTTGCGATTACATTATTGACTAAAAGCATAATTAATAAAGCTATTTTAGTTGATTTAATTAACTGCTTAAAGCCAAAAGAATATAAGATGTTTTCAGGCTATTTAGTCACATACTGTATATGATTATACTACTATTGCTAAAAAAGAGGAATATATTTTCTGCTAAAAATTCATTCATATCACTCCGTCAAAGCATTAAATTCATCATTTTGAGCCTTTATTTCCATAAATGAATATCTTATCTGAATTGCTTTTCCCTGAGCTGTCATCAACCACTGTATATGAATCAGGTACATTTCCGACAATTACAGTATCCGCAATGGTATAATTGCTCTTTACATTTGTCGTAATATGTGAGGTGGATACAAGCACCGTTATTGACGCGTCTACTTCAAGCAAAACCTGCTGCCGCGTCTGGTTGATTCCAGCAGAACTAAACTCATTTATTATCTTTGTTTCCGCGCTGCCTATTCGCTCAATGTTTACCCTAATTTTCGGCCCCAATCCATGAAAAAGCTGACCGCCTATAACCGTTCCAAGTGGGATACTGAGACTCGATGTGTCAGCCTCGTTCAATTCTTTTATTACCTCGTTTGATATTTTATATTTGAGTTCATCTATTTTCAATGTATTTGCTTTCACCGCAGTGATATTGCCGCTGCTGTCTTTTTCAAGCTCCATCAGCATATCATAAGTTATGTTATTATCTTTGATTACCTTCCCCGCCGCCTGGTTTATAGTATCGGTGCAAATATTTCTCGCCCTGTTTACTGCCATTGTTTCTACAACTGGCAGAAGTCTGTTCATAAATATGATGTATGACAAAAGAAGCGTCAGCAATATTGCAATGGCGACAACAAGCGCTCTATTTTTCCGTCTTTTACTGCGCAAACGCCTCATAATACTCCTCCGCCAGTGTGTCGTTAACTTTCGGTCATCAAATCCTGTTTACTCCTGTAATTATATGAACGAGGACTTGCTATAGTGACTTTACTTCAAAAATATTCTTTATTTCCAAAGTTGAACACAAATTTATAATATTGTATAATAGAAAACTGTAATTTACTTTTGTTCAGTTACCTTTATCATTCCAGAAGGAGAATTAGCATGATAGTTGAGCCGAAAATAAGAGGTTTTATCTGCACCACCTCGCATCCGATAGGCTGCGCAAAAAATGTTGCGGAGCAAATCGCCTACGTCAAAAGCAAGCCCGCAATTGATGGCACAAAAAAAGCGCTGATTATCGGGTCTTCGACAGGATACGGCCTTGCCACACGCATAGCAGCAGCTTTTGGTTGCGGAGCTGCAACCATCGGCGTTGCTTATGAAAGGCCTGCACAGTTAAAAAGGACAGCTACTGCCGGATGGTATAATACGGCGGCGTTTCAAAAACAGGCACTTGATGATGGCCTTTATGCAAAGAGCATAATGGGCGACGCGTTTTCAAAGGAAACCAAAGATAAGACAATTGAGCTCATAAAAAGAGATTTGGGCAGCGTTGACCTTGTTGTATACAGTCTCGCGGCTCCTCGCAGGACTGTAGATTCAGGCAAAACCTATTCCTCAGTAATCAAGCCCATAGGTAAAGCATATACAGGCAAAACAATAGATATGAATACTCACAAACTTTCAACCGCAACAGTTGAGCCTGCAACAGAAGAAGAAATCGAAGGAACGATAAAGGTTATGGGCGGCGAGGACTGGCGTCTTTGGATTGAAGCTCTTAAAGGCGCAGGCGTTCTCGCCCAGGGAGCTATAACACTTGCTTATTCATATATCGGGCCGGAAATAACACACGCTATCTATGCCGACGGAACTATAGGCATGGCTAAAAAGGACCTTGAGAAAACCGCAAAGGATATTACAGATTTGCTCGCGCCTATAAACGGCAAAGCTTATGTATCAGTAAACAAAGCTGTCGTCACGCAGGCAAGTTCAGCTATTCCGGCTGTTCCGCTGTATACTTCGATATTATTCAAGGTTATGAAAAAATTAGGTATCCACGAAGGCTGCATAGAGCAGATGTATAGAATGTTTGCAGAGAAACTCTATGTTCCAAAAACGATTGTCGACGAAAGCGGCAGAATACGGCTCGACGACTTTGAACTTAGAGATGACGTCCAAAAAGAGGTTTCGCGAATCTGGAACAGTGTAAACGACAGCAATCTTGAAGAGGTCGCCGACGTGCGCGGGTATTGGGACGATTTTTACCGTTTGTTCGGTTTTGGAATTGACGGCGTAAACTACGAAGCAGACGTAGATATAGAAACGGAAATCCCCGGGCTTGTTTAAAAATTAAATGGGGCTGCCCTAAGGCAGCCCCATTTTTTTGCTTTACTGAAATCCGATTACTTTTTCAAAAACTCAACTGCCACTTCCGCGGCCGTCGCAGCATCAGGTGTATATGAATCGGCACCTATTTCATCGCAAAACTGCTGTGTTACCGGCGCTCCGCCTATCATAATCTTAACCTTGTCGCGTATTCCGGCGTTTTCAAAAGCTTTAACTACTTCGCCCATAACGCCCATTGTTGTTGTAAGCAGTGCCGAGCAACAAACTAAGTCGCAATTTTCATTAATTGCTGTGTCCAAGAATTTTTCCGGCGACACATTTGTGCCGAGGTCAATTACTTCAATACCCTTGCCTTCCATCATCATTTTAACAAGATTTTTTCCGATATCGTGCATATCACCCTTAACGGTACCTATACATGCCTTTCCGAGTGTCTTTTTGCCGCCTGATACAAGCAACGGTTTCAACAACTCAGTTCCTGCGCTCATTGCCCGAGCGGCGATCATTACTTCAGGAACATATATTTCATTCTTTTTAAACTTTTCGCCGATTATATTCATTCCAGCAAGGAGGCCTTTATCCAAAATTTCCTGAGCCTCAGCACCTTCATCAACCGCCTTTTGGACAAGCTCCTTAACAAGATTAACTCTGCCCTTTTGTAGTCCTTCTGAAATTTCATCAAAAATACTCATCCACTACACTCCTGAAATTAATTGCTTTTGCAAACAAAATATCGCTGGTTAAGCAAAAATATCCTAAACGGTTTACGACGCTTAATGCAGCATATTATTGCGTGCCTTGTACCTTTTGAGTGACCATCCCAAAAAGCCAACACATAATCCGCTTTGTCGACAATCTCGTTGTTTCTGACAAGCGGTGCAATTCTACCGTACTTTTTATAATTGGGACGACAACATGTAAATTTAAGGCCCAATTCTTTTGCAGCCTTTTTCGCAAGAAAATCAACGCCTCTTGCTCCACCGGAAATGATCTCCGAACAGCCAACCGGTATTTGCTCTAAAATCATATTGTAAGCGTTTTCACATGTATCTCTTGAACCGATTATGGCAACCTTCAATGTCACCGCCCCTTTCCCTTGCTATTTATTTATTATACTACCATCCATATGAGAAAAAGTAAATAACTTTAAATTTTATCCGCCAACTTTTTTAGACCAAATTCTTGCAGCAATAAGGTTTGTGAAAATATTCACAGCAGAAATACAAATATACTGCAGCTCGTAGTAATAAGTGGTATAATATTTATATATACGAATGTGTAATGAGAAAACATCATTTTCGTCGAGCCAAGGTGATAGATATTATGAGTTATGTAGTACTTGAAAACGTCGTAAAACACTACAAAATGGGCGAAGTTACTGTCAAAGCAGTGGACGGCGTATCCTTCCAAATTGAAAAAGGCGAGTTTGCTGTAATTGTTGGCCCAAGCGGGGCTGGAAAATCTACCATACTCAACATACTCGGCGGAATGGATACGTGCGACAGCGGAAGGGTTATTGTAAACAATGAAGAAATAAGTACTTATAACTCAAAAAGGCTGACGGCCTATCGGCGATATGATATAGGTTTCGTATTTCAGTTTTACAATTTGATAAATACTCTTACGGCTCTTGAAAATGTCGAGCTTGCAAATCAGATATGCAAGAATCCGCTTGACGCTGCCCAAGTGTTAGCTGAGGTTGGGCTTAAAGACAGACAGAACAACTTCCCGTCTCAGCTTTCCGGCGGTGAACAGCAGCGCGTTTCTATTGCCCGCGCCCTTGCGAAGAATCCTAAGCTCCTTCTTTGTGACGAACCGACAGGCGCGCTCGACTATACTACCGGAAAACTCATACTATCGCTTTTGCAAAAGACCTGCCGCAGCAAAGGAATGACCGTTATTGTCATCACGCACAATCAGGCAATTACTCCAATGGCAGACCGCGTTATAAAATTAAAAAGCGGCAAAGTCTCTGATATTATTGTAAATCCGAACCCGACACCTGTCGAAAGGATTGAATGGTGATGCGAAACTGCTTTTCTAAAGCCTCTTTAAAAGACAGCAGGCGCAAAATACTGAAAACTCTCAACAGGTATATTTCGATTGTAGCCATCACCGCCCTCGGTGTCGCATTCTTTTCTGGGCTTCGCGCAACAGCTCCGGACATGCGCACTACCGCCGAAAACTATTTTAAAAATCTAAACTTTATGGATATACGCCTGATATCAACTGTTGGATTTAACGATGATGATGTAAGCGCCATAAAAAGTGTCAGCGGATTAAAAGGCGTTATGCCGGGATATTCTGCAGATGCAGCTGTTCGGTATAATAATCAGAATTATAATGTCAAACTCGAATCACTCAATCTAAATCAATCCGCAAGCAATAATTCTTATATAAACAGGCCGAAAGTAACAGAAGGCAGAATGCCGCAAAATCAACACGAGTGTCTCGCGGATACTAAATTCATGAAATTCATCAACTGTAAAATTGGCGACAAGGTAACATTTAATTCTGGCAGCAGCAAGGATATCAACGATATTCTCAAATTTGATACTTTTACTATCGTAGGTATTGCGGAAAATCCGCTTTATATTTCCTATGGACGCGGCACAAGCTCTATAGGCAACGGCACTACTGACGCCTATTTCTTTATTCCAAGCGACGCATTTTCGCTTTCAGTTTATACAGATATCTATGTCGTCGCAGACAACCCAAAACATTACCCCATTTTTTCCGACAATTATGATAACAAGGTTCTCAAGCCATTGAAAGACACCCTTTCAAAGATATCGGAAAAACGCAAAGATATCCGCTTTAGGGAAATCAAAAAAGAAGCAGAAGATAAAATAGCAGACGCCGAAAAGAAGGTTGCTGATTCAAAACAACAACTGTCCGACGGGCAGAAAAAGATTGATGATTCCGCAAAAAAAATTTCTGACGGACAGAAATTACTTAACAGCAAAAAGAATGAATTTGAAAAGCAGACAGCCGCAGCCGAAAAGCAGTTGTCTGCTGCGCAGGCGGAATATGAGGCAGGCAAAAAGGAATACGCCGATAAGGCTGCACAGCTTGAACAGGCGTCTATACAATACAACGAAGGCTTAAAAAAGCTCAATGAGGCAAAAGAAAAGCTTGCCGCTCTCAAAAGCATTTATCCGGCCGGAAGCCCAGAAATCAGTGCTTTGGCAGCAGCAATAGCGAAAAATGAAGCTGAACTAAACGCACTAAAGGCTACTATTGACAGCGGCAGAGAGCAGCTCGCTTCAGCTAAAAAAACTCTTGATGAAACCGGGGCAAAGCTTGCTGCATCAAGGCAGGAACTTGAAAAGAAGAAGCAGGAGAGTATTGACAAAATCAACGCAGAGCAGAAAAAGCTCGATAATGCTAAGGCTCAGCTTGAAAAGAGCAAAGCAGATTTCGAAAAGCAAAAAGTCGATGCTGAAAAAAAGATTGATGAGGCACAAAAAAAGATTGCTGACAGCAAGGTGCAACTCTTAAAACTTGAAAAGCCAGTATGGTATATCCTCGACCACAACATGAATGAGGGATTTTCGAGTTTCAAACAGGATGCCGACAGAATAGAAGCTATAAGCCTTGTCTTCCCCCTCATCTTCTTCCTCGTGGCGGCACTTGTCAGCCTTACCTGTATGACAAGACTTGTCGAAGACGACCGTGGTTATATTGGCACGCTGAAGGCTTTGGGATTTTCAAACGGCTCAATCGCCTCAAAATATTTGTTCTATGCCATTTCCGCATCACTTATCGGCAGCTTGCTTGGCTGTGCTGTCGGATTCCAGCTTTTCCCCAATGTCATTTTCGACGCGTACCGTATCCTATATACTCTACCTCCGATTCAGGCCGACTTTAACATAACTTATGCCGTTTTATCCACCTGCGCGGCTGTTTTCTGCGCCGCTTTTCCCGCATACCTTGTATGTATTGATTCACTCCGCGAGACTCCCGCTTCTCTTATGCGGCAAAAGGCGCCTCGTCCCGGGAGAAAAATACTCTTAGAAAGAATTACGCCGTTATGGAAAAGGCTCAGTTTCATTAAAAAGGTCACCGCGCGCAATTTATTCCGCTACAAAAAGCGCTTCTTTATGACGGTTATAGGCGTTGCAGGATGTACCGCTCTGGTTCTTACCGGGTTTGGTCTTCAGGATGCAATTACTGCGATTGTTTCATGGCAGTATGACCAAATCAGGACTTACGACATGGAAATTGACCTCAAAGAAAACATATCCAGCGAAGAATTAAGCAAAATTCAAAATATTCTGGATACAGATAAAAATGTGACGGGCAGTATTTGTGTCCTGCAACAAGCTGTTGACGCCTCAAACGCTGGCAAAACACAGTCCGCATATATCGTCATTCCGCAAGACGGAAGCGATTTAGACAATTTTATTCATCTGCGTGAACGTGTTGGGCACAAATCTCTTAAACTTGACGATAATTCGGTAATAATTACAGAGAAGCTATCCACGCTTTTAAAACTTAAAGCCGGCGATAAGATAACGCTCAGGAATTCAGACGGAATTGAAAAGAAAGTCAAAATATCCGGTATCGCAGAAAACTATCTATTTCACTATGTATATATATCACCGGCTTTATATAACAAGCTTTACGGCAAAAAGCCTGAAATCAATCAGATTCTGGCTACAATCTCTGATAAATCAAAGGCCAGTGAGGACAGCCTTTCACAAACTATAATTAAACAGGATGGCGTTTCCTCTGTCTACTTTACTACTGAAAACAAAACCAATTTTCAAAAAATGATAAAAGCAGTACATTCTGTGGTTATAATTCTTATAATATCCGCAGCTGTGCTTGCTTTCGTCGTACTTTTCTCTCTTACAAGCATTAATATAGATGAAAGGCGCCGGGAGCTTGCTGCGATTAAGGTACTTGGCTTTTACGATAATGAACTTGCGGCTTATATCTACCGCGAAAATATTATTCTGACAATCATCGGCATTGCCTTCGGTCTGCTGCTCGGCGTTGTTATGGAGAGATATGTAACCATCTCCTGTGAGATTGATCTGGTCATGTTTGGCCGACAAATAAATTGGTATAGTTTCGTTTATTCGGCGGCGCTAACAGCGGCCTTTGCATTCTTTGTAAATGTCATAATGTATAGACGCATCAAACAAGTAGACATGGTAACTTCACTAAAGAGTATGGAGTAATGTCAAGCCCTTTAGCAATTTTAAGTATAATTGTAAGTAGGCTGTGATATACCGAAAATAAAACAGCCCCAAGCCGTTTGGGCTTGGGGCTGTTTTTGAACATATTAATATCTACACTGAAAATTGCAAGGTTCTGCCTGATTTTACTTCACTAACTTATTTATAGTTTCAGCGTTTTGCAAAATAGCGTACAAAAAAACCTCGTGAATTTTAGATTCGCGGGGTCTTTTTCTGGTGAGCCATCGGGGATTCGAACCCCGGACACCTAGATTAAAAGTCTAGTGCTCTGCCACCTGAGCTAATGGCTCTTATTTTGTTTTTCGTTAAGCGCGCTTTTCTATTATATCAGGCAAAAACGCTTATGTCAAGGAAATTATTACTAAGCTCTGAACCCAAAATATCGCTACTTAACTTTTGGAACAAAAGCTGATTCAGGAAATTGGTGAGCCATCGGGGATTCGAACCCCGGACACCTAGATTAAAAGTCTAGTGCTCTGCCACCTGAGCTAATGGCTCTCATTCAAGCTTTTCGTTCAAAGCGCTTTCATATTATATCAGCCAAAACTGCTTATGTCAAGGAAAAATAATTAATTTTACGCAATTTTCTTTATATTAACTTATAAAAGCCTTTCTTATAACTATAATACCATATTGACATCTCATTTTAAATATGATAGAATCAGTAAAACGAAACCATGAAGGTTTCAATGTTTGATTGCATTATAATTGAGAATAATCGGCCCATGAAGGGAACTGCCCTCCATGGGCTTTATTATGTATGGTATGAGGTGTTAATTCATGCATATTCCTGACGGTTATATCAGCCCCGCCGTTTCTGTACCTGCACTTGCGGCTATGGTTCCTGTTTGGGGCGCTGCATTAAATAAAACAAAAAAATTGGTTGGAAGGCGGCAGATACCGCTGCTGGCTTTATACGCTGCTTTCTCTTTTGTAATTATGATGTTCAATATTCCGGTCGTTGGCGGCTCTTCCGCTCACGCAGTGGGCGCTGTCTTTGCTGCCATTGCTTTAGGGCCTTGGCCTGCCTGCGTGTCAATTTCAATTGCGCTTCTTATCCAAGCTCTGGTCTTTGGTGACGGCGGCATTTTATCATACGGCTTAAACTGCATTAATATTGCGGTAATCATGCCGTTCACGGGATACGCGGTATATCGCCTGATTGCGGGCAAAAATACCTCCTTTTCAAAGCGGTCGGCGGCAGGGGCTTTCATCGGAAGCTATATCGGGATTAACGCGGCGGCTTTTGCTGCAGCCGTTGAGTTCGGTATACAGCCCCTTATCTTTAAGACTGCGAGCGGCGCTCCCCTTTACTGCCCCTACCCACTGTCTGTTTCTATCCCTGCCATGATGTTTACACATACGCTATTTGCCGGCCCGCTCGAGGCGGTAATTACGGCGACTGCCCTCGCTCTGGTTTCGAAGTATGCTCCCGACATGCTCTGCAAAAATATAAGTGCCGGCATTGAACATAATATAAATGAGAATAAATCTTCTCGGAGGAAAATAATCGCTGCCTTCGCTGTTTTAGTATTACTAACCCCGCTTGGGCTTTTTGCGTCAGGCACAGCGTGGGGCGAATGGGGTCTGGACGAGCTGAAGGCGGATTTAGGTTTTATTCCGCAAGGCATGGCGAAATTATCAGACCTCTGGCATGGACTTCTGCCCGATTATTCTTTTGAAGGTGCGCCTGAAAAACTGGTTTATTCTATTTCCGCTCTCATCGGCACTGCGCTTATATTCACAGTCATACTCGTCACATCAAAAATCATTATGCACATAAAAAAGGCGGATAAAAGTTGAATAGAGTCAATAAAAACTTGCCGATATGGCTTGCTCAATCGGAAAATTACAGTGATTACATTGAATGCCGCCCTCATTTTTTGAGGCGTGCGCTGTCTGAGATAACTAAGGTGTTTCAGAACGAATTTTTAGCTGAAAAATACGAGAAATATGACGGATTGCTCCAAATTATCGATCCACGGGTGAAAATCCTGGTATTGCTATTTTATATCGTATTTGCTTCCGCAGTTTTTAGCATATTCGTCAAAATCCTAATAGCAGCAATTGGGCTACTTTTTGCTGTAATGTCTAAGCTCAAACTTAGCGATTTTCTGCGGAGGGTATGGTGCTATCTTCCTCCTGTACTTTTTATTCTTTCCCTGCCTGCGGCTATAAACCTCTTCTCATCCGGAACCCCTCTCATATATCTTAGCAAAACCTTCTACTTCACCTTGTCCGGAATTAAAACTGCGCTGAGAGTTTCCCTCACCTGTGGCATTTCGCTCAGCTTTGTGTATCTCATTTTTGCTACTACGCGGGCGGTCCAGATTGAAAAAGCTCTGCGGGCGTTAAAGCTCCCCGATGTATTTGTATCTATACTGTCTATGGCCTACCGGTACATTTTCGTACTTGCTTCTGAAGCGATTAAGGTTATTGAAGCTCGGTTTTTAAGAACGGTCGGAAAAGTAAAATCGAAAGATGAAAGAAGGTTTGTTTCACATAGTATTGCCTCGGTTTTTTTGAAATCTAAAAAGCTGAGCGGCGATGTCTATGACGCTATGTGCTGCAGAGGTTTTACCGGCAAGGCTGTAAGCCTTAATGAACTCAAATTTGGCATTCAGGACTTTATTTTTACTTGCTGCAATGTTATAATTGTTCTGATATTGCTGCTGGGAGTTTATGCGTTTGGATGGTAAACGTGAAATATTCAATCTCGACAATGTAAGTTTTTCCTATCAAGATAAAAAAGCACTCGATAAAATTAGTTTCAAAATCCAAAGCGGAGAAAAAGTTTGTATTTTAGGGGCCAACGGCTGCGGAAAAACCACCTTGCTCCGCATCTTGGCTGGTATCGCAGTTCCTGAAAGCGGTACGTTTACCGCTTTTGGTTCTAAGATTACGAAAGAATATTTTGAAAATGACCGTTTGTCTTGTGAGTATCACAGGCGAATAGGTTTTATTTTTCAAGACTCGGATGCACAGCTTTTCTGTTCAACTGTCAAAGATGAGATTGCATTCGGGCCGCTTCAGTATGGATTATCTATTGATGAAGTGAACCGCCGAGTATATGATGCAGCGTCTCTGCTTGAAATAGAAAATCTTCTTGACAGAGCGCCTTTTTTTCTGAGCGGAGGAGAAAAGAAAAAAACTGCTGTAGCGGCTGTTCTCGCTATAAACCCTGAAGTGCTCATTTTAGATGAACCAACTGACGGGTTGGACCCAAAGTCCCAGCGTTTTTTAGTCGACCTGCTTATCAAATTGAACAAAGCCGGCAAAACGCTGATAACATCTACACACAATCTTGATTTGGTAGGTGAACTTTCTGACCGCTGTATTCTTTTTGACGAGGAGCATAGAATTGCAGCGGATGAACCGACAGAAAAGCTTCTTAAAAACACCGACCTGCTCCGTAGGGTCAATTTTATTTAATTCACACTATTAAAAGCGGAGGACATTATGCTCATTGCGGTTATTGACGGACAAGGCGGAGGCATAGGCAAAAGCCTCGTTGAACTCCTTAAAGAGTCCTTAGGCGATAAACATACTATTATAGCGCTTGGAACAAACCCTCTTGCGACCTCATTAATGTTAAAAGCGGGCGCTGATATGGGCGCATCTGGTGAAAATGCCATTGTTGTAAACGCCCCAAAGGCCGATATAATTGTCGGCAGCATAGGTATAATCGCGGCGGACGCCATGCTCGGTGAAGTAACCCCTGCTATGGCAAGAGCAGTGGCTGCCAGCAGCGCTGAAAAAGTGCTTATACCTATTAACCGCTGCGGTATAACGGTGGCCGGTGTTGTTGACGAACCCCTTCCCTATTATATTAATAATGCAGTTGAAACAATTAAACGCATAGTCGAGCAGGATGGATTGTAGCGGGAGCTTTACAGCTTCATAAGAATTTTATATAATTAAAGTTACGGCTTTAATCCTCAATTAAAGCCCTTAAACATTTCTTGCTTATTAATCACTACTATGAACTTCGCTTTATCTATGCGAAGACTAAAAAGGATGGTATGTTTTGCTTCTCTATGAAGAATTAAGATTAAAGCTGGAGGGCATGAGGCCCGAACTAAATGAACTTTCTGAAGCCCTCGGACTTGACGTTGCACGAAAAGAAGTTGCTGAACTCGAAGAAAAAGCCGCACAGCCTGAATTCTGGAATGACATTAAAAATTCACAGAAGGTTTTGCAGAGAACACGGCAGCTTAAAGATAAAATTGAGTCATATGACAAGCTCAAAAAGGATTTTGAAGATACTTTGACGCTTATTGAAATAGCTGACGAAGACGGTGAAGAGTCTATGTCAGAAGAGATAAGCGCGGCGGTAACAGATATAGAAGAAAGACTTAACGCTATGAAGCTCACTACGCTTCTAACAGGCGAATATGATTCAAAGAACGCTATTATGACATTCCATGCAGGCGCAGGCGGCACAGAGGCACAGGACTGGGTGTCCATGCTTTTCCGCATGTATAATAGATGGGCTGAAAGGCATGGATTTAAAGTTAAAGTGCTTGATTTCCTCGACGGTGAAGAAGCCGGACTGAAAAGCGCTTCGGTTCTCGTTGAAGGGTTGAACGCATACGGATATTTAAAATCTGAGGCAGGAGTTCACAGGCTTGTCCGCATTTCGCCCTTTGACGCTTCCGGTCGCAGGCATACTTCTTTCGCTTCCCTTGAAGTCATTCCTGAAATCGACGATACGATTGAAGTTGAAATAAGGCCGGAAGATATAAAAATGGATGTTTACCATTCCAGCGGCGCGGGCGGCCAGAATGTTAACAAAACTTCATCGGCAGTCCGTCTTACACATATTCCAACTGGCATTGTCGTTGCCTGCCAAACTGAACGCAGCCAGCTACAAAACAGAGAAACCGCTCTCCGCATGTTAAAGTCAAAGCTTATTGAAATTAAAGAGCGCGAACACTATGACAAAATCGAAGATATAAAAGGTGAGCAGAAGGAAATCGCCTGGGGCTCTCAGATTCGCTCATATGTATTCATGCCCTACACACTTGTCAAAGACCACCGCACTGGCTATGAAAACGGCAACATAAATGCCGTAATGGACGGAGATATTGACGGATTTATTAACGCTTATTTAAAAGCAGCAAGCCTCGGCCAGATTCAAACCAAATAACATATGTGCAAAATTAACCCCCATTGCTCTTTTTTTGCAGTGGGGGTTTTTAGTTGGCAACCTATGAAACAGGGCTGGGATTGCCATATGGCGGTTTGACCGCTGCCCGCCTTATAATTTAATATTTGAAAAGAATTGTTATATTTTGAGAGCCAGCTCCTACTGTCCAGAACAATATATAGTCCCCTCTCTTCACCATACCTTTATTTATGGCTTCATAAAGGGCAATAAATGGACTTGTTGTTCCAGTGTATCCATATTTGTTTCCAATATAGATACTCTTGTCAGCAGTAATGCCTAATACCTCTCTGAAATATTTGATTGTTTTATAAACATACTGTGAGAGACAGAACATTGATATATCATTAATGGTTAGACCCGCTTTTTCTATAACTTCTTTCATGTTTTCTGCATAGATATGCTCCCATCTAACCACAAATGGTTTCCAGTCAAGCATCAATTCTGTCTTATCTTTAACATCAAAGAGTTTGGAAAAACCACAACCAGGAAATCTGATATACGGATGATCTTCCGTATGAACATCATATTTCGAACCGACTAATCCGCAGTCTTCGTTTGTCTGTTCGAGTATGATTGCACAAGCCGCATCTCCATAGTGCCCATAGCATAATTCGTTTTCAGGATTAACAATCAAATTAACGTAATCACACCCAACAATTAAAGCCCGTTTGACATTTGGACTTACAGACATATATTTTATCACTTGTTCAAATGCAATTGTCATGCCAGCACAATTGGCATTCATGTCATAGCATATACAATCATTTTTTCCTCCGATTTCTGCATGAACAAGATAAGAACTTGGTGGGACTACGAATTCAGGTAACTGTGATGAAAATACAATCATATCAATATCTGTGCCCTTTAATTTGGCTTTTTTGAGAACTTCTTTGGAAGCTTCTAAAGCCATTGTCAAACTATTTTCTTTATCTTTATCTATGAGGTAACGTTTATCCCTCCCTACTACGTCCTTTAGAAAATGTTCAACATCTTTACCTCTTTCTTTGAAATGTTTTAAATAAATATCATTAGATACAACATTTTTCCCATGGTAAACAGCAATTTCTTTTAGTTTTACTTTCAGCATTTTAATCCCTATCTGCATATTTTTTTAATAACTTGAATTATAGACAAAAGTATATAAAATATTTCATGATAAGACAAAAAATGACTATTTTTAGATAAATAAGCAGGAATTTTCATTCCTGCTTATCAACCCAAGTTATATTCTTTTGTGTTAATAATAAAACTCATAGTTGTCCAAACCAGCCATTTTAGCCACTCTGTCAATCTGCATTTTTAGAATCGGATTTGATTGGTTTAGCTTAATTCTGATTTTCTTGAAGTGGAGTTTTTGATACATTTCAAAGCAACCCTGTATATCAGGAATCATGTCTTGGCTAATTACACTGAAATTGCTTGTATCAAAGTTAAGGATATAGTCAGCTGGAGTAATTGTTGAAACTGCTTTGTTGAAGGAATCAACAAAGTCCTTTACATCATTTCCTCCAACTATTCCTGTACATACAATATCGAGTCTTTTTTCTGGTCTGTTTACGGAAATGTTATAATTCGCCATATTAAAACACCCGTCCTTTATGTATTAGAATTTTGTGGTTACATTATACAACCATATTACTAATTATGTCAATAATAAATTACAAAAAATTAAAATTCTATAAAACAATTATAATTGAAGAAGAAAATGGTTCTCTTGTAAATAAATTTTAAGACACATTCTATCGCCTTTAAATAGAAGGCATAAAACTAATCTATGACGCGAAAAAGAGTGTGAATATAATATTCACACTCTTTAAAATATTATTTTACTATTTAGTCGCGACAGCACCTGCAGTTATGGCGCCTGTTATGGTGCCTGCCATCGTGTCTGTCTGGGTCAGAGAAATCTTTGCCTAACGGTACAAGCGGCTTGCATCCATAAAGGATACGGCACCTGAGCCATCTCGGATGTGTGAAATCGGGCCAAAAGCAGTCTCTTGAATCCTCGGGAAAGTGTGCGCAGACACGCCCGTCAAAGTCACAGCAAATCCTCTCTCTTTTGCCAAGAGGATTTACTGGATGACAGCAATCCAGTCCCAGTAATCTGCCGGGAATAACACACCTCATATTATCAACTCCGTTATAACTATATACATACTCATTTCACTGTTTATCGGACTGAATAGTACAAGTCCCTAATCCATTCTATTCTTTTCAAGTTGCTTTTGACAAACAAGCAGTTTTATTATACATTTGCATAATTCAACTTTTATATAGCAGAATAAAGTATAACAACTCATTCAGGAGGGTTTTAATTTTATGTCAGAAAAAAGATGTAACAAAGGCCAAAATAGCAAACCGAAAGGGCAACAGCCGAGAATGTCTAACGATCAGCTCGGTGAAAATGCCGGAGAAGGCCGAATGATAAAGGAACAATCAAAAAAAGAGAAAAGGTCTTAACTAAAAAAAGCTGGCACCTAAATTATTAGATGTCAGCTTGAATTTATCTGCATATTTTATTTTACTAATAATATTAGCCGCTTTATTTTAACTGGAGCAACAGCTATTAAGCTTTTGCAGCAAATAATATATATATATAACAAATCGTACAGTACACCGGCCCTTTTCCTTAATTGACACAATATGAAAGCACCTGTATAATAATTATACAACTGTTAAAATTTTATCGGAGGTACCACAATGGAATATGGTGAACCCACCGTATTCGATAATAACATCAAAAAAACTCTTAAAAAATTATCGAATACCTTTTCATTTTCATTGCTGATAGAACAGGTTATCGCCGCGGTCGGTACCTTTTTAGGCATTGTCATCCTTTATATATATAGCTGTCCCTTTTCTAAAAAAAGCAATTTGCTTTCACTGCTCATTTCGAATAGATCTGATTTTCTCTATTACGTTTTGAATACTTTAGTTTATTTTACATATATGTTTATTACTTTTGTCATTATCGCAGCGGTACTCCGGCAACACCCATTTAAAGCTATACCGTTTAAAATTACACATCCTAAACTTGTACCGTATGCCATCATATTTGGAATATTCCTTTCAATAATCGGGGAACTTTATTCATCCTATTTTGACTATCTGCTGAGTTTTTTTAATCTGCAAGTAGATCTTGACTATTTCGATATTCCGACCAATACCCCTTCAATGATTTTATTTGTCATTAACATATCTGTGCTCGCGCCGATCCTCGAAGAACTTATTTTTAGAGGGCTTATTCTTCAGAATTTACGCAAATTCGGCAATTTCTTTGCAGTTGTCGTTTCAGCTCTGCTATTCGGTATCCTGCACGGCAATTTTTCGCAAACACCACTTGCTTTTGTCGTCGGGATAGCGCTTGGGTTTGCCGTAATAGAGACAGGTTCAATTGTAACCAGTATGATAATGCACTGCATAATAAATTCGTTTTCTGTTATAATCAATGGAATTCAGATGTACTTTGGAGAAAACATAGCTAATGCAGTGTATTTGATTTATCTCGGCGCTGCAATAATACTTTCAATCATAGCGTTCATTTTACTAATACGCAAGCAATTTTTCAAGGATTTAAAATCCCGGTATTTCAATAAGGATGTTTCTTGCCCAATAGCATTCAGTGTTTTTTGCAAAACTCCCGGGTTTATAATATTTCTTTCATTTTATTTAATCAATATGTTCGCTTCTTTGAAGTTCAGGTGATAAAATGACATCAACGCTTCAATCCCATTATGAATCTATGATGAGGCTCGCACTCTCTCAGGCCCGTATTGCCTTTCGTGAACGGGAAGTCCCAATTGGAGCTGTTATCTGCAAGGGCAACGATATCATTTCGTTCGGACACAACAGGCGAGAAACAGGACGCAACGCCCTTTATCATGCAGAAATTGAGGCAATCAATAACGCCTGCCGAGTGCTTGGCGGATGGCGGCTCGACGGCTGCGAACTATACGTGACGCTTGAACCATGCCCTATGTGCGCCGGCGCAATAATAAATTCGCGTATAAAGACCGTTATATTCGGCGCAAAAGACCCAAAAGCCGGAGTTTGTGGCTCAATTATCAACCTTTTCGATTTCAAATTTAACCACAGGCCAAATATAATTGGCGGTATTCTCGAAGATGAATGTTCTTTACTTTTGAAATCTTTTTTTGCGGACCTTAGAAAAGAAAAAAATCAAAATAATAATCTTGAGAGCAATTAGCGATAATCCTTATAAAATCAAAAGCGAAAGCGCTCCCGTAAAAAGCACGGGAACGCTTTCGCTTTCACATTCACTGACTAATAAATATGTATGTCTTATTTGCCTGCAAGTTCTTTAATGCAAGCCGGGCAAATATTTCTGCCTTTGAAATTCACAACGTCTTTTGCGTTGCCGCAAAATACGCAAGACGGTTCATATTTCTTAAGAACTACTGAATCACCGTCAACATAGATTTCAAGAGCATCTTTTTCGGAAATTTCCAATGTTCTACGAAGCTCGATTGGTAATACAATACGACCCAGTTCGTCTACTCTACGTACGATGCCGGTAGATTTCATCCAATTTACCCCCTAAAAACTATAATTTGTCGCATTGTGCGACTCTATGCTTAAATATAAAGCATTTTGTATTATTTGTCAACCGTATTTTTAAAAATTGTTTCACTTTTTATTATATTTCTTAAATTTAATCATATTTTTATATTAATTGGATAACCTGTCTTATCATTTCAATCAATTTTATACATAATTTGTTTTTTTTAGTTATATTAATTTATAAACTATATTTTCTGCTATTATCTTTCAAATACCATATATTGTCACGCCATACATATTTAAACTGGTTCTTTATGGGATTTCTATTCATTACCAGCCAAAATCGATAATTTTCGATTTGTTAAATATATTTTTTAATTTGTAATTTATCGCTTTTTTGTTTGCAGATAAACTTACTGTAAAACATATCGGGGATGTGGTATTTATGATGAATTGGATATGGTTCATACTTATCGCTGTCTCAGTAGTATTCGGGATTGCAACCGGCCGAATAAACGAAGTTTCTCAAGCAACTTTAAACGGAGCGGTAAACGCTGTGACACTTTTTCTTACGTTGCTCGGCAGTATATGCCTCTGGAACGGGCTTATGAAAATAGCGGATGCCTGCGGTATTACAAAGGCATTGGCAAAAATTCTTGCACCCATCACCAAACACCTCTTCCCCGACCTTTCGCCGTCCGGGCCGGGCATGAAGGCGATATGTATGAATATGGCCGCAAATTTTCTCGGGCTCGGCAATGCCGCCACTCCGTTCGGGCTCAGCGCCATGAAATACATGTCCAAGCAAGCGATTGACAAAAATACCGCAACAAATTCAATGGCTATGTTTATTGTGATTAACACTGCTTGCCTTCAACTGATTCCAACAACAATAGCAGTTATACGAATTAAATATGGCTCTTCTTCTCCTTTTGAGATACTGCCATGTGTATGGATGTCCTCGATTGTAACGCTGATATGCGGAATTATATTGGCACGTCTTTTTGAAAACACATCCCTGCATACTACCAGGATAAAAGCAAAACGGCCAACCTAAACGGGCCGGAACAAGGCAATACATCAGGAGGCAAAGCTATGCCGCAATTCGGTGTTTACGCGGTTCCTATTGCCATACTTGGAATAGTGCTCTGCGGTATTATCAAAAAGCAAAATATATTCGATTTGTTTTTAAACGGTGCCAAAGAAGGTATTACAGTCGCGTTTAACATTCTTCCCGCACTTGTCGGGCTGATGATGGCTGTTGAAATGTTCAAGGCGTCCGGCGCTATGGATTTTATTGTATCAGCATTCGCACCGATTGGAAAAGCGCTTAATTTCCCGAGTGAAGTCATCCCCCTTGCGATTATGAGACCCATTTCAGGCAGCGGTTCCCTCACTGTTTTTGAAAGCCTGCTCAAAACCTACGGGCCAGACTCATTCATCGGGCGGGTGGCTTCCGTTATGCAGGGTTCGACCGAAACTACCTTTTATACTGTTGCAGTGTATTACGGTTCTGTTGGCGTCACAAAGACCCGTCATACACTGCCTGCAGCATTGAGTGCCGATTTTATCGGCTTTATTATGAGCATAATCTCCGTAAAACTGATTTTGGGCGGATAAATACCGGGCAGTTAGTACTGCCCGGCATTTTATAGTGGCTACATTATTTCTTTATTAATGACTCACCGGTCATTTCTGACGGTATATCAATTCCCATTATTTCAAGCATTGTAGGTGCGATATCAGCAAGCCTTCCGCCATCGCGAAGTTCGCAATCCTTGCCAACAACAGCAAACGGCACAAGATTGGTCGTATGAGCAGTAAACGCCGAACCATCTTCGTCAATCATCTTATCGGCGTTACCGTGGTCAGCCGTAATAAGGGTCACTCCGCCCTTATCTGCGATAGCTTTTGTAACACGGCCAACGCACTCGTCGACTGCTTCCACCGCTTTAACCGCAGCGTCAAATACACCTGTATGGCCAACCATATCGCAGTTTGCAAAATTCAATATGATTACATCATATTTATCGCTGTTGATCCTTGCTACCACTTCATCGGTAACTTTATAGGCGCTCATTTCAGGCTGAAGGTCATAAGTAGCTACTTTCGGTGAAGGTATCAGCACGCGATCCTCTCCCGGGAACGTCTTTTCAACGCCACCGTTAAAGAAGAATGTAACATGCGCGTATTTCTCTGTTTCTGCAATTCGAAGCTGGGTTAAGCCAAGGTTGCTGATATATTCGCCAAAAGTATTTGTGAGTTTTTCCGGCTTAAAGGCGACATCTACATTCGGCATTGCCGCGTCATACTGAGTCATGCAGACATATTTCAGCGGGAAAAATCCTTTTTTGCGCTCGAAACCATTAAAATCAGGATCAACAAGAGTCCTTGTTAACTCTCTTGCTCTGTCGGGTCTGAAGTTGAAGAATATTACTGAGTCATCTTTTGAAACTTCGGCGTTTTCGGCGCAAACAACAGGAACGATAAACTCATCCGTTACGTCGTTCTTATATGACTCCTCCACCGCGGCAACAGGGTCAGGATTCTTTACACCCTCGCCGTTGACTATCGCGTCATACGCCTTGGCGACACGTTCCCAGCGGTTGTCCCTGTCCATTGCATAATAGCGTCCCATTACGGTCGCGATTTTGCCGACGCCAATTTCATTTAACTTTTTCTGAAGCTCTTTTACATACTCTTTACCAGATGTCGGCGGAACATCGCGCCCGTCCATAAAGCAGTGGACATATACCTTATCTATGCCGTTGCGCTTTGCAAGCTCAAGCAAGGCATAAAGGTGCGTATTGTGGCTGTGAACGCCGCCGTCTGACAAAAGGCCCATCAGATGCAAAGCCGTGCCTTTTGCTTTGACGTTTTCGACTGCGGCTTTTAAAACCTCATTTTCGAAAAAGTCACCGTCTTGGATTGATTTTGTTATGCGGGTAAGCTCCTGATAAACAATGCGTCCCGCACCGATATTTGTATGTCCAACCTCACTGTTTCCCATCTGGCCGTCAGGCAAACCAACATTTAACCCTGACGCGCCAATCTTGGTCGTGGGACATGTACTGAAAATTCTATCTAAATTCGGCGTATTCGCCGCTTTAATGGCATTTCCGTATTCTGACGGATTAATGCCAAATCCATCCATTATTATTAATGCAATAGGTCTCTTCATAACAATCTCCAGATTCTAAAATATTTTAAATTGCTTATTTTGAAGCTGCTTCGACGATTTTCGCAAAATCAGCAGGTTTAAGTGAAGCACCGCCGATAAGCCCGCCGTCAACATCAGGCTGTGCAAGAAGTTCTTCCGCATTGCCAGCATTCATTGAGCCGCCATACTGAATTGTAAGGGCGTCTGCGACAGCTTTGCCATAAACTTGCGCTATTGTTTCACGGATAGCGTGGTTGACCTCGTTGGCCTGTTCTGCTGTGGCAGTCTTTCCGGTGCCAATTGCCCAAATCGGCTCGTAAGCTATGATAACATTTTTCATATCATCGGCTGAAACGCCGTTGAGGGCAATCTTTGTCTGCATCGCGACAAGCTCGCATGTAACGCCCTGCTCACGCTGCTCGAGGCTTTCACCAACGCAGATGATAACCTTAAGCCCATTCGCAAGAGCGGCCTTTACGCGCTTGTTTACAGTTATATCAGTTTCTCCAAAATACTGTCTGCGCTCGCTGTGTCCGATGATTACATACTCGACGTTCATTGATTTGAGCATCGGAGCCGAGATTTCACCTGTGAATGCGCCCTTCTCTTCCCAATGGCAGTTCTGAGCACCGACCTTTATATTCGAGCCTTTTGTTGCTTCAAGAACTGTTGTGAGATCAACAAAAGGAACGCATGTAACAACTTCACATTTTGCGTCTTTTACGAGCGGCTTGATTTCTTCGATAAGCTTCTTCGCTTCCTCAGGGGTTTTGTTCATTTTCCAGTTACCAGCGATAACTACTTTTCTAAGATCTTTATTCATAATAGCCTCCATTATCAAAATGATGTTCGCAGTATATTATAACATACATAGCGGCGCGGTTAAAGCCGCGCCGCAGGTTTGAATTCCAATTATTTATCGTTGAGGCATGCAATACCTGGCAGTGTCTTGCCCTCGAGGAATTCGAGCGAAGCGCCGCCGCCTGTTGAAATATGAGTCATCTTATCGGCAAAGCCAAGGTGCTCAATAGCTGCAGCGGAATCTCCACCGCCGATGATTGAGATAGCGCCGGACTCAGCAACAGCAGTTGCAATTGCTCTTGTACCTGAAGCAAATTTCTCCCATTCGGAAACACCCATAGGACCATTCCAAACAACTGTGCCAGCGCCCTTTATTGCATCAGCAAACATCTTCTCGGTTGCAGGACCGATATCAAGTCCCATCCAGCCGTCAGGAATTTCATCTGAATCAACAACTTTGCTTTCGCAGTTCGGATCGTATTTATCGCCGATGCGATTGTCCACCGGAATAAGGAATTTAACGCCTTTGCTCTTTGCTTTTTCCATGAGTTCAGTAGCAAGGCCTATTTTATCTTCTTCGCAGATTGAGCTGCCGATGTGATGGCCAAGTGATTTCAAAAATGTATAAGCCATACCGCCGCCGACAATCAGTGTGTCAACCTTATCAATCAGGTTATTAATAACACCGATCTTGTCGGAAACCTTTGCGCCGCCGAGAATAGCAACAAACGGGCGTTTCGGATCGCTCAAAGCCTTGCCCATGATGCTGATCTCTTTCTGAATGAGGTAACCGCAAACAGATACGGGAACGAAATGTGAAACGCCTTCAGTTGAAGCGTGCGCACGATGAGCTGTTCCAAAAGCATCGTTTACAAATATATCAGCATATGAAGCGAGCGCTTTTGCAAAGCTCTCGTCGTTCTTTTCTTCTTCCTTGTGGAAACGGACGTTCTCAAGGAGCATTGCCTGACCGTCTTTAAGAGCGGCTGCCTTTGCCTTTGCATCCTCTCCAATGACGTCCTTAGCCATTATTACTTCTTTACCGAGAAGCTCGGAAAGTCTCTTTGCGACCGGAGCGAGTGAATACTTCATATTGAATTCACCCTTCGGTCTTCCGAGGTGAGAAGAAAGAACTACCTTTGCATTATGGTCCAGAAGATATTTTATAGTTTTTATTGATTCACGAATGCGCTTGTCATCTGTGATATTACCATTCTCATCAAGAGGAACATTAAAATCACAGCGGACAAATACGCGCTTGCCGTTTACGTCGATATCCTCAATAGTTTTTTTGTTGTAAGTCATACAAACACTCCTCGGTTTATTATTCTATGCTTACGGGCAATTACTGAAAGATTGTTAATTATAAAACAATTACCCGATAACATTTTAGTATAGAAAGAAAATATTTGCAAGAGTATTTATAATCATTTTTATAAAAAATACATTGTAGGGTTTTGGCAAGAATTACATCATCATTACTCGTCCCAACGGTATTCCCTAAGCTGGCCATGTTCCTTGAGATTGGGGAAATTCCATTGTCTGAGCACTTCATAGGCACCGATGGCAACAGAATTTGCGAGGTTCAGGCTTCTCGCCTCTGCGCGCATAGGCAGCCTCACTGTAGTATCTGGGTTTTCATATAACAGCTTTTCTGGAAGCCCTGCAGTCTCTTTTCCAAAAACCAAATAACAGCCGTCTGGATATTTAATCTCAGTATAGACATGCTTTGCTTTAGTTGAAAAATAGTAAAACGGCCCTGAATTTTTAGAAAAGAAATCCTCAAGCCCGTCATAATACTTAATTGGCGTCATGAGCCACCAGTAGTCAAGTCCGGCGCGCTTTAGCTTCTTGTCGTCAACTGTAAATCCCATCGGTTTTACAATGTGGAGGGTCGCACCGGTTGCAGCACAGGTTCTTGCAATATTTCCGGTATTTTGCGGTATTTCCGGCTCAACCAAAACTATATTTAATGAAGGCAAGTGTCTTACTCCTTAATCATTAATATGGCTATATTATACTTTAAATAAACAATCCATTTTATATTACTATGTATTGGCCATGAAAACAAGAGTCAAAACCCATAAAAAATAGATATTGTACCTGCGGCACAATATCTATTTTCCCAATATTCAACAAAATTTATATTAATTAAAAAGATTATGTTTTCTTTATAAATTCGTGACCGCAGACTGTGCATGTAACGGCAAGCTTCCCTTTATGACGAGGCAAACTAAGAATCTTTCTGCATTTAGGACATTTAAAATATACTGTAGTTTTTCTGTTCTTCCATTTTAGTGAGATATACTTGAAGAAATTCCGCATTCCAGCCGTATTGCGGGCGAAAAACTGTGCGAATCGCATAAGGCCGTTCTGGAATTTCCAAACTTCCTGACGTCTTTTATATATATTCTTGGAGAAACATCTGAAAAGCGCATATCCTATCAAAGCTACTGCAAGGAGCCATGTCCATTTATAAGGCATGAACAGTAAAGCCAGCATCAAAGCACAAAGCGAGATTATATCAATACCGTTGCGCCCATTAAATATTCTCTCAATCAAAAATTATCATTCCTCTGTTTTTAGATTAGCACTCCTTGCGTTTAAGTGCTAATCTAATATTAGCCATTAGATCAGCTTTTGTCAACATACATGCTTAATTATTTACACTTTCTTAAATAATTGCGTCATGGTATAATTTAAGCAGTATGGAATTTATTAAACTGTCTATATTATATGGAATTTTAAAACCATAATACGACAAAATAAAAAGGTGATAATATGAGCACATTACATGCAAGAAGTCCACAGGAATCTATTACTATATTGACTGAACTTGTACTGCCCGCTCAGGCAAACCTTCTCGGCAACCTCCTCGGCGGACAGCTTATGCATTTCATGGATATTGCCGGGGCACTGACCTGCCGGCGTCATTCTGGATATGAAGTTGCTACCGTCGCTGTAGACAAGCTTGAATTCAAGCACCCGATCAAAGTCGGAGAAGTCATCACTATTACTTCAAAGCTCATCTGGGTTGGAAATACATCAATGAAGGTTAAAATTGATGTTTCAGCGGAAGATACTAAGGTACACGTTTGCAAGCTCACGAATACTGCATATATGACATTCGTGGCGCTGGACTCAAATTGCAAGCCGGTAAAAGTGCCTCCGCTTGCGCCGCAAACTGACGAAGAAAAAGCTTTGTTTGAAAGAGAACAAAAGCGGTACCTTGAATTTAAGAAGTCGCGCAAATGAATTTATTGAAGAGTAAATCGTACTTTTGTAGGCAGCGACAGCCTTTATAATATTATTTTTAAAGGGGGTCTTATATTTATGAGCGATGTCATTATCGGCGGATATCTTCTTCCCCACCCGCCTGTTATTGTCCCGGAAGTTGGAAAAGGCCGCGAAAACGACGCCGCACTGACCCTTAAAGCATATCAGCAGGTGTCACTTGAGGCAAAACAGCTCGCACCAGACACCGTTATAATCATTTCTCCGCATGCCCCGCTTTTCAGTGATTATGTATTTATGTATGACTCGCCGCAGCTCAGCGGCAGTTTTGCTAACTTTGATGCCCCAAATGCGAAACTCAGTTTTGAGCAGGACAGCGACCTGCGGCAAGAGATTGAACGCGCAATGCACAAAGCCGGCATACCGGGAGGAACGCTGTCCGCGTCTGAAAAAGCCCGGTTTGATATTAAAGACGAGCTTGACCACGGCGTTCTTGTTCCGCTCTATTATTTCTCAAAACTTTATAAGGATTTTAAAATTGTTGCAATGTCATGCTCAGGGCTTGATATGCAGCAGCTCTACAATCTGGGAAAATTGCTCCGGGCATGTGCCGAAAAACTGTCCCGCAAAACGGTTATCCTTGCAAGCGGCGATATGTCCCATAAGGTAAACCGAGAAAGCCCCTACGGCATGAGGCCTGAGGGCGCGGAGTTTGACCGTCAGGTCAGTGAATTTATTTCAGCAAGTGACATTCCTTCCATACTCTCCATCGACTCTGGGCTTAGGGAAAAAGCGGCAGAATGCGGATACCGTTCGCTTGTCATCCTATGCGGGGCATTTGATAAAATAAAGCCCGAGTGCGAACTGCTTTCATACGAGGCGCCGTTCGGTATTGGTTATTGTGTCGCAAGGTTCTCCCCGTCTGAAACCAGTGCTCCCAGTGCATTTGAGCAGGCATATAAAAAAGTCCCGCGTGAGAACGAAAACCCTTATGTCAATATAGCCCGCAAATCACTTGAAGCCTATGTTCAAAGCGGAACGGAGATATCTTCTTCCCAGTTTAGAAATATTCCTAATGCCAAGGACCTGTTTGAAAAGAGAGCCGGCGTTTTCGTATCACTTAAAAAATTTGGCGAACTGCGCGGCTGTATCGGCACCACCGCGCCGACACAGGACAACATTGCGGAAGAGATTATCGAAAATGCAATAAGTGCCGGGACGCGTGACCCACGCTTTAACCCTGTCAGGCCCGATGAACTCGACTTTCTGGAATACAGTGTTGACGTATTGTCCGAAGCCGTTCCTGCTAAAATCAGTGAACTTGACCCGAAAACTTACGGTGTTATTGTGAGAAAAGGCAGCCGTTCCGGGCTGCTGCTTCCTGACCTTGAAGGGGTCGATACTGTAGAACAGCAGCTTGAAATTGCATGCCGAAAGGCAGGTATCAATCCCCGCGAAAACTATGATATCTATAAATTTACGGTAACACGTTATAAGGGCAATTCAAAAGAGGGTTAATATATGGCTTTGAAAACTGCAAAATACTATGAAAAAGATAGTGAGAAAGCAGTAAAATGCCTGCTCTGCCCGAATGAATGCACGATAGGCGAAGGCAAATCCGGGAGATGTTTCGCGCGGAAAAATATCGGCGGTGAGCTGACAGCAGAAGGCTATGGCAGGATTACATCTATCGCTCTCGACCCGATTGAGAAGAAACCGCTTGCCATGTTCTATCCCGGAAGCAATATCCTGTCAATCGGCTTTTATGGCTGCAATTTTACCTGCAAATTTTGTCAAAACTATCGAATTTCCCAGTGCAAAGCCGATTACAGGGAATTTACTCCGAAGCAGATAGTCGAGTTGGCTCTTGAGGCACAGTCTGCTGGCAATATTGGGATTGCCTATACCTATAACGAACCGTTGACTTCTTTTGAATTTGTATATGACTGTGCAAAACTCGCAAAAGAAGCCGGTTTAAAGAATGTCATTGTTACTAACGGCTACATCAATCGCGAACCGATGGCCGAGCTCCTGCCCTATATTGACGCTATGAATATCGATTTGAAAGCGTTTACAGACAAGTTCTACCGAGAACTTTGCGGCGGGAGTGTAGAGCCTGTCAAGCAAGCAATCGCTTTGTGCGCAAAATCATGTCACGTTGAGGTGACCACATTACTTATACCTGGCTTCAACGACACAAACGAAGAAATTGAATCTATTGCGTCATTTTTAGCACATATCTCGCCTGATATTCCCTTGCATTTGACAAGGCACCACCCAGACTATAAGCTGCTGGAGCAGGCTCCTATTCGTCGTGAACGTCTGTTCGAGCTTATGGATGTAGCCCGCAGGCACTTAAAATATGTCTTTGCCGGCAATATATAAATAACTAATTTCATATTAATTCGGATTGAGGATTAAAATGCAACTAAAAAAGAATATGGAAATAGAACTACAAATAACTGGTACGACACATGACGGAAAAGGCGTTGGACGCTATAACGATTTTGTAATCTTTGTCCCGCACTGTGCAGAAGGCGAAACTGTAAAGGTTCATGTATTAAGTGTCAAGAAAAATCTGGCCTATGGAAAGCTTCTTGAAGTAATTGTCCCCTCCCCTGCCCGTATCGAGTCGGACTGTCCGGTCTCTGAAAAGTGCGGCGGCTGCGTTTTCCGCCATATATCCTACGAAGAAGAACTTAGAATTAAGTATAACCGCGTCAGCGACACGTTAAAGAAAATCGGGGGCCTTTCTATTACTCCAGAACAAATACTCGAAAGCCCTGAGATTTATGGATATCGCAATAAGGCTCAGTATCCCGTCGGATATACGAAAGACGGCAAAATTACTGCTGGGTTCTTTGCCGCTCACAGCCATCGTATTGTCGGCTGCCTTAACTGCCAGTTAGAGCCGCCTTTGTTCGAAAATATTTTAAAAGCCGTTATCGCATTTATGAATGAGTATAAGATAACGGCATATAATGAGGAAACCGGCGAGGGGCTTATCAGAAATATCTATATTAGGAGAGCAAGAGCTACCGGGCAGACAGCCGTATGCTTTGTCATCAACGGCGATAGTATACCCCATGAGGATAAGCTCATTGAAACAATAAGAAGTGTTTCCCCGGAAATTACAGGGATAGTACTTAATATCAACAAAAGCCGCACCAATGTTATCTTAGGTAAAACGTGCAGAACAATCTGGGGCAACGACCGCATTACTGACATATTGTGCGGCGTAAAATATGAAATTTCACCACAATCATTCTATCAAGTAAACAGTTTACAGACCGGACGGCTCTATTCTATCGCAAAAGAGTTCGCTGATTTAAATAAAAACGACACATTGCTCGATATGTACTGCGGCGCGGGTACAATTGGATTATTCATGGCTGACAGCGTAAAAAACTTAATCGGAGTGGAAGTTGTACCGGAGGCTATCGAGGACGCAAAAAGAAATGCACAAATAAACAATATCTCAAACGCCCGGTTTATTTGCTCTGATGCCGGAGAAGCCGCAAAACGCCTGTTATCCGAAGGCTACCGGCCCGACGTTGTTGTTCTTGACCCGCCGAGAAAGGGGTGCGACACTCTTACTATAGATTCAGTTGTATCAATGTCGCCCGAACGGATTGTCTATGTCTCATGCGACCCCGCTACCCTCGCCCGCGACCTTAAGATTTTCACTGAAAAAGGCTATATTGTCCGCCGTGTAAAGCCTGTCGACATGTTTCCGAGAACGAGCCATGTCGAAACAGTATGTTTGATGCGAAATAAGAGAATGTTAGAACGGTTAAAAATGCTTGGTTTGAGGTACGATGTTATATAAAAGTTATTCCCTTTTGATATGTGTAACTTTAAAAATAAAGATGCCCCCTTCACTGGATAACCAATAAAGGGGGTATCATTCATTTTTACTGTATGCTTTTTTTACTATCGACATCATTGATTCTATTAAGCAATATCAGGAAGAATAAGATATAAGCTATTGCCATAATAATGTGACCTAAGCCTGCTATACCTGAAATTGAAGAATTGATTGCAGATGATATTTCAAGTTTTAATACCTCAACACATCCACGTATAGCCATCATTATAACTGTTAATAAAAGTCCGGTATTGTAAGTTATAAAGAATATATTAAATTTCTTATTCTTAGTTAATGCAAAGGATTTTTCTAGTAATAATAAAATTAATAAGAAATGACATTTGCAGAGAAGTTGAAAAATGCAAGAAAAAATGCAGGAATGTCACAAGAGGCTCTCGCAGAAAAGCTCGGAGTATCCAGACAGGCAGTGACCAAGTGGGAAACAGAACGTGGAATTCCGGACATTGATAATCTTATTACAATCTCGAATCTATTTGGCATCAGTGTGGATGAATTTCTTTCACAGGAAAAAGAGGCAGCTGTTCGCAAAGGATATCTTTATGAAAGCAAAACAGAATATGATATTGACGGCAGAAAACGTTTTGATATGAAGCTGGGAGGCGCTTCTTCCCTCTTTGTTACAAGTACTGATAGTGAAAAGGTTCTGGTAAGGCTTGCGTCTAACGAGATCGCGACTTTAGAGACAGACTTCAATGTCAGGATTGATGATATCAAAGGCCGGATTGATGTAGACGTAAACAGATATAACAAGATGACAGAAGCCAAGGCAAAAGAGGGACTTTTTATAGAAGTGCTTCTTCCAAACAAGTATCTTTCTCATGTTGAGCTGGAATCAAACTGTGATGAGTTGCATATAAACAATCTGGCCTGTGAACAAGTAGAATTTCGCGGTAAAGCGAATAAGGTATTTCTGGAGTCCGTGGAAGCCGCGTTAGAATTGGATTGCAATATCGATATGGATATTAAGATTGTAGATTTCACAGGCTCACTTGAAATCAATCAAATCACATCAACATCAAGACTTACGGTGCCGGAAAATTTCCCGTTCCGAGCTCTCGTGAAAGGGTTCTCCAATTCGGTTATCTATGAGTCAAACGGTGAAGTTGTCGAAGATTTCTCTGATGCTAACGCGGAAAACATCGTTGAGCTTAACGGCATCAAGAGCGAACTTTTGATCTGCCGCGGGAAAGCGGTGAACTGATAGTTATTGTCGTCCTTACTAATAAAGATTTGTTTTTGAAAAAAGGCATCTCGGAAACTTGCTGGAAGAATCATAGCTTCCGGCTCTATGATAATGGAAATGAAATTTTTCTATTTTCATTGCGCGCAAGAATTTATTACTGGGTAAAGGGATACTCTTTGATAAATAAAGGGGTTTTAGACATTGTTCGATTTTTCTTCCGGCCGCTCTGTGCCGGAGAAGACAATGTCTGGAGCCCCTTTAAAATATCCATCAGAATGAAAATTAAAGTTACGTTATTTATTCATAATATATTTTATAGTATAATCTAGCTATACAATTTTATATTTTGGCAGGTATGAAAAATTCAAATTGCAAAAATCAATTAATGGCCGTTGCAGAAGCATTTATCCTTATGCTCATACTTCAGGGAATTTTATGGCTTATTTCACCCTATTTCCCGGCTACACTATTTAACAAAAAAATGATTACTATGCCGATAATGATTGTCTTGACAATCATTATAATTTGTTATGCAAAAATAAGAAAGCAAACATTGTCCGTTTTTCCTAAAAAGTTTTCTAAAGGGTATATAATTGCAACTTGCGTTGTAATCGGCCTTTATATTGCAACTCCGTCCAACTATACAGAAGGATTCACTTCGGTCATGACAATCATTTATGGAAGTATTGTAACACCAGTATTCGAGGAATTACTTATTAGAGGTTATATATGGAACAGGTTTAGCAAGGTAATGACGAATGAATTACATATCTATATTTGGAACGTTGCTCTGTTTACAATATGGCATCTTCTGTATATTATACCGAATTTCATATCTGGAAATTGGGATGTGGCAATATTTTTGAAACTTGTCGCAGGGTTAGGCTACGGAATAGTACTTGGGTTTATCAGATTGAAAACTAAGAACTGTTGGTCAACTATTTTAGCGCACGGAACCTTGAACCTTTTTATGATTTAATATTACAATCACAAAAAGCTCAATATCCAAAGTTTTACTGCATTTTTGTTCCATACTAAATATTTTTAAAAGCTTATTTCAAAGCGGAGGCTACCTATGAGTGAGATTAAAATAAGGAATGCCCATATTAATGATGCGGAAAGGCTTTTAGAAATCTATTCTTATTATGTAATAAATACTGCTATCACATTTGAATATGACGTTCCAACGCTTAGCGAATTTCAAAATCGAATGCGGCGCATAATGGAGAAATATCCTTATATAGTTGTCGAAAAAGATGGAATCATACAAGGCTATTCATATGCAGGTGCATTTGTAGGCAGGGCCGCTTATGACTGGTCATGCGAAACAACAATCTATCTCGACCGCAATGCACGAAAATTAGGTCTTGGAAGAAAGCTATATGAAGCTCTTGAAACAGAATTAAAAAAGATGGGCATTCTTAATCTTTATGCTTGTATTGCATATCCGGAAACTGAGGACAAATACCTTAATAGAAACAGTGCGCAATTTCATGAACACCTTGGCTTTGTAAAAGTTGGCGAGTTCCACAAATGCGGATATAAATTTGGACGCTGGTACGATATGATCTGGATGGAGAAAATTATTGGTGAACATAAAGCCCACCAGCCTAAAATCAGATATTATCCTGAATTACGCAATCAGTTATGAACTTAAATACTTCGCTGATTTTATAGCTGCCGGGTGATAGTTTCAATCTCGCATATAACCTTTGTTGGACTAAAAAAAGCTATCGTAGATTATACATAACGATAGTTTCAGAAAGGAATGTAAACCATGAGTAAATATGACCCGTTATGGAATTGGATTAAAGAAAACGGAACAGACAACTTCAAGCTGACTTTTGCCGAAATAGAACAAATCGCAGGTATCCCGATAGACCATTCTTTCCTGAATTACAAGAAGGAACTGCTTAAGTATGGCTATAAGGTCGGGAAAATTTCTTTGAAAGAACAGACAGTTGCTTTTGAAAAATTATAAAATTAGTGCAGAAAGCCCCATGTAGTGCGAATGGTACCATAGGTAAGATTAAGAACTATTTTAGATAATAAGTTAAAGAAGATTGATAAAAATTTAGGGGACTAATAGAATGACCAAGAAAAACGACTATATAGCTATCGTAACAATAATATTACTGATGGTTACTTCAATTGCTGGAATACTTTCATTGAATTTTAACTCAGGTTATGATTTTATTAATCAATATGGACAAACAGTGAAAATATATGGTTATGGGATATATGCTCATGACACTTATTTTCAAGCGCCAATATCAATTGGAACAGATATATTATTTTCCTTTTCGTAATTCCTCTGTTTATAGCAACATACGTCAAATACATTAATAAAAGGGATACAATATCAGAATTAAAGTTGATATCTGTTTATGCAGTTGCATTTTATTATGCAGCTAGTATCGCATTTGGATTAACATATAATAAACTATTTCTCATCTATGTGGCTTTATTTTCTTGTTCATTATTTGGAATGTTTACTCATATAAAAAACTTATCTTTACAACAATCCATACATGGCTCAAAAGGTATGTATATTTTTTAGGCCTATCTGGAGTTGCATTAATTGTAGCGTGGTTACCTGGCGTGATATCTTCATTGGTAAATGGAACTACCCTATCTCTTATTGGCGTATATACAACAAATATTACATATGTTTTGGACATGGGAATTGTTAGTGTACTATGTTTTGTTACAATGTATATGCTAAGAAAAGGAGAACCACTTGGAACACTAATACTCGCATGTATTTTAAAACTATGTATATGTGTAGGAATTATGATTATACCGCAAACCATTTGTCAGATTGCCTCAGGTACAGAGATACCACTACCGGCACTTATTACAAAAGGCCTTTCTTTTGTAATATTAGGTGGTTTTGCATTTTATTTTAACCATAAAATGTATAGAGAATTAGAACCTAAAATGGTTGGTATTGAAAATATTATCAAAGATTAATTTTGCGGAAAAACATGAAGTATAAAAATATAACTTACGCCAAATTTTTAGAACGAAAGAATCGCTTTGTTGCGCATGTAGGCCTTGGCGGCAAGGTCGAAACTGTGCATGTAAAGAACACTGGGCGCTGCAAAGAACTGCTTTTGCCTGGCAGCCAAGTTGTAATTGTGAAGACAGACAATCCAGCAAGAAAAACGCAGTATGATCTTATAGCCATATATAAGGATGGGCTCGGCTGGGTTAATATTGATAGCCAGGCGCCAAATCAGGTAGTAAAGGAATGGCTGAATAAGTCACCGGCACTTTTTAAAAATATCACATTGCTCAAACAAGAATATACTTATGGGAAATCGCGCATAGATTTCTATTTGGAATGTGGCTCACGAAAGATTTTAATTGAGGTCAAAGGCTGCACACTGGAGATTGACGGCGTTGGATATTTCCCGGACGCGCCAACCGAGCGAGGGGTAAAGCATCTATACGAGCTTGCTGACGCGGTCAGTAAAGGATATGAATGCTATATCGCATTCGTCATCACTATGCCACGTGTTAGGAAAGTGCTGCCTAATGTAAAAACGCACCCGGAGTTTGGCAAAGCTTTAGAAGCAGCAATGAAAGCAGGCGTGCAGGTGCTTTATCTTCCCTGCAATGTTTCGCCAGATGAGCTGAGTATTGCGAAAATGGTGATAAGCAGTTAATATGTTTTACACAAGTCGGCTGTGAGACAGATGTTGTGGTGAGACCGTGGATTTCAGGGGGGGCAAAATGAGGATAGAACATATCGCAATGTATGTAAATGATCTGGAGAGAGCGAAGGATTTCTTTGTAAGGTATCTTGGCGGTTCTGAAAATAACGGTTACCACAACAAGGCCACGGATTTTCACTCGTACTTCATCAGCTTTGATGATGGAGCAAGATTGGAGATTATGAAAAAGACGGGGATGGCAGACGATCCAAAGCATTTGAATCGCACAGGCTATGCTCATATTGCTTTTTCGGTAGGAAGCAAGGAAGCAGTTGATGAATTAACCGAAAGGCTCAGAAAAGCTGGATTCGAGGTCATAAGTGGCCCGCGCACAACGGGCGACGGGTACTATGAAAGCTGTTTCGTCGCAATAGAGGGAAATCAGATAGAGATTACCATATAAACTAACTCAGATGAGTAAAAGCACGATTATCTATTTCAGCAGGACTTATGAAAACTACACTGTTGGCCATATCGATACTGAGTTTCTCGGAAATGCTGATAAGCCGTTAATATGTTTCCCAACAAGTGATATTGATTTGGACCTTTTGAAAGTATAGAATAACGGCATTTCGGGTTGGAGTTAGAAATTTATCAGACTTAAGCCATCTACGTCGGCCAAATGTATACAATATTGATTTTGTTCCGCAGCGTACTATCATGGAGGTAGAAGTATTGAACAGATATCAGATAATAGCATTAATTATAATGGCGATTTTTTACAGCATATATCTGACTAAAATGCTGTTTCAAAAGAAAAAAGGAATCGAGACCGACCAGATGGCAAAAGGAAAATCTGACCGGAAACGATTCATAATTGAACTTATAATGAAAATTGCAACAATTTGTGTTGTAATTGCCGAGTTGCTTAGTATTTTATATGGCCATTCTATGCTTAAGTACAACGGGAAAGTCATTGGTATCGTTTTGGGGATAATCGGTGTTATTATTTTCTTCTTAGCGGTCATAACCATGGGTGACTCATGGCGTGCAGGAATCGCTGAAAACGAGCAAACTTCATTCGTTCAGAACGGAATCTACAAAATAAGCCGCAATCCTGCTTTTCTCGGATTTGATCTTGTTTATATCGGAATCCTTTTGATGTTCTTCAATTGGTTTCTTTTACTTTTTACATTATGGGCAATTATAATGCTCCACCTTCAAATCCTGGAGGAAGAAAAATATCTGCCGACAGTATTCGGCGATGAATATCGCGCCTACAAACAGAAAGTGTGCAGGTACTTTGGAAGAAAGACATGGAAGTTCTTTGTCCCATGTGGAATATTGATAATCGGTGCCTGCGCATGGTATTTGTTTATGTATCAGTGAAGATGTCAAACTTCCAAACCTGAGTTTTGAAGAAATGCTGCAAAACATCTTACAAAGTAAACTTTTAAAATATACCTTTGTTTCTTCCATTTGTTCCATCACTCCTTTCACAAATATTATAAATATACCGTAAACTTTAAACTTGATATTTTGCTGTTTTTATCTTCTTTATTTTATTAACATCGGAGCTATTATCTATATTTTACAGTAAAAACATATAATAAAAGTATGTCAGCGGCAAGGACGTGTTCCCTGTCGCTTTTTATGTGTAAATAATTATCTACTCTACCATTGAAATACATCATTTTTAATGGTACAATTTGTATTGTATGCAATGTAATTTGCATATCCCACTAACCTTTTTATAAAGAAGGTCTACCAACCATGGAAAGCATAATATCCTCTAAACAGACAGGTAGAAAATCTGGAATTGAACTATTGAGAATATTCTCAATGTTAATGATTGTAGGACACCACTATTCTGTTCATGGAGGTTTTTTCCTTTTCAACAAACAATATAACCATTCAAAAGCTATGGGTTCAATGGCTCTCGCTTGGCGGGAAGATTGGCGTCAATTTATTCATGCTAATTTCAGGATACTTCCTAATAAATTCATCAAACATTAAATTAGAAAAGATACTAAAGTTTTGGGGACAGGTATTCTTTTATTCGGTTGCCATTACACTCTTTTTCTATTTGACTAAGATTGATGGCGTCAACAGTATGAAAACTGTTATTAAAAGTTTGTTTCCTTTGTCATCATCAGCATGGTGGTATGCTACTTGCTATTTTGTAATCTATTTATTTTCTCCTTATATAAATCAACTATTAAAAGGTCTTGGAAAACGCAAACATTTGTGTTTAATCCTATTAATGACTATTCTATTCTGCGTCTCCAATGAATTGATTTTTGTCGGTGGATCGTTCGCTATGAACAATACATCCTGGTTGCTATATCTTTATATTCTTGCTGGATATATTAGATTGTATAAAGACGAAATTAAAACAAAGCACTGTATTCTTTGGGGAACATTAAGCTATATTCTGACATTCCTTACTGCAGTTAGTCTTGATTTATTAGGTATCAGAGTGACACGGTTAGGAAAAGTAGCAACATTTTATTTTGGTATGAATACTCTGCCTGTTCTTATTACTTCAGTTTTGTTATTTATTGGTTTCAAGAATCTTGATATTAAGAGCAGTAAAATTATAAATACAATAGCAGCGTCTACTTTTGGAATATATTTACTTCACGATAGTGTACTTTTTAGGCATTACCTTTGGATTACATTATTTAAGAATAAATCTTATATTAATTCGGTAAATTTATTCGGACACTCTGTAATCTGCATTCTCCTTGTATTCTTTGGCTGTTCAGTTGTAGAACTATTCAGAATACATACGATCGAAAAACTGTGGATGCGATATGTAAACAGGATATGTCCTAAAATCAGTCAAACTATTTCAAAAGGTATTTCTGCTGTTGAAGCACATTTTTAACTTTGTTGTAAATGCAGGTTTACTTCCATACATAGGAAAACCGATTTATCGAGGTAAATAATTATGTTATGGCAGTATTGGCCGTGTTTTCTGCCCTTTTTGCAGGTTTGACATCCTTTATTGCCAAGTACAGTATTCGATAAACCGACTCGGATGTAGCTACGGCACTGCGAACGAAAATTTTTCTAATATTTTCGTGGATTATGGTGTTTGTAGTCGGCTCTGCCGGTTCCATCGCTCATATCGTAAATCCGTCATATTTTGACCCTATCTGGTCTGGCACCAGGCGGATCCTCGATTTGTTATCTCTAAACACTTCTATGGTTGACGTCAACAAGGCCCGATCGACAAATCTAATACAGTGTTAACAGTGCTTCTTGCAATTCTTATTTTTAACTAAACCAATCATCTAACCGTCAAACTAGAATATCATGCGTATGCAGCACCTGTTGCAGAAAGGAAAATAAATGAAACTGCCTTGCCTTTTTGTTTATATTCTGTACCCTTTTAGCAACGGTTTACTTTTAATCCTTAAAACCTATGGCTTCTATAATAACACTCAAATTTATCATTTTTTGTGGGAAATCTGAGATTTTGTCAATTCAGTATTTCTGGTGTCAATAAGTTGAATTAATTGTAGGCAGATGTTATAATTTTAACTATACAATCCATCAAAAATTTTATTTTTGCAGGTTCATTCAAGCAAGTATCCAAAAAGAGAAAAACGAAATCTTGTTTAAAAGACAGTTAATCAAGAAAATGGGCAAAAGCGCTGTGAAGAGAGATAGTTAATAACTATATGGGACTAACTTGGTACTTTTAAAAATGCTAAAAGATATCCGATATTTCGTAGTTTACCCTTATCCTCGAAGAGCAATTGTCACTCCCCCCCGCTCCCCTTCCCTATGTGTGAAAAACAGTTTAAAATACCCATAGTGTTTGGATATCTTAAATTTATAATAGGAGCTTATAAATGGACATTAATTCATTTATATTTAAAACAAAAACTAAAACATCATTGATTCAGCTATTAATATGTGTATTAGGTACATTCTTGATTGATTTTGGAATAGCGTTATTCAACCAATATATCCTCAAGTCAATTTCTATCCCATTGCGCATAGTAGCTATGTTTGTCAACCAATGGCTGCTTATTGTCCCGTCAGCAATTTTAATGATTTCAAATAAGGAAAAACTAAGTGATCTTGGCTTCACAAAAGAAAAGATCCCGCGGCAAATAGGAATCGGTATATTACTTGCTATTGCCATGTCATTAGTTTTTACCGTTCTCCCCATTCTTCTGGGTTTTAAAAATTATATTAGTAACGTAAGATATACGGAAGTTTGGAAATTTATCTTTGAGTTTTTCAACACGATATTTGCTGTTGCTCTCGCAGAAGAACTGATATTTCGCGGCTACATATTTAATAAACTACTCGAAATCAAGAACAATAAATGGTTTGCTATCATCATCTCCTCTTTACTGTTCGGGCTGTTCCATATGTTCCAAGGAAATTTACTTCAGATTTTATTGACAGCATTGCTTGGAATAATCTTCTGTATATTCAGAGAGAAAATCAAAGGCTGTACCATACTTTCGCTAATTTTCACTCATGGTATATATGATTTCTTAATTGCACTATGGGTTTCTATACTATGAGGCGGATAACACCGATTTCATATCGAGAAAAAATAAAGTATAGAGTAGAAATTTATATGAGTACAGTGAAAAGAATTAAGTGCGGTAATGTAAATTGTTATATAAAAAGGTTCTCGACTTGTGTTCTTCCGGTCAGGAAACCTTGTTTTTGCTCATTTAATTGCGTTATTCGTAAAGCGAGAATTGGAAAATATATTGTATTTCACTTCAAGGCAGAGTAAAATAATATCGAAGTTCCTGTTTAAAACAGGATCTGCCGTGTGTGAAGGAAAGGTCGTCATACATTATCAATAATACAAAAAAGAAGATTGAGCCTTTTGGCAGTGGTTATTGTGAAATAGAACTTGCTTTTACTATCGAATACTACTTTTAGACACTTCCCTATTTGTGTTCAATACATTTTGTTACTAAATAGGAGGGACATAACATGCAGGAAGTCTATGAATTCTTGAAGAAATGCGGAACATATTATTTAGCTACAGTAGAGGGAGACCAGCCACGAGTCCGGCCATTCGGTACAGTGGATATTTTCGAAGGTAAACTTTATATCCAGACAGGCAAGGTTAAAAATGTGTCTAAACAGCTACAGGCAAACCCCAAAGCAGAGATCTGTGCTTATGCAGATGGGAAATGGCTTAGAGTAACTGGGAAGCTTATCAGGGATGACAGAGTAGAAGCAAAAAAACATATGCTTGATAATTATCCAGAACTTCAATCTATGTATTCACCGGAGGATGACAATACAGAGGTCCTTTACTTTAAGGATGCAACCGCTGTATTCTATTCATTTACCGAGGAGCCAAAAGTAATTAAATTCTAATAAAACAATATCCCGTACTGAAAGGTGGAACATTTTTATACAAATTTCAGTAATTGACTAGTACCATACAAAAGCGACTCACTTAACCCTATTTATCCGTTGAGTGAGTCGTTTTGTTTAAGGGCGCTTATATTACTTTTCTTGACTTTGAAATTAGGTGAAATATGTCTTTTAATATAAATCGGCAAATGCTTAAAATTAAGACTCATAGAAAAAACAATATCTCTTAGCTTATAATTTTGTAGCACTTAGCGCATATTCAAGCGGCTATGATGTTGTATATAAGTTGATCTTATAAAGTCATAAATAAGTGGTTCCTGATATTGAACTACCACAGGTTACTTTGTCTGAGGTGCCAATGTCAGGAATCTTATTTTGTTGTAACATGCTTTATTCGCAAATTGAGGATTGGAAAATATATTGTATTTCACTCCGAGGCAGAGTAAAATAATATGAAAGTTCCTGTTGAAAAAAGGGGCTTGTCATAAAAGAATTAGGACAATCTGGGATATAACAAAATTAAAAGAAATATATACAAGCTATTATGCTATGCAGACTGGATAAAACATACAGAAGAACCGATACAACAGATATATATAATTTGAGGAGACTCGTCTATGCTTGAGAAAATGGTGGATTTTTTCGATAACCGCTTAGATGAATACGATAAACACCAATTAACCTGTATTGAGTCAGCGCAGGAATTTTATCCGTTTACAGCTGAATGTCTCCCTAAGGAACCACGAACCCATATTCTTGATTTGGGCTGTGGTACTGGATTGGAACTAGAAGAATATTTTAAGATCAACCCTACCGCCAAAGTAACGGGCATTGACCTTGCACCCGGAATGTTAAGCGTATTAAAAGCAAAGTTTCCCGAAAAGGATATTAAATTGGTTTTGGGCTCATACTTTGACATTCCATTCGGATGCGAAGTATTTGACGCCGCTGTATCTGTGGAGTCACTTCACCATTTTTCTAAAGAGGAAAAAATACCGCTTTATGCAAAATTACATAAATCACTAAAGAAAACGGGCTATTTTATTTTGACGGATTATTTTTCATTATCTGATGAAGAGGAAGAGTTGCACAGGAATGAACTGCTTCACCTAAAGCAGCTGCAAAAAATTAATGATAATGAGTTTTATCACTATGATACCCCATTAACTGTAGAGCATGAGATGGAAGCACTACAGGCTGCGGGTTTTTCTTCAATAAAAATACTGAAAAACTGGGGTCAAACCTTTATTCTTAAGGCATACAAATAACACCGATTTCTAATTTAAGGCGTTTCGCCATTTGTGGGGAGGAATTCTCCGATTGCATTAACCAAATGCGGATTTAAGCAAAATGCCAGAAAAATTTTTTCGAAGGTGGCTTTATGTATTTAAAAATTGCACTGCTTCAGTTATTGCCAATGGAAACTATTAAAGATAATCTGCAAAAAGGAATTGAGGCCTGCAGAGAAGCGAAAAAACGCGAAGCAGATATTGCACTGTTCCCTGAGATGTGGAATGATGGATATGATATACCTGAGGACCTTAATGAATTAAAAAGAAAATCCATATCGGTGGAAAGCGATTTTGTAAAGCAGTTCCAAAGCCTTGCGCGGGAACTAAAAATGGCTATCGGCGTTACATTTCTGGAGTCATTTAATCCGCTTCCGAAAAACACAGTTTGTATATTCGATATGTATGGGAATTTGGTTCTGAATTACGCAAAAGTACATACCTGTGAATTTGGTGATGAAGCAAGGCTCAGCAAAGGTGAAGATTTTTATGTAGCGGACCTTGAGACCGGTAAAGGAATCATCAAAGTAGGAGCAATGATCTGCTATGATAGGGAGATGCCAGAAAGTGCAAGGATCTTAATGCTTAAAGGTGCTGAATTGGTTCTTGTACCAAATGCATGTCCAATGGAGATTAACCGATTGTCACAGTTAAGAGCGAGAGCCTATGAGAATATGATGGCTATTGCAACTTGCAACTACCCCGCTGGAAAACCTGACTGCAACGGCCATTCTACCCTTTTTGATGGAGTTGCATATCTGCCCGACCGCCCGGGGTCAAGAGATATGTGTATTCTTGAAGCCGGCGAAGAAGAAGGAATATATATTGCAGAACTTGACGTTGATATGCTCAGGAAATACCGAGAAACAGAGGTTCACGGAAATGCGTATCGGCGCCCGAGCAAATATAAAATGCTCATTGACGAAGATGTAAAGTATCCTTTCATACGAAGTGACACGAGCAGGTAAATGTAAAAATTGGATTGAAGATAAGGGAAATGCCGCCTAAAAGCGGCATTTTTTATTGCAGTTTTCTAATGTTACAGGGTCTTTGCGTAAGTTTTTTGCTAATGTAGGCAATAATTTTTAAGTATTTTGTCAATATTTTAAATATTTGGTTGAAATGATGTTTCATTCGAGCTATAATTTAAAATAATAGGAATTTTATACAAATCAAGCAAAATGAGGCTAGTTAGATTTGTTTAATAAGCCGAAGCAAATAAAACGCGGTATTTCTTTTAATCCAATATATAACAAAAGGAAAGTGTATCGATATGTCAAAAAAAGCGTCAAAAAGTGAAAAAGTTAGAAAAGCGATAATCGAGAATTATAAAAAAGCTGAAAAGTCGTTTGTGTCACAGCTAAATTTTACTGTACCAAACCACCCACCAACTATCGGAGGATTTCGCGAAGAAATATGGAAGCAACTATTTGAACAAATTGTTCCAAAAAAATATGTAATTGAGCAGTCAGTATTCTTGATTGATTCGAATGAAAATGTTTCAAATGAAGTAGACCTTGCAATTTTTGATGAAATGTATACACCATATATTTTCCGAAAAGGTCGTATCAAATTCATACCGATTGAAGCTGTAGCGGCCGTAGTGCAATGCAAAAGCCAAAATGTGGAAATAGATGAAGACATTAAGAACATCAAAAAATGGTGCGATAGCATTAATAACTTGAATACGTCTGGTGATTCTATAACGAGATTGGCACAATTAATGAGTGTCGGACCTGCTAAATATCAAACAGGAACTCGACCAATAAAGATTTTATGCTCACTCCAAAAGCCGAGTAAAAAGCTTACGAAGAGTTTCGACATTTATATCATTGCTAATAAAAAACCACCAAGAATAAAAATCAAGATACCACATGAAGACGATTGGAATTTAGCAAACTGGCATGGCCAGTTAAATATGTGCGGGAATTCAAAAACAGAATTAAAATATCCAGAAGTAATGTATTCCAGAAAACTTTCTGATTACCAAGTAATTGATGAAAAGGGTCAGCTTGTTTCACTTTTAACATTGAATTTACAGCTCAATCAGCTTTTAATGCTCATAAATAATCCTATGTTTTTCCCGCATAAAGCTTATGCAGATATGTTCAATAGAAAAGGTAACGGAAAAGAGGATAAAAATGATGACGGAAATACCAATTAAAACACTTAAAGTGATCAGTCCAATGTTCAGTCACGGAAACAACGATAAACTTGAACCAAGGCCAACAGAACTAAAAGGACTTTTGCGCAATACATATCGGATTGCCAATCCGTATTTTGATAGCAAAACACTGTATCAGCATGAAGTGGAACGGTTCGGAGGACAACTAAAAGAAAACGGAGAAGAACTTGCAAAGCCCTCCCCATTAAGAATACAAATATTAGATTTGGATAGTAATAAAGAGAGTTGGTATGAGGAAAAATTTCTCTTATTTCATAAGAAAAGTCCCAAAAGATTATGCTATAAATTTGGAAAAGTATTTAATGTTAAATTTGAAACAACATACTCTTATTTGAAGCAATGGTATGAGGATTTGATCAATCTTGCGCTGCTTATCGGCGGGATTGGCAAACGTACACGTCGCGGCCGCGGCTGCATGACAACCGACGAACTGAGCAAAATTTCATATGAAGATTTGCCGGAGTATACTGTAAAACTTTTAAACAATGTGTGTGAAAAGAAGGCTTATGTTGTAAACGGCGAAAGAGACATCATCCTGCAAAATCCATCAGATAACGACAAACCAGACAATGATAGACCCTACATTAAAAAAATACATTTTGGCAGTCCACTACTGAAAAAAACAAAAGACTGTATAAAAGAATACTTGAAAAAAGTAGATTTCGCTTCACACAATACAAAATTAGATTTCCGTAATTCATATGTATTAGGCGATGTAGATAACGGTTTTCATTTTGCTTCTTCCGTTATTGTAAGCCTTGCAGAAGTTAATGAAGGAATTGTTCCGGTGTATACTTTTCTGAACTTCGTGCCTTCAAAAAAATTCGAAAACAAACCCAAAAATCAAAAAAATGGTTACAATCCAACAAAGAAACAGGATAATGAAAAAACGAAATGGGATAATATTCAAGATGCTTTCGTTGATAAAATCGAGAAAGGCGATGAAAAATGAAACAATATCTTCTTTCATTTACAATAGGCCCTGTCCAATCATTTATCGGGAATTCTCGTAAAATGCGGGATTTATACGCAGGGAGTTTTTTATTATCGTATTTAATAATACATACTTGCAACGCAGTCGATGCCCTGAAAACTGATATAGAGATTAAACGGCTTCTTCCTGTTTATAAAGAAAATGAAACACCGAATGTTCCAAACCGAATCTTGTTAAGAATTACATTCTCAGATGAACAGTGTTTAAAAGGTGAAAATTTTATCTGCAGCCGTTTGGACGGACTTGCTAAATTAATGGAAAAAGAAGTTCGGTCCGAATTTAAGGAAATCTATGAGTCTGTCTTTGAGAAATGTGAAATTAAACCTAATAAAAGTATCATAGCTCAGCTTAAAGATTTTCCGGAAGTATATTGGGCTTATCAGGAATGCAAAAATGTCGGTGGTAAAATAAGCAAAGACGACATTGAAAAAATCACCTCAAAATTGCAAGCTGCTAAAACTATAAGACCTTTTTCTCAGACTACTGAACCTGCAGGCAGAAAATGCTCTCTTTTCCCCGAATACAACGCCATATTTGTCAAGTATAAAGATGAGAAAAAGACGCAGCCAGAATTTTTATCTGAAGTAATAGAATTCGCCAACGAAGATAAATGGTTTTACGCATTGAAGCCCGGGGAAGGACTAAGCGCCCTTGCATTCATCAAACGTATGCTTTATTGCATTGCAGATAAAAAATTTCAGAAATATCAGTATAATACCAATATAATTTCTGTTGCATATATGCTCTTAAAGAATAGATTTGAAAATGACCCAGTTGTAGAAAATCTATTTAAATACCTGTCTGCAGAAGCGGCAGAAGCAGTATTTGACCGTCAAAACGGATTTGATTTATCTAAGAATACAGGAGAGTATACTTCTAAAGACGTAGATATAGCTAATGAGCTCATTAAATATTTAAATGGAGAAAAAATATCATCTTACTATGCCGTAGTCAAATTCGACGGCGATAACATTGGCAGTACTTACAGCAATTGTTCGGAAGAGCAGCAAAGACAATTAAGTGAGGAAATCGGAGAGTTTGCAACTAAGGTTCCTGATATCATAAAAGAATATAAAGGCGAATGCATTTATGCCGGAGGGGAGGATTTTTTAGGCTTCTTTCCGGTAAGTAAAGCTATTCGTGCACTTATGGCATTACGTGAGAAATTTCAAGAAATGGTTCATAATACATTTAGCGCAGGGATTGTGTATGCACATCTCATGCCTCCGCTTAAAAATGTGCTCAATTTGGCAGATGAAATGGAGCGGCTGGCAAAAAAGGATAAAAACTCATATGCCATAACTGTATATAAGCGCTCTGGAAAAGAAACAATTGTATGCAATCCATTCGGCGAAAGCTGTGCAAGTTTGGATGCCTTACAGAAAATATATGAATCAGTCAGTTCAGGCACTCTCTCAGTATCCAGCATTTATTCGCTTCTTTCTGTGCTGCAAGAGCTTTTGGACGGCGGACAAGCTTTTCAAGAAGAAATGCTAAAGCCTCTTGTTGTTTCGAGCATCTGCCCTCCGGAAGGTAAAGAAGATATTATAACTGAAATTTTAAATTTATTTGAGCAATGCAATCATGATTTAGAAAATTTCACTTCTGCTCTGAAAATTGCCGCGTTCTTAGGAAAGGAGGAAGTTCCTTGTACTACCAAATAGATGCGATAGATTCGTGGTTCTTTAGAGATGCAGCACCATTCGATGCCGGCGGCGTGAACAACTACGCTGAAAGCATTTTCCCACCGTTTCCGTATGTTTATGCTGGTGCGTTAAGAAACTGTGCAGTGCCGATTGAAAACCCAGACTGCAACAAGAATACTTTCTCCAGGCGATTAAGGATAGGATGGAATGGTGTTATTGCAGACAACCACATAATGTTTCCAATTCCCCTTGATCTATATATCGAAGAAAATGATGGTCGATTCATTGCCCATGAATTAGGCTTATCATCCGCGGCTGGGAGCAGTTTTCCTCTTGCCTATTTTCTAAAATCACCGCAAAAAAATAAAAAACCACCTCATGTCAACGGTGGAGCCTATATAAACGAAAAAGTAATGAGAGATTACTTATATGCTGAAACATCAGATTTTTCGGTATGTCCATTGGGTGACTACATCATAAAAGAAAACCGTATTGGAAATGGTATCGATGACAACAAGAGAATGGCAGCCACTGGGAAGCTTTATCAGCAAACTTTGATAATTCCATCTAATGAAGAACATCGATGCAGTCTGGCGCTGGAGGCATCAGGCATTAAATCTCCGGAAAAATCGATTATACATATAGGAGGAGATGGAAAACTAGGTATCGTTACCCGCATAGAAAAAGAGCTTCCGATTCCTGAACCTCCGAATATTGACAGCGACTGTTTCAAACTGTATCTTGCCACGCCCGCTATCTTTGAAAAGGGTTGGCTACCCGGCTGGATTAATAGTGAAACTATGACAGGAACTTTCACCCATGATAAACACAGTGTTCGCGTGAAGCTTTTTAGCGCTGCTGTTGGAAGACCAGTTGCAGTAGGTGGGTTCACTTGCAAGAAAAATGAAAAGTCATCAGAAAAGCTCCATGATGGAAAAGACTACAAGTTAAAACCAACGCCCAAAGAAATGCGCTACGCCGTACCGGCAGGTAGTGTGTACTATTTTAAGCTGCTGGATGGAAACATGAAAGATGTAATACGCCTTTTCCATAAAAAATGCATAAGTGAATACCGCGAATCACTTGGGTTTGAACATTGGAAAATTAGCCGCCTGCGCTATTGCAGCCGCGGTTTCGGTTATTGTTTAGTCGGGGCGATAAGTAAACATAAGAGAGGAGAAATTCACGATGTATGATCAAAAGAAAGTTTTATTCCTAAAGGTGTTGACTCCGTTACACGCCGGAAGCGGAACTGATATTCGTTCGGTTGATCTCCCCATTCAGCGGGAAGTACATACAGGGTACCCCAAAATCGAGTCTTCAACTATAAAAGGTTGCTTGCGTGATACATTTGAATTCAATGATAAAAATAAAAATAATAATAACGACCATGAAATCATAAATGCAATATTTGGAGAAGAAGGAGCAAGCGAATTATCAGCAGCGGCAATTGCAATTACAGATGCCCGACTGCTGTTTTTCCCCGTTCGTTCTGCAAAAGGCATTTACGCTTTGATTACTTGTCCTATGGTTATAAAAAGATTTCAAAATGACATGGAATCTTTTGGTGTAAAGAATAAAATTTGCATACCATCAGACGCGCCCGCTTTGGCAAGTGAAAACAATATTCTTTCATTGGACAATAATGCCGGCAAGTATTCAATATTGTTAGATGAATTTCGATACTATATTGGAAAAAGTCCTGACTTTGAGCGGTGTTGCAATGATCTCAAGCATTATATCGGCCTGACGGAGGACATAGCTGAAAGAGCTGTTCTACTCCCCGACGACGATTTTAAAGACTTTGTTACACACGCGACATCTATTGTCACCAGAATAAAAATCGGTAACAATGGAGTTGTTGAGAATAAAGCCCTTTTTACTGAAGAATATCTGCCGGAGGAAAGCATCCTTTACAGTTTTATAATGATGTCAGATGCCAAATTAGATTCAAAACCGGATTCAAAAGAACCTAAATACAAGGCACCAGAACTTATGGGCTTCTTCTCTGATAAACTCCCACCTGTTTTTCAAATAGGCGCAGATGCAACGCTTGGTAAAGGTTTTGTCATGACCTATTTAAAAGGCGGTGATACAAATGACTAAAAACGTTGTAAACGAACGGGCAAAATTTGCGTTTGAAAAGGTCTCAAAATTGCACGGTGAAGCTCTTCAAAAATACCGCAGTCACGTTCGTTCTCTTCCTGCCATGATTTTAAGCAATGGATTTGGACTTGCCATGGCGTTCATTTACTCAAAAAGTGATTATAGAATATTTTATAAACATATTAATGAATGGTTTAAAGAACAAAAAACACCGGGATTTGATGGTAACGATTTGATGGGTATTATTGCAGAGAGTGAGATTGATACATATCGGTTTCTTGAAGCTGAAACTCTTGCTCTGCTCGAATGGCTGAAACGCTTTGCTGAAGGGGCGGATTCACAATGAAAAAGAAACAACAACGTAACAATCAAAATGATGACCGAAATGAAATTCTGCCCCAAGGAACCTCCGATCTTATATATCACTATAAAAATCAAATTGATAATCTATTTTTAAAGTTTTGCAGGTATGCATATTTAAGCAAAGGTAAGGTAACACCATATTTTCAAATTAAGCAATCTTATTCTCTAAAATATAGCAACAACGCAAATGATACAATAAAGAATTTGCTGAACGATTTAGATGGCAAGACGCAATATTTGCTGACAACGTTAAATATACAATATAGGAAGTTTACTATAGAGCAAGGTGACTCCCGCTGGGCAATCGGTATCGGTGGAGTGTCGCCATTTGGCAATTTATCAGTTTCAACTCTGCACCCTGTTTATGGGATACCTTACATCCCTGCCAGCACATTGAAAGGTCTTATGCGCCATTGTTGGATTGAAATAAATTGCAATGGCGATAATGACGCTGAGGAAGTGCTGCGGCTGTTCGGTTCGTCCGAGAACGAAACGCCTAAAGATGAATTAGAACATGAAAATAGAATGGGACAGCTTATTTTTTTCGACAGTTACCCAGACGCAAAATGTAACGGAACATTGTATAGAGATGTGATTACTCCACTTTATCCTCTTTACTATAATAATTTTGGAGGTAAACCGCCTACGGATGACCAGAAGCCAGTGCCTATCGAATTCATATGTATTGAAAATATGCAGTTCAATATTTACATCGGTTCATATGAACCGTTAAGTAATGATGAAAAATCAAAACTTGAAAATACACTGAGTTATGTATTTTCAGAACAAGGTATTGGGGCAAAAACTTCATTGGGATATGGACGAGGAAAGTTAAAACCTGTTTGACAATTGCTACTCTAAAGATATGAGATATTTATTCCTAATTTTAAGCATCATTACTACTCAGACTTAATAATGCCCTTCGGATAAATTCAGCCAGCCTTTTGCCACATCGGCAAAAGACTGGCTCTTATTTTTAGAGAGCGAGGCAGTTTTATCATGGGGTAAAAAGTTTGTATATTATCTCATATCTATGATATAATTTTTCATAATAATAACTTAATGTTCTATTTTTATTTATGTTTATACAAATGTAGCGCAGCAAGGAATTCGCAGATATTTGGGACAGAGGGATTAAAAATGTATTCAGTCGTTTTGGATTCTGTATGCAAAAGCTATCCTAATGGTGCAGAGCCGTTGGTGATTTTGGATAATGCGTCTTATCAGTTCGAAACCGGCAAGTTTTACAGTGTAGTCGGCCGGTCCGGGCTTGGAAAAACAACATTGGTCAGTATTATTGGTACCGTTGAAAAGGCTGACAGCGGCTCTGTTATCGTATGCGATCACAACCTTTCTGATGTGAATCAAAAACAGATAACAGAAATCAGGAGAAAGCATATTGGTTTTGTATTTCAGAATTTTTCACTTATCGAACGGTATAGCGTCCTTGACAACTTGGAAATCCCCTTATATTTTGCGGGAATTAAAAACTCCAGCCAACGCTTAAAAATGATTAAAGATGCAATAAATTCTGTAGGAATTCCCGAAAACAAACTGCAGAAGCCTGTTTCAACATTAAGCGGAGGAGAAAAACAGCGGATTGCTATTTGCCGCGCTTTGATTAATTCGCCATCGGTGATTATTGCCGATGAACCCACCGGAAATCTGGATGAAGAGAACGAACAAAAAATAATCCAAATTTTTATGGACATAAAACAGCAGAAAAACTGCACGATTATTATGGTTACGCATAATCTTAAAATCGCCAATAAAGCGGATGTAACTGTGACGCTTAAGAATGGCAAGATTGTCGAGGCGGATGAGACAAAATGAAATTCTATTTTAAAATGGCCGTTAAAAGCATTCTCTCAAACAGGAAAAAATTTATACATAATATTGCGGGCGTTTCAGTAGGTGTACTTCTTTTAGTTTTAGTTGCTTCCCTTTCAAGTTCTTTTAAAGATGTGCTATACTCTCAAATGAAAATATCAGACGATAAAGTAATGACTATTGCTGTTGGCAACAGAAAAAACACACTTACATATTGGTGTCTTCCTGTTTACGACAACTCTACGCTTGACATTGTAAACAGCGAAAAAAACATCGCTAAAAGCACCGGAATCAAAGATATAGATGTAACATCTGTATTTTATAAAGATTCCGAAGGAAAAAACAAAATAATTTTATCTTCGAAGATTGATTCTTCAAATCAAGTGTTTCTTGATTTGTATAGGGTTAAAATAAAGCAAGGTACTTTCTGCGCAAATAAAGATGAAGTGATTATTGGAGCCGATATTGCCAAAACGTATGGAATTAAATTTGGTGACTCTATTGACATAGAGTATTTGGGGAAAAAATATACGTTTAAAGTTTCTGGTATCCTCGACAAGATGAGGAGAATGGGATACTCTAACATCACGGATGTAATAAACAATATTATTCTAATAAGCGAAGAAAGCCCTATTGTTAAAGACAGCAAATACAGCGCAATACTTGCTGAGGTAACTGATGTAAATTTACTTGAGCAAGAATCAAAGCGGATTACCGATTTATTGAATACAAAATCTAATATGTCACAAGAATTGATCGACACAGGTCTTGACGCTATCGTAGTGAATAATCTCGCTATTTTAGAGATGATAAACGGGTATTTCAAATATGTAAATATGTTTATCATTTTGCTCTTCCTTATTACTTCACTCATTGTAGTACTGAATTTCTCAAATATAATGACTATTACAATAATGGGCCGGAAACGGGAAATCGGTATAATGAAAATTATCGGCGGCAGCAATTCACAGATTTCAAAGTTTTACTCGGTTGAATGCATGTTTACTGGTATTGTTGGCTCCGTTATCGGTTTAATTCTGGGCATATTGATTTATCTGTTGATAATATTTGCACTAAATTGGACGTTTAGGCTGTCTCTGATTGTTTGCTTATTTGCTTTACTCGTCGGTATTATAAGCCCAACACTCGCTGGCGTGCTCACTCAAAGGAAAATTAAGAAGCAGACAATCTCGGATATATTTAACGAGTAAGTTATAAAGGCACAGTGGTGAATATAGTATAAAAATAAAGGCGCGGTAAGAAACCGCGCCTTTTTAATAATTAAATGGACAAAGTTTGGACAAAATCTAATTTTCTTAATGAAAAGAACCACATGAAAAAGTAGAACCTTCATAACCTCTTCGGTTATGAAGGTTTGTTTATGGTGCCGGTGGCGAGGGTCGAACTCGCACGGTGTCGCCACCACGGGATTTTGAGTCCCGCACGTCTGCCAATTCCATCACACCGGCAAAACAACAATGAGTATTATACACTATAAAGCACTATAAATCAAGTGCTTTTACATCATATAAAGTAAAAGAGAATTTATTGCCCCGCTTTTATAAGCGGGACAATAAATATTCAGCTAATTACTACTCCGCATAAACACTTACACGCTTGCGGTCACGGCCGAAACGCTCGAACTTAACCCTGCCGTTGACTTTTGCAAAGAGTGTATCGTCACTGCCGCGGCCAACATTAACACCCGGATGAATGTGTGTTCCACGCTGGCGTACAAGTATATTGCCTGCGAGAACGTACTGGCCGTCGGCACGCTTTACGCCAAGACGCTTTGACTCACTGTCACGTCCGTTCTTTGTAGAACCGACACCTTTTTTATGGGCGAAATGCTGCATTGATATAATAAGCATATATTACACCTCCGTATCGTAAACACTTATAGTCCCCTTGTACTGCTTTGACAGCAGCAACAAATGCAGGCGCAATCCAGCGATAACAGACATTGCACTTTCTGTTTTTTCACCGCTGTTACAATCAAGCTTCAATGATATCGTACCATTAACATTCTTTACTGCGGCGTCGGCTCCGATTATTTCGGTGACTGTATTCGCCGCCATTTGAACTGCCGACGATACACTGGCACAAACAATATCATGTCCTCTTTCAGCATACCCTGCATGGCCCGATATGCTGAATCCGCAGTAATTATCATCAACCTTGAAAAACTGCGCCTTAATCACAATTAAGCCTCAATTTTTTCAATCTGGACCTTAGTGTATGGCTGCCTATGTCCTTTTTTCCTGCGGTAATTCTTCTTGGCCTTGTATTTGAAAACAATGACCTTTTTGCCTTTACCGTTCTTGAGGATCTTTGCTGTTACTTTCGCGCCATCAACATAAGGCGTTCCGGCAACAAAACCATCATCCTTGCCTACGGCGACAACTTTATCGAAAGATACTGATTCGCCCTCATCAAGGCCGAGTTTTTCAATAAAAACTGTGTCGCCCTCCTGCACACGGTACTGCTTACCGCCTGTTTCGATTATTGCATACATTACTAAAGGCACCTGCCTTATTACAATCTCGCTGCACGGGGCGATGCAAAACTGCATACTTTAAAGCCCATAGCACGCGGCATATTAAATTCTACCACAAGATAATTCAAATGTCAATCTAAAGAAATGCGATTTTTGCTTTTATTTAATAAAACAGTTCTTATGTAAGGCGGCTTATGCCGCTCTGAAATTATTGAAGATTATAGAAGGCGCCAAGTCCGGGGTACTCTGCTGCTCCCCGCAGTTCCTCCTCAATGCGAAGGAGCCGGTTATACTTTGCGACACGTTCACTTCTCGCAGGAGCGCCTGTCTTTATCTGGCCGGCATTGACCGCAACAGCAATGTCCGCTATCGTGGTATCCTCTGTTTCGCCGGAACGGTGGGATATTATTGTTGTGTAGCCGCTGCGTTGTGCCTTTGCAATAGCCTCAAATGTTTCAGTGAGCGTGCCAATCTGGTTTACCTTAATGAGAATTGAATTGGCTGCCCCCAGCAGTATGCCCTTCTGAAGCCTCTTTGCATTGGTTACAAACAGGTCGTCGCCGACGAGCTGGATATCGGACCCGAGTGCATTAGTCAGCATTGTCCACGAGTCCCAATCCTCTTCCGCAAAGCCGTCCTCGATAGATACAATCGGATAAGCACCGACAAGTTCCTGCCAATACCCCATCAGGTCTTGAACGCTCATGCGCTTATTCATCTTAGGTAGCAGATAACTGCCGTCATCCTGTTTCCATTCTGAGGACGCCGCGTCAATCGCAATTAAAAATTGCGTGCCCAGTGAATAACCGGATTTTGTTATCGCTTCCACAATGGCGTCGAGAGCTTCCCTGTCGCTGCCTAAGTTCGGCGCATATCCGCCCTCGTCGCCTATGCCGGACGCCAAACCCTTTGAGGCAAGCACCTTGCCGAGGTTATGATAAACTTCAGCGCACCACTGCAAGCCTTGTGAGAAACTTTCCGCACCGACAGGCATTATCATAAATTCTTGAATGTCGATGTTATTTTTGGCGTGCGCGCCGCCGTTTAATATATTCATCATAGGAACCGGGAGCGTGTTGGCTCTTTGCCCGCCTAAGTGGCGGTAAAGAGGTATGTTCAGCGCTTTTGCCGCCGCTTTCGCATTGGCAAGGGATATAGCGAGAATGGCGTTTGCGCCAAGTCTTGACTTATTCGGTGTCCCGTCAAGCACAACCATACGCCTGTCAAGCTCCGCCTGTGCCAACGCGTCCATGCCTATCAGTGTATTCCTAAGTTCGCCGTTAATATTGCCGACTGCCTTTGTTACACCGCGCCCCATGTAGCGTTTCGGGTCGCCGTCCCGCAGCTCATGTGCTTCAAAAGCACCTGTAGAGGCTCCCGACGGCACCGCGGCACAAGCACAAACGCCGTTTTCAATCGTTACCTCCGCTTCTACTGTAGGATTTCCGCGGGAGTCCAGAATCTCACGACCATGAATATCTTTTATAGGTAATTTAAAACTCATTTGTTAATTCCTCCGGCTTTTTTCTTATATTATTTGTTTGCCTCCTTTTGACTATTCATTTTTTGCCGGATTGAATTAAACATTCATGAGCCTGCCATTTATACTCAATACACTTTTAGTTTGGCTTATATCAAAAGCCGGGGCGGCCAACCCTTATTGGGGGGTAACCGCTCCGGCTTTTGATTAGGGAGTTGTTTTTGCATGTATCTCTGAGGTCATCTATAGCAATAATTTAATTATTTCTGGCGGTAGTCAAAAACGCGTTTGCTCTTTTTCTCGCTTCTTGGCAAATCACCTATAGCAACCGCTTCGACTTCAATCTTTATGCCAATTTTGCGTTTGAAAACCTCCGCTACTTCCTTTTCAACCTCTTCGGGCGCGAAGCCGTCTTTTCTCTCAACCTTGAGTTTGAAAATATCCCGGCCATTCTCGTGAGTAATATGTACCTGATATTCACTGCTCACGCCCTTGCAATCTGTAAGAACCGTATTTATCTGGCCCGGATAGATATTGACGCCCTTTACCTTGACCATATCATCCGTTCTGCCCATGATTCTGTCTATCATCGGGTATTCCCTGCCGCATGAACACTTTTTAGTGAGCTTTCTCGTAAGGTCATGGGTACGGTAACGGATAAGAGGCGCCGCCTGTTTTTTGAGGGTAGTCACTACAAGTTCGCCCCACTCACCGTCTTTGACCGGATTGCCATTTGAGTCTATCACTTCGAAATACAGAAAGTCGTCGAAGTAATGCAGCCCCTCGTGTTTATCGCAGTCAATCGCGATACCAGGGCCATAGACTTCAGTAAGGCCATATATGTCAAACAGCTCTATGTTGAGTTCTCTCTCGATGCGCTTGCGCATGAGGTCGCCCCAAAGCTCCGAACCTATTATGCCGCGTTTGAGGCTCAGTTTATCTTTTATTCCGCGCCTTTGTGCTTCTTCTGCGATAAGCAGCGCGTAAGACGAGGTGGAGCACAAGACGGTGCTTTTCAGGTCTATCATCATCTGAAATTGCTTGTCGGTGTTGCCCGGCCCCATAGGAATCGCCATCGCGCCCAGTTTTTCGCACCCAGCCTGAAAACCTATACCTGCCGTCCACAAACCATAGCCCGGAGTGATCTGAATAACATCCTTATTGGTAACGCCCGCAATCTCAAAACAGCGCGCAAACATTGTCGCCCAATCCTCAACATCCTGTTTTGTGTAAGGTATGATTACAGGAGTGCCGGTCGTGCCGGAAGTCGAATGGATTCTAACCACCTGTTCTTGCGGCACAGAAAGGAGACCCATAGGATACGCTTCCCGGAGTGCCTCTTTGTCTGTGAAAGGTATTTTTTCAAAATCCTCCGGCGTCTTTATATCTGCCGCAGTAAGTCCGGCGTCTCTAAAGACTTTCTTATAGAATGGGCTGGTTTCAAGAACGCGGTCAATTAGTTCCTTAATTTGCGAAAAAACTTCGCTGTTCATATCACTGATCCTCCAAGCTAATATTATTTGACAAGATGCTACTTTACCAAAGCCGCTGCATAATTATAACCATACTCAAAAGCTGTTCCGTTGAGTGACTTAAACTTCTCGGGAACATTATTTATTATGACGGATAAGAACCTCTCCTTTTCAAAGGGAAGAAATCCTGCACCGCAGGCCGCGCCTAACATTACTACGTTTGCGGCCTTTATTGAACCTGCCTTAATTGCCATCTCGCATGCGTTAACCACAACAAGGTTTTTGACTTTACTTTTTATGAAGTCTATCATCCTGTCGGAATCGTATTTTGAAATACCCAAGGAAACCGAAACCGGGCTTATAACCTGTGTATTCAAAACAACAGCGCCGGTCTTTGAAAGTTTCTTTAAGTTTCTGACGGTTTCGCAGATCTCAAAGCCCAATATCAAATCAGCACCTGAATCCGGAACCAAGGGACTTAAGACGCCGCCACCGACTCTAACTGAACTTGTAACCGAACCGCCGCGCTGCGACATGCCTATTGTTTCGCTCGTTCTCGCGTCAAAACCAGCGTCGATTGCGGCAGCTCCCAAAAGCCGAGAAGCAAGAACCTGTCCCTGACCGCCAACACCGGCAATTAAGATATCACATTTCATTTCTCGTCCCTCCCAATCGCGCCGAACGGGCAAACATCTGTGCATAATCCGCAGCCATAGCAAAGTGATGTGTCGATTTCTGCCTTTTTATTCTCATCCAGATGAATGGCCGGGCAGCCGATTTCTTTAATACATCTGGAGCAGGCCTTGCACTTTTCAGTGTCAACTTTATATATACATTCTTTTTTGAAAAGCGCTATACAGGGGGCTTCAAAAATTATCGCCGAGACCCTCGGCTGATTAGCCGCTTCCTTAACCGCTTCAATCGCCGTTTTCTGGTCAAACGGGTTGATTTTACGAACATATTCAACGCCCAAGCCCTTGAGGGTATCGTAAATACTGACTTTCGGCGATAAGCCGCCCATCATCGTCTTGCCGATTCCCGGGTGGGGCTGATGGCCAGTCATCGCGGTGGTGGAATTGTCGAGCACTATAATAGTTATTTGTGTGCCGTTGTAAAGCGCGTTTATAACTCCTGAGATACCTGTATGGAAAAACGTCGAATCGCCGATGAACGCAAAAAGCTTTGTATCGGGTTCGGCGCGCTTGATACCCTGCGCGACTGTTATAGAGGCGCCCATGCAAAGGCATGTATCTGTCATATCGAGGGGCTTCGCGTTGCCAAGGGTATAACAGCCAATATCGCCGGTAAATACCGCTTTTTGCCCTTTCATCGCCTGCTTTACGGCATAGAACGACGCGCGGTGCGGGCAGCCTGCGCAGAGATTCGGCGCTCTCATCGGAAGTGCTTCCGGATAAGGAGTTTCTTCTTCCGTTTTATCTTCGATACCCATGAAATCGGATATAATTTTTTCGACTTTTTCAAGGCTGTACTCGCCGGCTTTTGGAACGTTTCCGGTTTTTTTGCCATATATCTGCGCCCTGCTGCCGGATTTATATGCAATTAGTTGCAATGCTTCTTCAACGACAGGGTCGAGTTCCTCTATTACAAGTACCTTATCAAGCCCTTTTAAGAATTCCTCCGCTTTTCCGGCCGGGAATGGGTAGGCTGTGCCAACCTTAAACATCTTGACATTAAGGCCCAGCTTCTTTACTGCGTCGTGGGCATAGGCATAAGAAATACCGGAAGCTGCGATCCCGACATTGCCGCTGCCGGTTATGTAATTAAAGCGGCAGCTATTAAAAATTTCAGCGATTTCATCCTGCTGTTTTTCGAGTTCTATGTGTTTTTTATAAGCAAGCGCCGGGAATATAACCCATTTCGGGCTCTTTACAAAGCCATTCGGCCGGTGCTCTTTACGCTCATTATCTATCTCAACAGCGGCACAGGCATGGCATACGCGGGTTGTCGGCCTCAAAAACACCGGAAGCCCAATCTGTTCCGAAAGTTCAAATGCGTACTGAACCATTTCGTACGCCTCTTCAGGCGTTGACGGGTCGAGAACCGGAAGATTCGAAAACTTTGCAAAATGTCTTGTATCCTGTTCTGTCTGTGAGGAATTGGGGCCAGGGTCGTCGGCGACAACGATAACCATTCCGCCATTTGTCCCTATATATGTAAGGCTCATAAGTGGATCGGACGCCACATTGAGGCCAACCTGTTTCATTGTGACCATAACCCTCGCGCCGGTATAAGACGCCCCAGCAGCGAGCTCCATAGCCGCTTTTTCGTTGACGGACCACTCTACATATATGCCGCAGTCATTATTTTTCGCAACAGTCTCAAGCACCTCTGTGGACGGCGTTCCAGGGTATCCGCATACCACATTGACGCCGGCTTTTATCGCTCCAAATGCTATAGCTTCGTTGCCCATCAACAATTTCTTCATATATCCAGCCCCCAACACTTTTATATATCTTCAACATCCTAACAGTTATTTACAACAAAAAACGTCTGTCCTATACAAGGACAGACGTCAGTCTGCGGTACCACCTTGCTTGAACTGCATAGACTATGCAGTCCCGCCTCTATGCGGCTTAACGCGCCGCGCAACGTCGGATTTTACTAACAGTTTTAAAACTGCGTTCCTTCCGCACTCCAAAGCCCAACCGCCGGATTTTCCCTACCGCTTCCCAGCTTCACGCGGCTCTCTGTGAGGTTATGTATCCGGTTTTGTCTTTTTCATCAGCTTTAACTATTATACAAGCGTGCTACACCACGCTCTCATTTTATTATATTCATAATAGTATAACGGATTGTGTTTGTCAAGCTTTAATTTTAACTGTCGAATAACCGTTAAATGACAAAATCACATTAAGTCGTTATAGGGATATTTATAAACAAAAAGGCTGCCCTGTCAATCACAGGGCAGCCTGCGGTTTATGCTTTATTTGCTTATTGAAGCCCACATGAACAATTTATAGCCCATCGGAGAATGGACATAACCCTTCAGATTCTTGCTTACGAGGTCTGGGTCAGTGTAGTAGTAGATCGGCATTACGGCATAATCGTCAAGCACTGTCTTTTCAGCCTGATGCAGCAATTCCATACGCTTTGCAGCATCGGAAGTCTTCTTTGCTTCTGAAATGATCTTATCATAAGCAGGATTTGTATACTTACCGTCGTTATTACCGCTTGTACTTGTGAAGATGTCAAGGAATGTCATCGGGTCAGAATAGTCTGCTACCCAACCGTCTCTTGCAACCTGATAGTTGCCGGTGTTACGGTCATTGATAAATACTGACCATTCCTCGTTAACGAGGGTGACATTGATGCCGAGATTCTTTTTCCATTCGGACTGGATATATTCAGCTATCTTCTGATGGGCTTCGTCGGTGTTAAACTTAAGTTCAACAGTCGGGAAGCCTTTACCGTCGGGATAACCAGCTTCTGCAAGAGCCTTTTTAGCTCTCTCGATATTAGCTTTTGTGTCACTGATGTTGATAATTTCGCCGCCCTTTTCCCTGAAGTCTGTATTGCCGTCAGCATCAAGGATACCATAAGGTACGAAAGAACCTGCGGGCTTCTGTCCGCCCTTGGCAACGTTCTTAACAAGATAATCCCTGTCGACAGCAAGAGTCAGAGCTTCTCTTACCTTCGGGTTGTCAAAAGGAGCTTTTTTCGTATTAAACACATAATAGTAAATACCGAGCTGGTCGTAAATCTTTGCGTCGCCGCTTGCCTGAAGATTTGCAAGCTCATTTGTAGGATATGAATCCGCAAGGTCAAGTTCGCCGTTCTTGAAAGCTGCGAGAATGGAGTTTGTGTCATCCATCAGCGTGAAATCAAGTTCAGCACCGACAATGTTCTTAGCATCATAGTAGTTCGGGTTCTTTACGAATACCATTTTGCTGTTGTGTTCCCATGATTTCAGGATATACGGGCCATTGCCGATATATGTTTTCGGATCATTTGCCCATCCGTCTGGATCTTTTTCAACAATGTCTTTTCTAACAGGATAAAGTGCCGGGAAGCCGACAATATCGAGGAAATAAATGCAAGGCGCCTCGAGTGTTACTACGAGGGTATGGTCATCAGTTGCTTTTACACCGAGATCGTCAAGCCAAATTGGAGATCCATCGTCTTTTGCGGAAATATATTTTCCGTTTGGATCAGCGACATAGTTGCCATCTTTGTCTTGAACGGGATTGCCGTCTTTGTCAAACTTTACTTTCTGGGGATTGCCAGATTCATCTATTGCCTGGGAGTTGATAGCTTCCGCATTTTTAATATAATAGAGCTGATACGCATAGGCTGAAGCAGTTGAAGGATTAACTGCTCTCTGCCAAGCATAAACAAAGTCGTTGGCTGTTACAGGTTTGCCGTCGCTCCATTTGGCATCTTCTCTGAGATGGAAAGTATAGGTCAGTTGGTCATCGCTGATATCCCAGCTCTTTGCAACACCTGGGACAATTTTGGCATTCTTGTCGTACTTTGTTAAACCTTCAAATGCATGGACAATATAAATTGAACCGTCAACTGCCTGATTAATTGCCGGGTCAATTGACTTCGGCTCAGAACCTACGCACACCCTGATCGGTGTTTCAGCAGGATTTGTGCTTCCTTGCGATTTGCAGCCAGTTAACACACCGACAATCATCGCAAGGCAAGCGCCAATGAAATGATTCTCCTGATCTTCATATAACCTCTCCTCTTAATATATTTTTTGAAGTATTTCTCTATTTTAAAATGCAGGAACTATAATGCCCCGGCATTACTTCATGCAATTGCGGCACTACCTCCGCACATTCCGGCTTTGCCATTGGGCAGCGTGTGCGGAACTTGCACCCTGAAGGCGGATTAAGCGGTGAAGGAATCTCACCCTTTAGTATCTGCCTTTTTGTTGTGATTTCTGACTTCGGCTTCGCAATTGGAATTGCAGAAATAAGAGCCTGAGTATACGGATGTATCGGATTTCTGTATAATTCATCACTCGGCGCTAACTCAACGAGTGAACCCAAATACATAACTCCGACTCTGTCGCTTATATGTTTAACAACTGACAAATCATGGGCGATAAAAAGATATGTCAGCTTTAATTTTTTCTGCATTTCCTCAAGCATATTAATTATCTGTGCCTGTATAGAAACATCAAGCGCCGAAACCGGCTCGTCGCAAACGACAAACGACGGCTGCACCGCAAGCGCTCTCGCTATGCCTATACGCTGACGCTGACCGCCTGAAAATTCATGCGGGAAGCGCTGTGCATGGTCGGAGTTAAGCCCTACCATACGCAGAAGCTCCATTATACGCTCCTTGCGCTCTTTTTTATTCTTGTATAACTTATGGATATCGAGGGGTTCACCGACAATATCCGCAACAGTCATTCTGGGGTCAAGAGAAGCGTATGGATCCTGGAATATGATCTGCATCTTCCTGCGGTAGGGTGTAAAATCGCCTTTTGTTACATCCTTGCCCTCATAGAAAATCTTGCCGTCTGTCGGTTCAATCAATCTTAAAAGTGTTCTTCCAAATGTAGATTTTCCGCATCCGCTTTCACCGACAAGGCCTAATGTTTCACCTTTTGCTATGGAAAGCGATATGCCGTCAACAGCTTTGACGACTCCGCGGCTAAAACTATTTTTTACATGAAAATACTGTTTTAGTCCTTCTGTTCTTATAAGTTCCTCGCTCATTTAACAGCCTCCTTTCCCGCTGCTGCCTTTGCTCTCGGATCGTGAAGCCAGCAAGCACTCTCATGATTTTCTGAAATCTTTGTGTAAGGAGGCATGTGTGAAAGGCATACTTTCATACACTTCTGGCATCTTTGCGCAAACGGACATCCCTTCGGAGGATTGAGCAGGTCGATCGGCGTGCCTTCAATCGGCACCAGCGGATCGGAACTGTCAAGTTTCGGTATCGAATTCAAAAGCCCGATTGTGTAAGGATGCGCCGGATTGCGGAATATTTCCTCACACGGTGCAGATTCGACTATCCTGCCACCATACATAACTACAACTTTATCTGCCTTGTCCGCCACAATACCGAGATCGTGGGTTATAAGCATAACGGACATGTTTATTTTCTTCTGAAGTTCTTTTATTATTTCCAGAATCTGTGCCTGAATAGTAACATCAAGTGCCGTTGTAGGCTCGTCAGCAATAAGCATCTTTGGGTTGCCGGCAAGCGCCATCGCTATCATAACGCGTTGTCTCATGCCGCCGGAAAATTCATGAGGATACTGCTTTAAGCGCCTTTCAGGCTCATTTATACTTACGAGCTTGAGCAGCTCTATGGCTTTCTTGTCAGCCTCTTTGCCTTTTAATCCGTAATAAAGCTTTAATCCTTCTTTAATCTGAGCACCGATAGTATATACCGGGTTCAGCGAAGTCATCGGATCCTAAAAGATCATTCCGATTTCTCTTCCGCGGAGACTGCGGATTTCCTGTTTGCTCATCTTAGTGACGTCTTTTCCGTCAAAAATGACAGAACCGCCAACTATACGTCCGGGGCTCTCGACGAGTCCCATTACCGTACTCGCTGTAACACTCTTGCCAGAGCCAGATTCACCGACGACGCCGAGAATTTCGCCCTTGCCGAGTGTATATGATATATCGTTTACCGCCTTTACCTCACCCGCAGGCGTAAAAAACGATACTTTTAGATGTTTTATTTCAAGTAGATTTTCCATTTTTACCTCCTGACGTATTCCCTGCTGATAATCAGGATTTTGGCAGTCTAATTACCTTATTTATTTCTTCATTCTTGGGTCAAGAGCGTTTCTCAGTGCATCGCCGATAAGATAAAATGCAAGTATAATAAGGCTTATCAAAATTGAAGGACAGATAAGCAGATATGAATATGAGTAAATACCGGACAAAGCGTCACTTGCAAGTGAACCGAGTGAGCACATCGGTGCAGAAACTCCAAGGCCTAAGAAGCTCAGATACGCTTCCGTGAATATCGCGGTAGGAATGTTGAGCGTCGCGGTAACAATGATTACGCCCATGCTGTTCGGCAGAAGGTGCTTCCTGATAATGCGTCCCGGTTTAGCACCAAGCGCCTTTGCGGCCGCAACATATTCCTCGTTTTTGACGCTGAGTATCTGTCCGCGGACCATTCGTGCCATATCAGTCCAATACAGCAGCGCAAATGTAATGAAGATGCACAGCAGAGAACCGCCTATCGTCTTTAAGAATGTATTGTTAGGATGCGCGTCAAGATATGCCCTCAAGTTCGGAGATATTACAACCGACAGAAGAATGATAATGAGAAGTGACGGGATTGAAGAAATAATTTCAACAATACGCATCATTATATTGTCTACCCAGCCACCGAAGTATCCGGAAATCGCACCGTATATAACGCCGATTACCAGTATCATAAGGCTTGCCACGATACCAATGGCGAGTGAAATCCTGGCGCCCATCATCAGGCGTACAAACACATCTCTGCCGAAATTATCAGTTCCGAGAGGATGTGACCAGTTGACAAACGGGCGGATAAATTCACTGCCTTTAATTTGCTGGTCATATCTGTACGGCGAAATATAAGGGCCTATTATTGAAACAAGTATTACTACAACAATAAACCAAAAAGAAACGACAGCTACTTTGTTTTTGCAGAACCTTTTATATACATCTTTCCAGTAAGAGGACGGCTCGCGCATAACCTGGATGCCTTCGCGCTCCTCTTTTGTGGCGGGCACAAACAGCTCGTCGGAAATCTTTAAATTCTCCATTTTATGCTCCCCTATTTCCCAAACTTAATCCTCGGGTCGATAACAGCGTAAAGAACATCGACCAAGAAGTATATTAAAATAAGAAGTGCAGCATAGAATACCGTAGTTCCCATAATCAATGGGTAATCGCGGTTAAATATGCTCTCAACGAATGATTTTCCGAGGCCGGGAATCGTAAATACCTTTTCAATAACAAAGCTTCCGGTAAGAACTCCTGCGGTCAGAGTACCGAGATATGTAATTACAGGCTGCAGTGCATTCCTTGCGGCATGCTTGATGATGACCACAGATTCACTGAGTCCCTTCGCTCTCGCCGTTTTAATGTAATCCTGATTTATAACATCAAGCATACTCGAACGCATAAGCCTTGCAATAAAGCTCAGCGGGAAAAATGAAAGCGCAAAAGCCGGCAATATATATTTCTGCGGCGTATCAAGCCCGTAAGTAGGAAGCCATTTAAGCTGTACGCCGAAAATTATCATGCTAACAGTCGCTATAACAAATGACGGTACTGAGGTTCCTATTGTCGCCAAAATCATTATGCCGTGGTCCAGCGCTTTTCCGTTTTTAAGAGCCGAACCGATACCCATGATTGTTCCAAGTACAAAGGCAAAGGCAATAGCTACCAAGCCAAGACGTGCGGATACAGGGAAATATGTACCTATCATTTCATTGACTGAACGACCATGCTGTTTTACCGAATAGCCCAAGTCACCGTGAAGTATATCTACAAGATAATTACGATATTGGGTAAGCAGCGGCTTATCGTATCCATATTTTACTTCCATATTATGGATTATGTTCTGCGGCAGATTTCTGTCGCTCTGGAATGGTCCTCCTGGTACAAGATGCATTAGAAAAAATGTGGCTGTTATAATAAAGAATAATGTAAGTATTGATAGTCCTAATCGCTTTAGAACATAGCGCAAAACAATCTACCTCCGAATAATTTCTCAACAACAAAGCCGCTTCCTTTTTATCAGTCCCTGCTTTTGCTTATATAAAATTTAAATATATTCGATTCGACGGCGAAAACGCTTTCGTGAATTTTAAATTTGTCCAACCGTCATATTTATCTCTATATTTAAATTAAGATACAAGGTATTATTATTGCAGCCATAAAGCGTGTCAACTGCTTTTTGCATATATATCCCACCGTAATATTTATCTAATTAACAAAGATTCGCGCATAAGTGTTTCGTTTTGTTTCATATATTGATATTTTAGCGATGTAATTTGTTAAACTGGCGCTCAAATGTTATAATATAAAGGTGAAAAAGCCAAAAGCTTAATAATTCTATTCTCAATGAATGACTTTGTCAACTTTCAGCCATTTATTTAACTTTTTGGAGGTACTATGAAACTGTTTTTTATCTCTGACATCCATGGCTCTTTATATTTTCTTAACAAAGCGCTTGAGCGATTTAAAGCTGAAGAAGCTTCCCACATAGTTATTCTGGGAGACGAACTCTACCACGGGGCCAGAAACCCGCTGACCCGCGATTACAACCCCAAAGCGGTGGCAGAAACGCTAAATACATATGCGGCAAAAATCATCGCCGTCAGGGGCAACTGTGACAGCGAAGTTGACGAAATGGTGCTCAAATTCCCGATGACGTCGACTTATTCGTCAATACTCTTTGAGAATAAAAGGCTGTTCTTGACGCACGGGCACATTTTTAACGATAAAAAATTGCCCCCTCTCAGCAGCGGGGACGTTTTCTTCTTCGGACACACCCATATCCCTGTTGCGAAGAAGGAAGAAGGAATCACAATTATAAACCCCGGGTCCATATCCCTGCCCAAAGAAAGCAATCCCAACACCTACGGTGTTCTTGAAGACGGCACCTTTTACATCAAGGAACTTGACGGCACAGTATTCAAGCAAATTGCTATTTGATTAACCCTGGCTCACCGGCTTAGCAACACCGCGAAACGGTGCTGATCGCATTTCGATAATATAATATTATGCTTATATATTGCATTTCTTTCTATTTTTTGTCATTTTTCTATGGAATAATTTTGTCGAACAATGTTTCAATTTGATTCCTCAGATGAATAATAGGATTTGAGACTTGCATAACTCAAAATTGTGAGTTGTGCAAGCCTCTTTTTTAGATTATACATATTATTTGAATTGGCGGATAAAAATATTGTCTCTGTCAAGAAGACTTTCTAATGTGTCAAAACCCAATTTTTGGAGAATCATGAGCACATGTGGATTGTCAGCCGGCGTTTTACATGACGCAGATTTTGCATAATTATTTATGTGTTCCCTTGCCTCATCAACCGGTATAATTCGCTTCGGACCGCCTATACATCCGCCTTTACAGCCCATTCCCTCGATGAAATTAGCGTTAATATTTCCCTTTTCTATTTCCAAAAGCATCTTTTTGCAGTCGACAATGCCGTCTGCCTGCTGTGCCTTAAGTGCGATTTTCCTGTGTGGATTGAGTCTTTCTACGGTAGACTTTACAGCCTCACTGACACCACCCGTTTTTGCATAAATACGCCCGCCTTTTGAAGAATGGTCGCTTTCGTCCTCTGGCATCTCGGCGGGGTCTATGCCGCAGACCTCAAACAGCTCGGCGGTCTCCTGAAAGGTCAACACATAATCAACGGCGTCCTTGATATCCTCTTCCCTTGCCTCCGCCTTCTTCGCAATGCACGGGCCGATAAACACTGTCACGGCTTCTGGATGAATATGCTTTATTGAGCGCCCGCAGGCTACCATAGGCGACACCGACGGCGGCACATGGGGAATCAGCGAAGAATACTTCTTCTTTATCAGTGCGACCCACATGGGACAGCAGCAGCTCGTCATAATAAAATCGTTGTCGTCTTGAATGGCCCGGTCAAACTCCAACGCCTCTTTAAGCGTCAGTATATCGGCAAATAAAGCCACCTCAATCATTCCGTAAAACCCGGCCGCCTTGAATGCGCTCCTGAGTTTGCCGGCCGTTACTTTTTCACTGAACTGGCCCGAAAAAGCAGGCGCAATCATCGCATAAACAGGGGTCTTATGCTCGGCGAGCAGCTTCATTAATGGTATTAGATCTACTCTGCCAGCAAGGACATGATTTTCACAGTCTTCTATGCAAAGCCCACATCCCGCGCAGTCCGTTGAAACGATGAGTTTACCGTCTTTATCGCGCTTTATCCCATCAAAAAGGCAGTGTAACTCACATTTCGCTTCGCCGTCTGCACAGACACAATCGGAAAGCTGAACGACAGGCCCGTATCTTTCAGGGTGCAGAAGGCTGTCAAGCGCTCTTTGCTCTTCCTTTGGCACCTCATTCTTTAATTTCTCGGCAGTTTCCTCAAGCCTGTTGTTCTTTGCCGCCTCAAGCAAAGTCTTTCGCATCTTATCAAAATCGCCCATGCATGCAGTCATTCCTTTCTCTTTAGCGTAAAATTGTCTGGCGTCCAAGACTATAATGAATAAACTTACATTTTTGCAATTTGGATTTCGGGACTTATCTTTTATTAATTATATGCATTTCTACAGTTTTTACAGTTAAAAACGCAATAAAAAATCCGGTTCAAACCGAACCGGATTTTTTGTCTTTGCGCAAAAATTTCCTGTTTACATCAATGTACGGCATGATATAATATAAGGGAACGACGTTCCTTTTTGATATTATATGGAGTGGTTATTATGCGAAAGGTTTACGTCGCAGTAAATGCTGACTTTACCGCAGACGGCAAGGTTTTGCCGCGTTCCTTCACTTGGGAGGACGGGCGGAACTATGAAGTCGACCGCATTATTGATATACGCCCAGCAACATCTCTAAAAGCAGGAGGCTGCGGAATCCGATATACCTGCCGGATACAGGGAAAGGAAGCTTATATGTTCCTTGAGGGCAACCGCTGGTTTATGGAGGGCAAGGATTAATTACTTGGCAATAAAACACACCCTATCGTCAGCGTTTCTTCGTAAACTCGTAAAGCGCTATGCCCGCTGCAATCGAGAGATTGAGTGAATCTATCTCTCCGGAATGTTTTATAACGACGCTTTTGCCTATCTGTTTGTAATGCTCGTCAAGGCCCGTCGCCTCGTTGCCGAAAATCAGCGTAAAGGGCTTGTCCGAACGCGGCGGCATATCCGAAAGCGACAGCTCGCCGTCAAGCATGAACGGATACAGCTCGTGAGATGTGAATATCTCTGCATATTGTTCAATCGTATCAAAATGGGAAAATCTTATACGGAATATGGCGCCCATTGAAGCGCGGATAACCTTCGGGTCAAGTATATCGGCACCGCCGCCGATAATTGCAAGGTCATGGACGCCGAAGCCGAGCATAGTTCTCATTATTGTGCCGAGATTGCCCATATTGCTCGGGTTTTGCAGCGCCACATGCGGGACATTCTTTTGAAGCTCGCACTCATACTTTTTGAAAGCCCCTATGACAAGGCAGCTCTCCTTTGGGCTTAAACGGGAGATGACTTTATCGTTTATTTCAAGCTCCACGTTATTTTTTCTGCAGAGATTCTCTAATTCTTCGCGTCCTTCCTCCCTGTAAGAGGTGCTGGCAAAAACCTTTATGACCTTTTCGGGCTTTGATTTTATTAGTTCTATCGTCGGAAATGCTCCGAATGAATAGGAATGTTCAAAATCTTTTTTATACGATTTAAATACTGTTTGCATTATAATCCTCCGATTTGATTGCAGTCATAGTTTAAAGGAGCAGCGTGCGCAGTTCATTGATGTTCCTTATCTCATAGTCCGGCTTGATAGTACCGTCGCTGCGAATCCCGCCGGGGTTGACCCAGCATGTCGCAGTGCCGGCGTCAATGCCGCCCTTTATATCTGCCACGAGTGAGTCCCCAATCACCAGCGCGGCGCGGCGGGGAATATCGCTGTAAATCCTGAAAACATAGTCAAAAAAGCCTTTTTCCGGTTTTGGATACCCCGCGTCGTCGGATATTATTATGTGTTCGAAATATTTTCTGATGGACGACGATTCGATACGCTTCCGCTGCATATATGCTATGCCGTTTGTCACAATAGACATCCTGTAACGGCCAGACAGCTCCCTGCACAGTTCCTCTACCCCGTCATATAAAAACGGGCAGAAAGCGAGATTGTCTATATAAAGCGCGTCAAACTCTTCGGGGTCGCAGTCTATATTGAATTGGGACAAAAACTCTTCAAACCGGCTTTTCTGCATTTTAGGGCGTGATATTTTGCCGCTCTCATACATATTCCAGTACTTTATATTGATTTTATCAAAGGTGTCCAGCATTTCGGCACTGCACTCTACGCCGTAATGCTCAAGACAGCGCGAAAGCGACACGCGCATCGCCTTATTAAAATCAAAAAGCGTCTCATCAGCGTCAAACAAAAGCAGCTTATAGTCAGCCATCAGAACACACTTTCATCAAAATTTAGCCTTGTTTTTATTATAGCACAACCTGATAAAAAAAGAGAGCCAGACGGCTCTCTTTTAATATATGCGTTCCTTAAAGCAGGATGCAAATAAGCCCTCCGCAGCCCTCGTTGATTATTCGCTCGAGTGTCTCCTGAATCTTAAGTCTGGCGTCCGCGGGCATATGGTGGAGCTTATTGTGCAGCTCATCGGTGACAAGCTCGTGGAGCGACTTGCCGAAGATGTTCGAATCCCATATCTTATCCGGGTTATCTTCAAATTCTTTGAGGAGGTAGTTTACCAGCTCCTCAGACTGCTTCTCCGAGCCGACAAGCGGATTGATTTCCGTAACGACGCGGCATTTTATCATATGTATTGAATCGCTGCTGGCTTCGAGGCGTACCCCGAAACGTCCGCCCTGTTTAAGCATTTCTGGCTCTTCGAGTTTGAGTTCCTCTACCGTCGGCATTACGATTCCATACCCAGTCGCGTTCACTTCTTCGAGGGCGCCTTTTATCTTGTCATACTCCTTTTTCATCTTTGAAAGCGACATCATAAGCTCAATCAGGTCGCCTTCACCTGAAATGTTAAATCCGGTCGTCTCTCCAAGCACCTGATAAAACAGGCCGGGCGAAACAGTAATTGCGATTGATGCAGTACCGCTCCCGAGGTCTACGCCTGTAACCATAACATTAGTTACATTTTCATTTTGGGCGATGCTTTCAACCGTATTGCGGACTTCTCTTATCTTTGTAATATTCTTCGCGGCTTCATTTATTGTATTATACAATGAAGAGTGCAGCCAGTGGTCCATATCGAGGGCCGCTATCCAGTCGGGCAGGTCGACGCCAATTTCCTTGACCGGGAACTCGAACAGGACAGTCTCAATTATGCTCCTTATCTCGTTTTCCCCGAGCTCAAGGCAGTTTACGGGAATTACCGGCACGTTGTACTTGTTCTCCATCTCAGCGCGGAGGGCCAATGTCGAAGCTGCTGTAGGCTGCGTACTGTTGAGCAGTATTACAAATGGCTTATTAATATCCTTAAGCTCCTCAATTACCCGTTCCTCGGCCTCGGCATATTCATCCCTCGGGATCTCCCCGATACTGCCGTCGGTGGTGACTACAAGCCCTATTGTAGAATGGTCGGTTATTACCTTCCGGGTCCCGATCTCCGCCGCCATATTGAACGGAATCTCCTTGTCATACCACGGCGTCATAACCATGCGCGGATTGTCGTTTTCTATATATCCGAGCGCGCTCGGCACGATATAGCCGACGCAGTCGATCATCCTTACCCTGAAAACTGCGTTGTCCTTAAGCCTTATTTCCACAGCCTCATTTGGAATGAATTTAGGTTCCGTCGTCATTATAGTACGTCCCGCAGCGCTCTGCGGCAGTTCATCGGTTGCCCGCTCCCTCTTATAGGAATTCTCTATGTTCGGAATCACGAGACTCTCCATAAACCTTTTGATGAACGTGGATTTTCCCGTGCGGACCGGACCTACAACGCCAATGTAAATATCACCGTCCGTGCGCTGCGCTATATCCTGATATATGCTGCGGCTTTCCATACTTATCCCCCTTGTCAATTAATTTTTGTGCCGCTGCGGCAAGCTGAAATGAGTATTGCTTTCAGTTTTTCGCGCAGTGCTTTTTGGGTATAAGCAGCATTGAACGCTCTGGAAGCGTATCTTCTTCAAGATTGTTTTCGCGTTTGATTGCCTCCACCGACGTATTGTAGCGCTTGGCAATGTTCCACAGGCTCTCCCCGCCGTCGGCAAAATACAATGTAAGCGTTTTCTGTTTTATCTCCCGCGGCTTTGTCTCGTCAAGCGACATATCAGCGACGACATTTTCGCTGTCAACACTGAACACTATCGCGGACACCATGCAGTCACAGCGGATATCAATGCCGCCGGGAACAATGCTGAAGGTGGCTGCGACGACTGTAATATCCGGTTCGCAGCGGATATTGGCGCTCGGAGCACTCATCGGCTCGTTAATGGTAAAGGGAGCGGATCGTTCAAGGCATACTGGCCCGCCATTCATATCCGACGCCATTACCGATATACTCATTTCGCCGGTTATGACAAGATTCTTGCCCTCTGCCTTTGCCGTCACGGTTTCGGGTTTGACTACACAATCGGTAACGCTTGAAAAACCGTCGCCGGGCGCTTCAACCGAAAGTTTTACCGTTTCATTAGACTTAATGACGTCTGTAATGTATTCGACGGAAAGCGGCTTCATCTGGATTTCCATTTCATAAACAGGGCTATACGCATCTGCAACGACTGTAACCTCGCCGTTGCTCCGCGCGCTCGCCATAGCGTTTATTTCCGCCTTGACCGACATTATCCGGTTTTCACCGTCTTCATTAGCCGCCATCTCAACATTTATCTTTTTAACCTCATATTTAACGCTGACAATGCTTTGCTCATCAACGCCCTCGAGGTCAATTATCTGGCTCAGCGGCAGGGAATGGTCCATAACCTCAAGCCTTGAATCTTCCGCTTCCGGCGAATAAAGCGTATGTAGAACCAATTCGCCCTTTGTAATGATTTTATTAGCAATAACCTTGTAATCCTGCACAACCGCTGCCGCGTCACATCTCACTATCGAGGCAACAGGAGGTTTGCCGTAGCTTACCTCAAGTTCGTCCTCGACGCTGAATGGACGCTCGGCAAAACCTATCGGGCTGCTGACTTTTATGCGCCTGCTGAGCATCTCGACCCTGTCGTCGTCACACCCTGTGACAATTTCCTCGTCCTTGCGGCTCCATACCTTCGCAGAGATTGAAACCGAAGCCTTAATCTGAAATCTTCTCGGACTGATCGGCCTGCAGTTGACATAATCAACTCTGGCTTTCGCTTTCGCCATATCGTTGCGGTCGACGCCAGCCGCTTCAAAGGTGTGTGTAAGTGTGCTCTCATAAGTAAAACATCTTATCGAGCTCGAATTATCGGGGATATATATGATTCTGACACAAAACGTGCCGCTGACATTTAGACGTCCCATATCAAGCGTTTTTGTATCTATTTTTGCACATGCCTCAGTATTGAGTACCCTCGCGATATCCGGGCAGTAATCCGGCAGCAGGACATCGCCTTCAATGGGCAGGTCTGCTGTGCCATCAAACGCCAGTTTGTTTATACGAACAGCAGCTCGGTTTACTGGTAAGTCCATATCTCCATCTCCTTTTCAGAATCGTATCATGGACAAATCGGCGCAGTCCTCGATTTTTCGCAACATTTGCGCTTCCTTGTCACCGATTCCATGACATGCAGTAATGCAATATAAATATATTTGGATATGCACTCCGATATGCAAAAAAAATACCGCAAAGCCGAAACTTTGCGGTAAAATGCCTGTAATATTACCCGGATTTCTAATCCTGGCTTTTTATACCGAACAGTAAACGGAAAAAGCCGCGCAGAAATTTAGGGCTTTTCCAAACAACAACTTTCATAAAAACCCCCATTCTGCCGCCGGCACATATTTTTTCAAACAACCAAAGCCCCGCTTTGGCGGCAAAGCGGAACTTTATATGACATTATGCCGCCTTTATGTATTACCTCTTAAGGCAGCAGAACCCAATAATTATTATTGCAAGCGATATTACAATTACAAGAACAGAAGCGGGTAAAAAGCAGGCTAAGAGAATTCCGATTCCGAGAAAAATGGCAGATATTGCGACAGCAAATAGGCGCATTTTCATGTCGCATCACTCCACTTTTCCTCTAAGGCAATAACGGTCTAAAGCCGTTTGTTATATAATATGCAAGGCCGCACTTTTTGATACAAATTTTCACATTCATGCGTTTGCGGCTCACCCACCAAAAAGCGCCTTCCAGCGGGCAGCAAAAAGCCCCTCAAAGCCTAAAAGCTTTGAGGGACCGATACTGGTTTAAGTATTATACCGCTTTTTTGGAAGACGTCTTGACATCATTTATTATATTAAGTATTCCATTGTAGGTTAGGAATTTATACTTAGCAAGGGTTTGGTGCGGGATTTGTATATCGAACGCTTTTTGAACCTTGAAATACAGCCATAATAAATCGCGGGGAGTTAGGTGAAATTTTGATCCCAGTAAATTTTCGCTGCGGAGGCTTACGTCATCGGCGAAATAGTTCCCCATTGAAAATAGTTTATCGAACAATTCGCAGAGCTTTTTATCGTAAGCACTGCCAATCAATGACTGATTCATTAATCAGTACCTCCCAGCAAACATCTATATCCCGAAAACACTAATAATTATTCAATGTAAATATCGGCAATATTTTTATATATTTTATAGTTTCTGGGGAGGTTTTAGTTAAATCTTATAACAATCCCCGCTTTTTATTATATCAGATTATGAAAATTATTAAAATAACCAATCCATAAAAAAATTGACTATTATTTTTGAATAAACATAATTCCAATCGTTTCGGGCCCAGAGTGGGATGTTATTGTAGCACCCGCTTCGGTTTCGATGATTTCGTCAAAACTGATATATTGATTTATCCTGTCACGCAAAGCGTCAAGCTGTTCGCGGCTAACGCCATATGTATGAGCCAAAACTACTCTTCTGGTGTCAATATCGTCCTTGTCTTTGAACAAGGTATCAACATATTCCATCCGGACTTTTGAAAGCGGCCCTCTGAATTTCTTGCCCACTCTCATTGTTCCGCCGTCGACCACAATCTGGGGCTTGATTTTTAAAAGATTTGCGCCGAGCGCCGCTACGCTGGAGCATCTGCCGCCTTTTTTAAGATAATCGAGCGTATTTATAACAAATGATGTGTTTACTTTCTTTGTGAATTCGGCGGTGCTTTCTGCGATCTCAGCGGCACTTTTACCCTGCATAGCGAGCTCTGCTGAATTCATCACGCAAAGCCCTACGCCGGTGCAAAGGTTCCTCGAATCGACAACATACACACCATCAATGCCCTCAGAAGCAATTACCGCATTTTGATATGTGCATGACATATCGCTTGAAATCGTATGGCAGACTATCTCATAGCCTTCATTATGCCACTTTTCAAACTCTATTTTAAAATCTTCAACAGTGGCTCCAATAGTGCCCGGAAGCTCGCCTGTTTTTTCTACAAAATCATATATAATGCTCGGTGTTACATCTATCTTATTGTCTTTATATACTTTGCCTCCCAAATTTATGTACAGCGGAATTATGCCAATATCATATTTTTCAATGATTTCAGCTGGCAAATCGCATGTACTGTCTGAAAGTATTTTGACCTTTGCCATATTTTTTTATTAACCTCCAAGCAATACTTTTTATAATATCAAGCTTGTATAAGTTTAACACACTAAACAAAAACAATCAATAACATTGCAAACTATTGCAACCCCAACGCATAATCTATTTTTTGCCTACGTTGACAATAATAAGGCTGGGTATCATAATATTATCAAAGACAAATGGGAAGGTAATAGAATGGAATATTTTGATGTAGTTATAATCGGGGCCGGACCGGCAGGAATTTCCGCGTCCCTGTATACAGTTAGAGCTAACCTTAAAACGCTGGTCATAGGCTCATCGGGAAGTTCGCTCGAAAAAGCAGACAAAGTCGAAAACTATTATGGATTTGAAAATCCGATAAGCGGAAAAGAGCTGCTTGAGACCGGTATTAAACAGGCTAAGCGCTTAGGCGTCATTGTTGAAAAAGATGAAGTCACTGCCATTGAATTCGACAGAGTGTTCACGACAAGGACTGTTAAAACAGAATATCTGTCTAAAGCCGTTCTCATTGCCACCGGATTGCCGCCGAAAAGGCCGAAAATACCCGGCATGGATAAGTTTGAAGGCAAGGGGGTCAGCTACTGCACCACCTGCGACGGGTTCTTTTTTAAAAATAAAAAAGTAGGCATTTTAGGCAACGGAAATTACGCCGTTCAGGAAGCAATGGAGCTTTTACCGTTTACTAAAGACATAACAATTTTCACAAACGGTAAAAGCGCAGATTTTTCAGGGGTTTATGCGAAAGAAGCTGAAAGATATAAAATTTGTATCGACAAAGTAATTGAACTGTCCGGCGGCGAAAAGCTCGAAGAAATCGTGCTTGACAGCGGTTCGGAAAAGCTTGATGGCCTCTTTGTGGCGGGCGAGACGGCTTCAAGCATAGATTTTGCCACTAAACTCGGCGTCGCCACTAAGGGAAACATTATCATAACCGACAGCAGCAAAAAGACAAATATCGACGGCTTATTCGCGGCCGGCGACTGCACCGGCGGGTTCAAACAGATATCCGTCGCGGTTGGAGAAGGCGCTATTGCCGGAAGAAGCATAATAGAATATATACGCCGCAACAAATAGTTTACCTTGCCGCTCATATTTCCGGGAACTTAGCCGCCAATAAATTTTTTAATATGTCTTTTGTGTTTTGCATATGCTGTAACAAAGCCAGATTATTAAGACGGTTAGGTAGTGACTAATATGAGCGTTATGCCGGATTTTCATACTGTCCGCGGTTATCAAATTCTTGAGCAAAACCGGAAACTGCTGACTCCAGCGATGGAAGATTACCTTGAAATGATTTACAGATATAGCTTATCGCAAAATTACATGCGTGTAAATACCCTCGCTCAGCTTTTAAACGTGAGGCCGCCTTCGGCGACAAGCATGGTCAAAAAACTGACGGAACACGGGCTTCTCAAGTACAAGAAATACGATATCATCATTCTTACCGACAAGGGTGCCAAGCTGGGACGGTATCTGCTGGAACGGCATAGGATTATTGAGACTTTTCTCAAAAACCTCGGTATCAGCAAAAATCTGCTCATTGACACCGAGCGCATTGAACATATCGTATCCGACGAAACGCTTGAAAGGATTATACATTTTAATAAATGCGTAAGCGAAAAACCCGGCCTTTATGCCGAGCTTGCCGCTAAAACAGACTAATATAGGGCCGCGCCTTTGCGCGGCCCTTTTTTCTGTCAGTAAACGCTGGTAGCAAAAGTCATGAGATTGACATAGTCTGAATAAGACAAGTATTTTAGAGGCGCCTAAATTGTTTATTGAAAGTTAATGTCTCAACAAAACATCAATCTCATGGAGTGATAACCTTGGAAAGCGAAACTGATTTCAATCTGCACACCCAAAGCAACCGCATCGCTGTAAGGCATTTTTCCCGCAGAAAAACAGGGTTTGCAAACCTTTTAAAATACATAGGGCCTGCATTCGTAGTGAGCGTAGCCTATGTGGATCCTGGCAACGTCGCAAGCAACATAAGCGGCGGCTCAAAATTTAATTACGCGCTCATATGGGTAATCCTATGGAGCAACATTATGGCAATATTCTTGCAGACCTTATCCGCAAAGCTTGGAATAGCTACCGGACATAATCTGCCGGAAATGTGCGCTAAAGTATTCCCAAAAAGCTTAAACTGTTTTTTCTGGATGCTGGCTGAAATTGGCGCGATGGCGACTGACCTTGCGGAATTTCTCGGCGCTACGTTGGGATTAAACCTATTGTTCGGCATACCGATGTTTTATGCGGCACTTCTCTCCGGCGTTTTGACTTTCTTCATCTGCTATATGGAGAAATACGGTCAGAAGATTGTCGAAATAATAATAACAGTTTTGGTCGCAATAATCTGCATAGCCTACTTAATTGAAATCTTTCTTGCAAAACCAGATTGGGCACAGGTTGCGCTTCATACGCTCATACCCTCGATCCCGAACAAGGAAGCCCTCACAATAGCGGTCGGTATGCTCGGCGCAACTGTAATGCCCCATGTAATCTATCTACATTCGGAGTTGGTCCAATGCAGATGCAAAAAAGGCTCTTTTGAAGAAAAAAAGCACCATCTAAAAATGGAAAAAATCGATATAGTGATTGCAATGAATATCGCATTTTTTGTTAATGCGGCAATGGTCATAGTTTCTGCCGCAGTTTTTCACCGCAGCGGCATTGTTGTCGAAACGATGCAGCAGGCCCACAAGTCACTTGAACCACTATTGGGTTCGCTGTCAAGCGGGGTATTCGGCATTGCCCTGCTCGCCTCCGGGCTCTCTTCTTCAGCAGTCGGTACTATGGCCGGGCAAACTATTATGAGGGGGTTTATCAATTTAAATATCCCCGTAAATCTCCGAAGGCTTATTACCATGCTTCCAGCGCTGATTATAATCGGGTTAGGGTTAAACACGATGTACGCATTAGTAATCAGCCAGGTGGTGCTGAGCTTCATTCTGCCGATACCTGTCATACAACTGCTGATAATATCCGGCAGAAAAGATTTGATGGGCAGTCTTGTAAACAAACCTTGGGTACAGGCATTGGGTATTATTATAACCTGCGTAATAGTTGTCCTCAACGCCTTGCTTGTATTTTTTACGATAACCGGCCGAGGCTGATTTACATTAAATAAAAATTGTATGGGTCGATGTTTCATTGACGGCGGATTTGATACATTCCCCCACTATTTTAAGCCCGTCCGTCAGGCGCTCACTTGAAGCAAAGCTCAGGCGGAGATGGTGCTGATATCCTGCGGCAGGGGTGAGGTAGAAAGAGCTGCCGGGCGCTACAATTACCTTTCTCTGCTTGCATTTATAATAGATGTCCATATCGGTCACGTTCGAGGGCAGATTGAGCCAAACGCCAAAGCCGCCTTTTACCTCGGCATGGCCGATTCCATACCGTTTAAATGAATTGACCGCCCGAAGGGTTATCTCAAGGCGTTTGCGATAATATCCCACAAGGCCCTCTATGTTCTTATTCCAAAAGCCGTTTTTGAAATAAACGGCAAGAGCACGCTGAATAAAACCTGAACCTGATAAGTCTGTAGCATATTTTGCCTTTGCCATATTTTCAAAGAGTTTTTTGGGGGTTATGATAAATCCCGTCCTGATACCCGGCATCATCAGCTTTGAAAAGCTCTTTACATAGATAACCCTGCCGCAGGTATCTTCCTTCTTGAGTGGAAAAAGCCTTTCCCCGACCAAGTTCAAATCACTGAAAAGGTCATCTTCAACGATATAAAAATCATATTTTTCGGCAAGCTCAATCAGGCGGCGCCTTTTTTCCGCCGAAAGGCACACGCCGGTCGGAGTCTGATAAACCGGCATGATATAAAGGAACTTCGGTCTGCAGTTTTTTGCATAATATTCGGTGATATTAAGGTCAATTCCGTCATGTTCGACCGGAATACCAAGCATCTTTGCGCCATGGATGGTAAAAACGGACCTGATTCCTGTATATGACGGCAGTTCCGCCATAACCGTGTCTCCATGCTTTATAAGCGCCTTTGAAATAACGTCCAGTGCCTGCTGTGCGCCGGACGTTACAAGTATTTCGTCGGCGGAACAGTCTATGCCATAATGACTTTTCGAAAACTCACTGAGAATTTCCCGCAAAGGGCGGTAACCCTCACTTTCTTGATAAGAAAAAGCATATCCTCCGTCTGTGTCGAGAACCTCGTTCACAGCCTTTTTAAAATCAGAGACCGGAAAAACGCCGGCGCTTGGCGAATTACCTGCGAGATTTATCATATCGCCGGAAACAATAAGACGTCCGCTTTCAAATTCTTCCCGCAAAAAAAGCTCGCTCGCTTCTTCGTCGCTCTGTGCCGTCTGGGCGGGCGATGGCATACAATAAGTGCCGCTCCCCGGCTTTGTGTAGACAAGCCCATCCTCCTCCAGACTTTTGTATGCGGCAACAACAGTGGATATATTTACGCCGAGATTTTTGGCAAGATGCCTTACTGCAGGAAGCCTGCTGCCTCCTTTTATCGTCTGATCCTCTATTTTCTTTTTGATGCCGCGCGCTATGGATTTATACAAAGGTTTCGCATTCTTATCAAATTGTATCGATACAATTTCATTCATAATATCACCAAACTGCTTGAAATCGCCTTTTATGGTTAACTATAATGATACCATAGCATTAATTGTAACGCAACAGTTTGGAGGAATAATTATGAGTGACAGATATGAGCTCAACAAGAATCTTGCCCAAATGCTAAAGGGCGGCGTCATTATGGACGTTACAAACCCGAAAGAGGCGGAAATCGCGCAGGAAGCCGGTGCTGTTGCCGTTATGGCCCTTGAACGCGTTCCGGCGGATATCAGAAAACATGGCGGCGTGGCAAGAATGTCCGACCCGAAAATGATTAAGGAAATCAAAAATGCGGTTACCATTCCCGTAATGGCAAAGTGCAGAATCGGGCATTTTGTCGAGGCGCAAATACTCGAGTCCATCGGTGTCGACTATATTGATGAAAGCGAGGTCCTGACACCCGCGGATGACTGCTTCCACATCGACAAGCACGCTTTCAAAACCCCGTTTGTTTGCGGCGCACGCAACCTCGGCGAAGCATTGAGAAGAATCGGCGAAGGCGCTTCCATGATACGCACAAAGGGCGAGGCAGGAACAGGCAATGTCGTTGAGGCCGTCCGCCATATGCGCACAATCATGGCCGATATCCGCAGGATTTCAAGCCTCCCTGCCGAAGAGCTTATGACAGTTGCAAAAGAACTCGGTGCGCCTTACGAACTTGTCGCTGAAGTCGCAAAAACCGGGAAACTACCGGTTGTCAATTTCTCTGCGGGCGGCATTGCAACCCCGGCAGACGCCGCACTGATGATGCAGCTCGGCAGCGATGGCATATTCGTAGGTTCTGGTATATTCAAGTCCTCCAACCCAAAAAAGAGGGCCCGTGCTATTGTCAAGGCAACTGCATATTACGATAAGCCCGATATCATTGCGGAAGTTTCAGAGGACCTCGGTGAAGCAATGCCCGGAATTGACCTTTCTGCTTTAGATGAAAGCGACCGCCTTGCAAACAGGGGCTGGTAACATGAAAACAATAGGGGTACTTGCCCTGCAGGGCTCTTTCAGAGAACATCTTAAAATGCTGGGCAAACTCAGTGATATAAAGCCCATTCCGGTACGGACTTTGAGCGAACTCAATGAAGCGGACGGACTCATTATTCCCGGCGGGGAAAGCACTACTATGGGAAAACTGCTCAGGGATTTTGGACTGCTGGAGCCGCTCAGAGAAAAAATCACAAACGGACTGCCTGTCTGGGGCACATGCGCCGGTATGATACTGCTTGCCAACAGCATTGTTGGAGGTGAGCCGGTACATTTAGGAGTTATGGATATAACAGTCAGGCGAAACGCCTATGGCTGCCAGCTTGACAGTTTTTTCACAAAGATTATTGTAAGCGAGGTTTCAAAAGAACCTATCAAGGCAGTATTTATCCGCGCGCCGTGGATAGAACAGGCCGGAAAAAGCGTTAATGTGATGGCCTCTCTCGACGGCAAAATTGTCGCAGCAAGACAAAATAACATCATTGCGACGTCGTTTCACCCGGAGCTAACAGATGACCTGAGTTTTCACCGTTATTTTGTAAGCCTTATATAATTCTAAAACAGGGCCGTAAAATACGGCCCTGCTGTTTTTTAGGCGTTACTGAGCTTAAACGGATAAACCATTGATAATTTTTATAAAACAGCGTTATGTTGCAAGTCAGGTATATTTATAATATGAAATAAAATACATAATTGGTAATTTAATGTTTATATTATATAATTTTATATCTTAAATCATAAATATTGACAATCAAATTGGCATATGCGATAATCAAGCTAATAGTTATTTTTGCCGTAAATTCACAAAATACATTACGAAATTAAATTTAAGACACTTCCAAATAAACCATCCCGCAAATTCATCAAAATGTTTCGGCATAAAATTTATGGGAGGTTCATGATTTGATAACTAAAGTTACACCCAGAAGCTGCAAATTGACACCTTTTGAAATTTTAAAACAAAAATTCGGCAGCATTATTGCGATGTCAGGCTGCGCCGACGCAATTTACAGTGATTCATCATGCAAGAATGTGATTGGCATAACGGGACTGCCGATTAAGGCTCCGGTTATCCAGGTGCTGCTTGAAAACAGTAAGTTGGCCGCGTTTTTAAATGAATATGTCCAAAATAAATCGGTTTGCCTGGCATTAGAGGGAATGCGTTATTGCCTTGTCTTTGAGGACGGGCAAAAAGTGAAGCTGCCCCAAGAATTAGACGACATTATCCAGTCAACTGTCAGCGACGTCAAAAATTGGGCCGGTACATTGACTGAAAACGGAGAGCATGTCATCGACCTTAAAAAGCCCTCTCCCGGGCCGCATTTTTATGTCAATCTCTTGATTGGAAACAGGCTCGGTTTCAACAGAACTTTGCAGACAACGCCAAAGAGCGTAGTCGACCGGTTCGGCAGAGGTTCATTCAGGTCGCACGCTGCAACACAGGTGCTTGCAACAAGATATGACATGCGCCAAGAGGAAAACGGGTTCCCGGCAAACAGGCAATTTTATTTATATGAAAACGGCAAGCAGATTTTCTATTCCGGGTCCGTTGACGACGACAATATCCTCGAAGCAAAGTGCATCCATTCCTGCAACAGAACGGTTATAAAATATAAAACGGCATGCAAACTCGAAATCACCAGAACAATTTTCCTCTGCCCTCAAAAGAAAGGGCTGCCCCTTGCAACTGAAATACAGATAATCAACATAAAGAATAATTCCGAACGGAAAAGGAACTTGAGCATTACATATACCGGCATGTTCGGAACAGCCGCGACACACGCGATTTTTGAAGACGTCACCTATACCAATGTTATTATGCAAAGCGCCGCCCTTTATAATGACAACGGGGAATTTATTGGCATTACGCCCGACTATTACCGTAAAAAGTATAATGAAGATACGCGCTTTGTGACAATGTTTGTCCGTAAGGATGGTAAGCGTATATTCCCGAAGAGCTTCTGCACAGATTACAATGATTTTGTCGGCAACGGGACATTGGAACATCCGGCGGGCGGCGAGCATTTAAACAATAAGCTGAACCGCAAAGGCCCGGGTTTCTTCGCTTTGGGAACGCCTTTCACCATTATGCCCGGACAAGACATCGAGATAGACACGTTTACTGGAATGTCTTCAAGCAAAGATAACCCGAACTACGACGACACTACCATGCCGAAGGAGCTTGAAGCCCTGCTCCGCTATTTTGAAGCCAGTGACTCCGTGCAGTCGGCACTGCGAGAAGTTATTGATTTTCAGGAAAAATACTGCAAATACATCGAATTCAAAACTGAAGACAAGATGTTTAATGCCGGATTTAATAAAAATCTGGCGTTCCAGATACTTTACCAGACCTTTATGTCGCGCTCATTCTGCCAGACCCAGAAAGGCTACCGCGAGATTGGTTTCAGGGAGATACAGGACCTTTACGCGTCCATGTACTACTTTATCAATCTCGGCTATCAGGATTTTGTGAAGAACCTGCTGTTCGAGTGGACATCAAACGTCTACAAGATGGGATACGCGAACCATAATTTCTACTGGGTCGGCAAACAGCCGGGACTCTATTCTGACGACAGCCTGTGGTTATTGCAGGCTTATTACCGCTATATTATCTATACTAAGGACACATCAATCTTGAACGAAGAAGTGCCGGTCGCTGACGGCAACAACGAAAAGAGGGCTGTCCGCGATACTCTTAAGGCGATAATCCAGTATTCCGCCTTTATATCTGTCGGAAACCATGGTCTCCCGCTCCTTGACTTAGCGGACTGGAACGATTGCCTGAAGATAGACAATGACTATGTCGACGGCGCACAAAAGGAAAAGCTTTATTACAAGCAACTAAAAGAAACCGGCGGCAAATACGGTGACCGCTTTATGAGTGATTACTCCGAGAGCGTTATGAATGCGTTTCTTCTGAAAGTCGCCGTAGACGATCTTGCCGAAATAGCGGAACTTGACAAAGACGCCGAACTTGAGCAGAGCATGAGGAAAATCTCCAGCGCCCTTTCAGAAAAAATCCAAAAATATGCTTGGAAAGGCAATTTCTTCGCGCGTGTGCTGCTTAACCGCTATAAAGACGGCTCTTTCACTTACATCGGCGCAAAAGGCGATAAACTTTCGGCCGACCCGAATATCGACGGCACATACTTCCTCAACAGTTTTTCCTGGGCAATACTGTCCGGAGTCGCAACCGACGAGCAGATAGGCATTATGGTCGATACGCTTAAAAAGTATATGCTGACCCCCTACGGAATCCGCCTTACAACCCCTGCTGACTTAAACAAGCTTGCAAATGATACGGCAACTGACCACTATTTCTATGGCGACAGAGAAAACGGAGCCGTTTTCAAACACGCCTCGATGATGGCGACTGCTGCGCTTGCAAAAGCGGCTAAAAGCGTTAAGGACAAGGCGCTTGCCAAGGAAATGGCAAGGTTAGCCTACTATATGATTGACCTCGTCTTGCCTTACAAAAACCTTGAAGACCCGTTTAAACTCGCTGGAAACCCCAGAATATGCACTCAGTATATCAACGCTGATTCCGGTGAGAATATCGGGCCTCTGCTCAGCGGAACCGCAACGTGGCTCAACCTTACAATCACTTCGCTGGCAGGCATTGAATATGTAAAAGACGGCATTATGTTCAGCCCCGTTTTGCGCGAGGATGAAACACGCCTTGAGTATTCTCTGAAAGCGCCGGGCTGCTCTTACAACATAACTATCACTAAGCCCCGCGGTTTTGCAAGGCTCATTGATTCTGCCTACGACTTACGTATTGACGGCAAGAAAACAGACAATTGCATAATTCCTATGTTCACTGACGGCAAAGAGCACTCTGTAACCCTTGAATTCAAATAAACATCGCGAATATTTTATAGCAGCTCCCCGTTTTCGGACTGAAAGTCCGGAAACGGGGAATTTATTAATTGTGAGGGATTTAAATTAAATTGAAAAAGCCTTATGCGTCATTTTGCGCATAAGGCTTTTTATATATAGGCAAATTATTATGACAATCTTGTTTTAAAATCATCGTAGCCAAAGCTGCGGACTATTTTGCAGTCTCCGTTCTTATCCCTCAGAGCAATGGACGGAAGCGGCATGCCGTTGAAGGTGTTGTTCTTCACCATCGAATATATAGCCATGTCGCCGAAAGTGAGCCTGTCCCCTACTTTGAGCGGTTCATCAAACGAGTAATCTCCGATGATGTCCCCCGCAAGGCAGGTAGGCCCGCCCAAACGGTAGGTGTACTTTTTCTCATGGGGCTCACCCGAATTTAGGAGGGGAGGACGATATGGCATTTCGAGTACATCGGGCATATGGCATGCAGCGGAGGTGTCGAGAATGGCAATATCTATGCCGTTTTTGAGCGTATCGAGGACTGTGGTTATCAAGAAACCGGCGTTGAGCGCAATAGCCTCACCGGGTTCGAGATAGACCGTGACGCCGTATTTGTCCTGTATCCTCTTGATACAATCTTCAAGCGCCTCAATATGATATCCCGGCCTTGTTATATGATGGCCGCCGCCGAAATTGAGCCATTCCATTTGCGAAAGCCACGGGCCGAACTTTTCTTCCACTACCTCTACGGTACTTATCAGCGCGTCAGAGTCTTGCTCGCAAAGTGTGTGGAAATGCAAGCCAGACACGCCGTCAAGAAGTTCTGGCTTAAAGTTAGATAGTGTTACCCCGAGTCGTGAACCGGGAGCGCATGGGTCATAAATTGCATGCCCTTCCTGCGTGGAAAACTCGGGATTAATGCGCAGCCCGACACTCTTCCCAGCTTTAAGCACCTTGTCCTTAAATTTTTCAAGCTGGGAGAACGAGTTGAAGATTATATGGTCGCACAGCGATACTATCTCGTCAATTTCATCGTCACGGTAGGCCGGCGAAAAGATATGGTTCTCCTTCCCCATCTCTTCCCTGCCGAGCCTTGCCTCATATAAGCCGCTCGCGGCAGTACCGCTTAGATACTGCCCGATCAGCGGGTAAAGCGCATACATCGAAAACGCTTTTTGTGCGAGCAGAATACGGCAGCCCGTTCTGTCCATTACACCCCGCAGAATCTTAAGATTCTTTTCGATAAGCGCTTCATCGACAACATAGCACGGGGTTGGAAGTTCATCTATCCTCATCAGTCTACAAGCTCCGGATTAAAGCTTTCCTTCCACGGCAGCCCCCATTTGTTGAGCTCCTCCATAAACGGGTCGGGGTCAAACTCCTCAATGTTGTGGACGCCTGGTTTTTTCCACTTGCCCGTCATCAGCATCATTGTGCCTATCATTGCAGGTACGCCGGTCGTATAAGCGACGGCCTGGGAACCAGTTTCCTGATAGCATTTCTCGTGGTCGCATACGTTATAGAGGTAATAAGTCTTTTCTTTGCCGTCCTTCTTGCCGCGGAAAATGCAGCCTATATTGGTCTTGCCCTTTGTGCGCGGGCCAAGAGTGGCCGGGTCTGGCAGTACAGCCTTTAAGAACTGGAGCGGTACTATCTCCATGCCTTCATAATTTATAGGCTTTATTGAAGTCATACCCACATTTTGCAGGCAGCGGAGATGGTTGAGATAGCTTTCGCTGAAAGTCATGAAGAAACGAATGCGTTTTATGCCCGGTATATTGAGCGCCAAAGATTCGATTTCCTCGTGATGGAGCAGGTACATCTTTCTTTCTCCGATTTCCGGGAAGTTATAGGTGCGCTCGATCTCCAGCGGTTCAGTTTCTATCCACTCGCCGTTTTCCCAGTAGCTGCCGTTTGCTGTAACTTCACGAATGTTTATTTCAGGATTGAAGTTGGTAGCGAACGGATATCCATGATCCCCAGCGTTGCAGTCTAGGATATCAATATAATTTATCTCATCAAAATGGTGTTTGAGGGCATATGCGGAAAATACGCCGGTTACACCCGGGTCAAAGCCACTGCCAAGAAGAGCTGTTATGCCGGCCTTTTCAAAACGCTCACGATAAGCCCATTGCCATTTATACTCATACTTTGCGGTATCCTCTGGCTCATAATTCGCAGTATCAACATAATCGGTTTTTGTCGCAAGGCAGGCTTCCATGATAGAAAGATCCTGATATGGCAATGCGAGATTAAGCACTACATCAGGCTTTTCCTTATTTATCAGTGCAATCAGTGCGTCAACATCGTTTGCATCAATCTGTGCTGTCGTTATCTTTGTCTTTCCGCCGTCAAGCCAAGCCTTTACAGCGTCGCACTTTGATTTTGTACGGCTCGCAATGCAAATTTCATCAAATACTTCGCTATTCTGACAACATTTAAAAATGGCAACTCTGGCTACTCCTCCGCAGCCGATTATCAGTACTTTTCCCATCCTTATTACTCCTTTTTACAATTCCCCAATTTTCATTCAACAGCCTTCAAAATATCTTCCACATAGGTAGGCAGGGCAAATGCCCCAACATGAAGCTTCGTATTATAATATTTCGTCGGAATACACAATACATTCCATGCAGCAGAATTAAAATCGCGTATTGGATGATATTTTTTCGAGGCAAAACCAAACAGCCAATGCCCTGACGCATAAGTCGGTATATGGGCCTGATATACACGGCTGATAGGGAAACTCTGCGCTATGCGCTTATGAGCGCGCTGCATTGCCTCTGCGTCATTTTCATAGAACGGGCTTTCATGCTGATTTACCATGATTCCGTCCTCTTTGAGCGCTTTATAGCAGTTGCCGTAAAACTCTTTAGTGAACAAATCCTCGCCAGGACCGAACGGGTCGGTTGAATCAACGAGTATGAGGTCATATTCGTTCTCATGCCGGCGCGTATATTTCAGTCCGTCCTCATAATGGATATGAACCCTCGGGTCATCTAAGCGGCACGCTGTTTGAGGCAGGTACTTTTTGCATACCTTGACCACAAGCTCATCTATTTCAATAAGGTCTATATGCTCGATTGTATTGTATTTAACAAGTTCCCGGACAGTACCGCCGTCTCCACCGCCTATGACCAAGACGCGGCGGACACAAGGATGAACAGCCATCGGAACATGGGTTATCATTTCATGATAAATAAATTCATCCTTTTCGGTCAGCATAATGTACCCGTCAAGCGTCAGTATCCTGCCGAATTCTTTTGAATCGAACACGTCGATTCGCTGAAAGTCGCTCTGTCCGCAATAGAGCTGACGGTCAACATTGATAGAAAATTTTACATATGGTGTATGTCGTTCTGTAAACCAAAGTTCCATTCTTCAGACTCCTTTCAGCACATTTAGACGTTTTATTTCAATGTCTTCGGGGCCTGTTAAAGAACAGCCCTTTTCTTTTGCATATTTAATATAACGGAGAATATCTTTAGTAACCCGTTCACCGGGCGCCAATATCGGTATCCCCGGCGGGTAGCACATGACAAATTCACTGCATACACGGCCTTCTGTCTCATCTAAAGGAAGGGATTCCTTTTCCGCATAGAACGCATACTGCGGAGTAGTCACAACCTGCGGGCTGATATACTCCTGAGTAAGCATTCCGGCCTTGTCCCTTTGATAAAGCCGTCTTATTTCAGACAGCGCTCCAACAAGCCGTTCAATGTCGCGTTTTCTGTCTCCCAGAGAAATGTAGGCCAATATGTTGCCTATATCGCCGAACTCTATCTGTATATCATACTCATCTCGCAGAATGTCGTAGACTTCAACACCGGCAAGGCCGACATCCAGAGTATGAATTGAGAGTTTTGTCACATCAAAATCAAAAACACTGTCTCCGTTAATAATCTCTTTGGAAAAGGCGTAAAATCCGCCGATTGCATTGATTTCGTCACGCGCGTATTGGGCAAGCTCAGACACATGCTCAAATATCTCTTCACCGCGCAGCGCAAGGTTGCGCCGGGATATATCAAGGCTTGACAAAAGCAGATACGAGCCGCTTGTCGTTTGGGTTAGATTTATTATCTGCCGCACATAGCCTTCATTCATCGCGGAACCGATTAACAGCAAAGAACTTTGCGTCAGGCTGCCGCCGGATTTATGCATACTTACAGCGGCCATATCCGCTTCCGCATCCATCGCTGTTATGGGCATATTTTTTCCAAAATAAAAATGCGTACCATGTGCCTCATCGACAAGCACAAGCATACCGTGTGCATGAGCCAGCTTTACGATTGAACGCAAATCGGAACAGACACCGTAATAGGTGGGATTATTCACAAAGACCGCTACGGCGTCAGGGTTCTCAGTTATCGCCTTTTCAACCTGCTTTAATGACATTCCGAGCGAAATGCCGAGGTCAATGTTCACATCCGGGTTGACGTAAACCGGTTCAGCCCCGCAAAGTACAAGAGCATTGATAACACTACGGTGCACATTCCGCGGCATTATAATCTTATCGCCCTTTTTGCAGGCGGAAAGTACCATTGCCTGAACAGCGGATGTAGTGCCGTTTACCATAAAAAATGCATGCGCTGCGTGAAAAGCCTCAGCAGCAAGCTCTTCCGCTTCCTTTATTACTGAAACTGGATGCACCAGATTATCGAGCGGTTTCATTGAATTGACATCAACCGAGACGCACTTTTCGCCCAAAAACTCTGTCAGTTCCGGATTTCCTCTCCCGTGCTTATGTCCCGGTACATCAAAAGGCACTACTCGCATCTGTTTAAAACGCTGCAAAGCGTCATATATAGGCATACGGTCTTGTGAAAGCCGTTTCATGCACCCTTCCCCCAAGTTATTATTTTGCTAAATACATTCGGAATTCTTCTAAGATTATTATTTGGATATTTACCAAAGTAAAAACGCAAGTGCAAAGCGGCAACCGCTCAATCACTTGCGTTTCCGATACATGGGCAATTTTGTTTATCATAAAGCGCGCTCTGATTCAGGGACACTTTAATGTTCAAAATGCGGGACTTTCAGAGTCTATATAGCAAAAACTTACTTTTACCACTCTTATTGACCGTTTCACAAGTTGAGTGTGCGATTTTGCACTGGTTTTAAGTAACCAACTTATAAAATTTGAGCTTTAACTCAATCAATAAGGCAACGAAAGTTGCCAATCGGCATTTGACCCGGCTGTCCGTATGGCCTTTCCTTTCAATAAAGAAAGTGGTCAAAAAATCTTTGCATAGTAAGGCTCTTACTTACCGTCAGTTTTGAAAAAACTCGTATTATAAGACTTACAGCTTTCATTATATTTAGCTATTCCCCAAAAGTCAAGGATTTTTTTATATTCTATATTTTCTTCATATTTTGCATAATTATTGAGGGGAAAAAGTATAAAAAGCTCGCAAGTTTTATACAATTTTTTATTACGGAGGGAAGCAACGTGAATACCTGCAGCGTCATTTTGATTACCACCGCATCGTTTATTATCGCGTTTATCGGAGGAATACTTTTCAGCAGAAGCTTTGAGAATAAAACTATAAACGCAAAAAGTCTCAAAAGAGTAAGTTCGGGACTTACGTTCGCCCAGGCCCTTTCAATGGCAATAAAGCCGTTTTTGCCCGGTTATGCAGACAATGTAATCGACATTGTCCTCAAATTTGCAGAAGAAGCTGTAAAACGCGCGGAAAAGTCATACAAGGCTGCCATCGAAACCAATCCCGGCGCCGACGACCACCGAAGGTCAGAAGCTCAAAAGCTGATCATAGACAGCCTTGCCATGAACGGTATCAGCATAACGCCCGATGTACAAAAGCTCATTGACGCTGTAATCCCGCTTATTGTACGCTCCCTTCCCCCGACCCACTGCAGGACCGGCTCGGAAAAACGGTAAAATATTCGCTCACGAAATATACACTTTTTTGTTAATTGAAAGGCACAACGCATATCTTAATTAAGGACAAATTGTAGGGCGTGTACATAGTATGTATTAGTGATAAAATAATCCGGGTAACAATTATATCTTACATCTTGGAGTGGTTAGCAATGAATAACGAATCATACAACTGCAATTTTGTCGAGCACTTAAGCCAATTTATCGGTGAAACAGTCACTATCTACACCACCAGCGGCGGCTTATCAGGACAAGGCGTCACCGGTGTTGTCCTCGGTGTAAATGACTGCTTTGTAAGGCTTATAACTGCCATTGGTCCTGCACCGACCAATACCCTTCTGGGCGCAAATACATATTCCAGCAGAGGGTGCCGCAGACGCTGCAGAAGAAGCAGAGGGTTCTCCAGTGTCTCTGGAAGCAGCTGCTTCAACGATTTCAGCGGTTTAGGTGGGTTCGGCAATTGCTGCAGAACCGGTGCTGTAACCGATATTCCGATTGACAGGATAGCGCAGTTTGTCCACAGCGCAGTATAACGCATTAATACCCCACCCGATGTAGGGGTATTAGTATTTGCCACAAGTATCGTCAAAAAGCAAATACCGCCGCCTGTTCATTCAGGCGGCGGTATTATGTTTTGTGCGCTCTCGTGCTTAAAAGTATATTAGTGGTTTTGTTCTGCGGCCATCGCGTCTGCCTTGGTCACATGCACTGTACCGAAAGGATGCTGCGGCGGCGCATAAATTGAATAAAGTTTCAGCGGTTCGTTGCCGGTATTGATTACGTTATGCCATATACCCGCAGGCACGATAATAGCGTCATCCTCCGCAATTTCTGCCTGCATATTCATATCATCGCGCCGATAGCCCATTTTGACAAGCCCCCGGCCTTTCTCAACTCGCAGAAACTGGTCAAGGTTCGGGTGATTCTCAATGCCGATATCTTCACCAACATTGATGCTCATAAGTGTTACCTGAAGATGACTTCCTGTCCATATCGCTGTGCGAAATGTATTATTTTGCTCCGCTGCCTTTTCTATATTGAGCACTAAAGGCCGCGGGCCATAGTCTTTAAGCACATATGTAATATCATTTGAATTGCTCACCTTTATCAACTCCTTTCTATCCGCTTATAGCATAATATGCTGCGCGCTTTCAAAATGTAAATGCGGAGAAAAAGCGAGAGAACACTATTCAAAGATAGCAACCAAATAAATCTAAATGGAGAATAACCCGTAGTAACTCAAATTTTAATACCGGCCTAAAAAATTTTTTTGATTTGTTGTTAAATTTTTTTAAAGTACTTAACAAAATTCACTCATGTGCCATCAGCCTGCATGATATCTAAGTTAACGATTAATTCGATAACTTAACAAAGTTTAAGTTAAGTTTAATTTTTTGTTTACTATGCACATTTTAACGCTGCTTTTTATAATATTTTTTATACATTTCGCTTGACAAGGGTAATTGCGTGTGCTATATTTGTTGCTGTAAAGTGGCAGCAGCCTATGGAAGAAGTGGCAATTCATGAACATGAATTTTACAAATCATGGTGCCTCACTTTACGCAAAACGGCTGATAACTTTGGTTGTTTCGTATATTAACTCGCCTTTCCATCAATGAATATTAAAGAAATATCTTTTTGTAGAAGTTCTCCTTCACGTGAGGAATTCAACTTAAGCACGGAAACCAAATACCATATTCTGCACTTTATTTCAGTTTTTACTTGCAGGCCATTCGCTCTGATAGAAAATTTTAGAATGTATGGATTACATAGCCTTGAATAGCTTGATCGCAGCCCGCCCGAATCCTCCATTTTAGCCGCCTGTTATTTCCGCCAAAAACGCCGATGGATCCTGTCGGTCCGCCTGGCTTTTTGGAAATATAATAACAATCATTTCATGAAAGGAGATTGGAAATGATAAGTTTCAAAAAATTAATCGCGGGTATCATTTCATTTGCTGTTATGCTGACTTCAGCGATAGCGATTGCCTTACCTGCATCAGCTGCAAGCAAAACAGTAACAATTTATTTTAAGAATACGCAGAACTGGAATACAGTTTATGCGTATATTTGGGCGGGTTCTGGTCCTGTAAAGGGCACACCGGCATGGCCTGGCCAAAAGATGACCAAAGTTTCCGGTACTGACGACTGGTACGAAATCAAATACACTGGCGGTACCGCTTTCAATGTCATCTTTAATGATAACGCCCAGCCAAAGCCGAACCAGACATCTGACCATACTCCAAAGGATCTCTCTCCAAACAAATCTGCTTACTGGTTCGTACCATCCGGCAAGACTGAAACAAACTCCAATGGTCTGACGCCTGCAGGTACTTCAGTTACCGTATATTCTGATCCGCAGGCAGGTTTCCCGACTCCTTCAACAGAAAGCACGACATCTAAGAGCGAATCCTCTTCTAAATCTTCATCCAGCAGCTCAAATGTTTCATCCCCGAATACAGGCGACGCCAGCGAAAGCACACTGATTACTGCAGCAACCGCAGCTTTGATTGCACTCGCTGGAGTAGTTACAGTTTTAGTACGTAAAAAAGCAAGAGAGTAATTTACAGCAACGGGTATAAAAAAACCGGGGGGCACAGCAAAAATGCTGTACCCCCGTCTTTTAGAATATGTATTACAGTTGCTCACTGTCCAGCAGAATACGGTTTGAGCTGCCGGCCTGATAATCCAAAAGTAGCATTTCCTGCAAAATCTCCGCGGCGACAACAGCCTTGGTTTTGTTCGGAACATGCAGTATTTGGGAACCAGGAGAAAAGATATGAGAATTCCCAAGTCCGGCACAGATCACAAGGTCCTGGCAAGGAAAAAGCTTTTGAGCCTGTATTCCAAGCATATCACCTATGACAATTCCCTTTTGCCCTTCATGTTGTCGCAGAAATTCGGGAAGGTCGGCAGAAGAAGTGTTGATAAATATATCATTTGAGGAAAAATACTGCAAAAAATGTTCCATGAGATTTTGGCTGCAGAAATCTTCTGTCAGCAAAAATGGATGTTCGGTTTTCAATAGCCTTTTTGCCTGCGCGATGAGAGAATCGTAATTTGGACGAATCTCGCAGAAAAGCGGGTCTATTATCATACAGTCCAAAAACAAAATCGGTACATAACACCCCGTCGTAATTTTCCGAAACATGCGGTTGTCAGTATCGATCATAACAACAGCATCCAGACTGTGCTTTTTTACAACACCCATATCCTGCGGTAGATTCTTAGTCGTAATAAGAATGGTTTCATATCCCCTGGCTCGCAGCTGATTGCTCAGCTCTGCGGCAAGGTCATAATAAAGTATTTTTTTCCCTATTGTGTTTGTTTCTTTCAAATTGATAATAACACCGATGAGTCCGGTTTTAGTTTTTTTTGCAGCGCGTACACAGTGAGGTTCATAGTGCAGCCGTGTTGCTGCCTCCAGAACTTTCAGCCGAGTTTCATGGCTGATTTTTTCCCTCTCAGAATGATTCAATACATAGGAGACTGTTGCAACGGAGACACCGCAGTCCTTTGCGATATCCCGCATGGTAATTTTACGATACTCCATATACAACTCTCTCTTTCCTGTGCTGCGATTTATTATATCACCAAAAAAATCAATTCGCAATTTTTATTTTTTGTGGGAAATACTTAGGGAGGCCGAAATATGAAGAAAAAAGTCTGTTCTGTCATCCTTTCCAGCATATTCTGGGGAAGCGGACAGTTCTTCATTTCGAAAAAGAAAATCCGGGGACTGCTTTTCTTCGGAGCGCAAGTCTTGATGCTTGCAATCGAACTGCTTACCGGATACTGGTTTAACTGGTTTGCCGGCCAGATCGACTATTTTGACATTGGCATTTACGGCGGATATTTTACAAAAGGGCTTTGGGGACTGATTACGCTCGGGACAACACCCGGTGTTGGCGGAGATCACTCCACCTTGCTGCTTATCAACGGCATTATTACGCTGATGGTTCTGATGGCATTCGCCGGAGTTTATGTCTGGAATATTCACGATGCATACAAACTGGGTAAACAGTTGGATGAAAAAGGTATCGTTATTCTGCCGCCTGGAAATATTCAGCGGCGTAAAGCATTCCCGTACCTTGCTCTATTTCCGGTTGGCGTGATTATCGCGTTGATTGTCTTTATGCCGATTGTGTTTTCTGCATTGACTGCTTTTACGAATTATGACGCAAATCATATGCCGCCGGCACATCTGGTAAGATGGGTAGGCTTTCAGAATATCGTTAAGCTGTTTAGCGTGCCAATTTGGTCAAAGACCTTTTTCAGTGTGCTAATCTGGACAATCGTCTGGACAGTTTGTGCAACGTTTTCTACATATATTCTTGGGCTGTTTCAGGCCCTTTTGTTAAACAGCCGTTACGTGAAACACCGTAAAATTTTTCAGGCAATCTACATCCTGCCCTGGGCAATTCCCGGAATGATTTCGCTCCTTGTATTCCGCAACTTGCTGAATGGCCAGTTCGGGCCGCTCAATCAGTTCCTTATGGATATCCATCTAATTAAGCAACGTATTCCGTTCCTTACCGATCCGACTATCGCGAAAATTTCAGTTATTATGGTAAATCTGTGGCTGGGCTTCCCCCAGTTCATGGTTATGTTGCTCGGCATTATGTCTAACCAAGATACTAACCTTTACGAAGCAGCAGAAATAGACGGCGCAAATAAATTTCAGGTGTTTGCATACATTAAACTGCCTTTACTGACATTGGCAACAGCACCGCTGATCGTCATGAATTTGGCAGGAAACTTTAACGCATTCGGTTCCATCTACTTCCTCACAAATGGCGGGCCAACCAATCCGTCCTATCAATTTGCCGGAGATACTGATATCCTCATCTCTTGGATTTACAAGCTGACTCTGGATCAGCGCATGTACAGCATGGCGGCTGTTATGAATATTCTTATATTTATTTTCATTGCTGTTGTATCTGTGTGGAACTTCCGCCGAACCAATGCATTCAAGGAGATATAAAGTATGAAAAACAAGATTTACTCTTTTTTAGTGCATCTGGAACTGATTATTATGGCGATACTGGTGCTGGTGCCGATTATATGGATTGTGCTTTCGGCCTTTAATCCGGGCAACGGCCTTGCTACCAGCTCATTGATTCCGCAATCACTGACGCTGGATAACTTCCGAAGACTATTTGTAGAGACAAATTACGGCCTATGGTTTCTTAACTCTATGTCGATCGCCGTCTTGAATGCCATTCTCAGCGTTATCTTGATTTTAATTACGGCTTGGATTATGTCCCGCTTCAAATTTAAGGGAAAGAAAGCAAGCCTGATGACAATCCTATTGCTGTCTATGTTTCCAACCTTTTTGTCCATGGCGGCATTATATACGCTCTACCTGAACTTAGGCCTATTAGATAAACCGATTGCTTTAGTTATAATCTACGTCGCCGGTGCAATCCCGTACAACGTCTGGCTCGTAAAAGGCTATTTGGACGGCCTGCCGAAGGAAATAGATGAGGCAGCCTACATTGACGGCTGTTCTTACTTCACTACCTTCCGCAAAATTATCCTGCCGCTTTCTAAACCTATTATTACATATTGTGCTGTATCGCAGTTTATGATGCCGTGGATGGATTATATTATGCCGAACTTTCTACTCTCAAGCGACACGAGCAAAACATTGGCAGTCGGCTTGTACGGCTTAATTACAGGGCATGAAAACACGAATTTCACTATGTTTGCAGCCGGTTCTTTGATTATAGCTGTGCCGATTACGATTTTGTTTATTGTATTCCAGAAGAATTTGGCACAGGGCATTGCTGCCGGTGCCAACAAGGAATAAAGTCTATTCACTTAAGGAGGATTGAGAATATGAAATTTAGGCAAATAATCGCTTTATCTCTCAGCGCTTTAATAGCATATTCCATGGCTGGGTGTCGCCCACTGCCCCAGAACGCGAAAACTTCAGGCAGCACTGCCTCTTCTGAAGAACTGAAACCGGAAAACGGCGCAAAGCTTACTTTTCGTATCAGTAGTTCCAATCAACTGAATTTTGCAAAAAACCTCGCTAAAAAGTTTGAGCAAAAATATGGCGTAAAGGTTACCGTAGAAGACGGCGGTGTTTATGATCAAAACAAGGTTAACTTGGAAGTTGCTTCTAATATGGGCCCAGATGTCTTTATGAGCCCGCATGACAAAACTATTGAAAGCCAGCGTTCAGGTTTGCTTCTAAAACTCGACGAGCAAATTACAAAAGAACTGAAAAATGAAGTCAATGAGGTTGCAATGAAGACAGTCACCGTAGACGACGGCGTCTATGGCGTACCTGTGTCTATTGAAACATATGTCATGTTTTACAACAAGAAACTGGTTTCCGGCGATCCCGCTTCCAGTTTTGAGCAGCTTCTTAAAGAAGCAAAATCATTTAATAACGCAGCGCAAAATAAATTCTGGTTTTTGTCTAACGTCAGTGAAGGCGCAACCATGTTTCCGATGCTGAGCGTATATGGTTATAGGCCATTCGGCGAAGATGGAACAGATGACAACAAACCAGCATTTGATACAGACGAATTTGAAAAGGGTTTGGAAGTGTTGAAAAAATATCACGACCTGATGCCTATTAGTTCAGGTGACCTTGCGAACTGGGACTTCCTAACCAATCAGTTTATTACCGGAAAGACAGCTTATTTCATCGGCGGCCCGTGGAATGTTAAAGCTTTCCGCGACGCAAAGATTGACTTTGGTGTTACATCTCTGCCGACATATGACGGTAAAAAAGAAATTTCCTTTGCCTTCATCCAAAATGCACAAGTTTCTGCTTATACAAAGTATCCGAAAGCTGCACAGCTCTTTGCAAAGTATCTGGTCTCTCCGGAAGCAGCAGAACTGCTTTACACTGACGCTTCTTGCATTACTTCCCGCAAGGATATTTCTCAGGTCAAAGGCCTTTCAGATGATGAACAGCTTAAAGCAATTGCTAAGTGCTTCGACGATTCTATTCCAATGCCAACGGCAAAGCGTCTTAGCTACTTCTGGACGATTACATCAAGTATCGGTCCGGCAGTTTTCGACGGCAAAATGACACCGAAAGCTGCTGCAGCAAAGGCCAAAAGTGACTGGGATTCTTTGCTTAAGGCAGAATAACCCCCAAAATATCAAAATTTACTCGGCTCTGCAGCTAAAGCGCTGCGGTGCAGAAGGAGGAAAGTTTTGAATCTTCAAAGTATATATCACGTTCCAAAAAGTAATTATGCCTATGCTTACACAGAACATGATTTAGATATACGCCTGCGAACAGCAAAGAATGACTGTACATCAGTAAATCTGGTTATCGCGCAAAAATATCATTGGCAGAATAAAAAAACATTTCCGATGGAAAAGGTGGCTTCAGACCGATTATTTGACTATTATCAGTACCGCTACCATGCCGATGACACCAGATTGGGCTACTATTTCGAAATCAGCGACGGGAAAAGCACCGTAGTTTATTCTGAATCGGGCTTTACAAAAGAATTTGACGATAAAAACGCCTATTTTCATTATTTTCAGTATCCATATATCAACAAAACCGATTTGCATAGGATACCGGACTGGGTACATAGTACAGTGTTTTATCAGATTTTTGTCGATCGCTTCTACAATGGTGATCACAGCAATGACCCGAAGATTCTTGAACCGTGGGGCAAACCGCCTACGCCGCAGAGCTTTTACGGAGGCGATCTTCAAGGTATTCTTGAAAAATTGCCATACCTGCAGGAGCTGGGAATCAACGGCATATATCTGACTCCTATTTTTCAGTCTCCCAGCAACCATAAGTATGACACCACGGATTACCGAAAAGTAGATGAATCCTTTGGCACCAAAGAGCTGCTCTGTACTTTAGTAAAAAAAGCACACCAAATGGGTATCCGTGTTGTGCTTGACGGTGTTTTCAACCACTGTTGCTGGTCATTCGCCCCTTTTCAAGATGTGCTGAAAAACGGTGAGAAATCACCATATAAAGACTGGTTTCATATTGACAGTTTCCCGGTGGGGCGCTTTACTGAGGAAGAAGCACATGACTATACAAAACCGCTGGATAGCTCAAGACTAAACTACCGTGTCTTCGGAATTAGTCCCAGTATGCCAAAACTTAACACGGAAAATCCCGAGCTAAAAAAGTATCTGCTTGACACCGTAGCAATGTGGACCAAAGATACCGGCATTGACGGCTGGCGGCTGGATGTTTCTGATGAAGTTAATCACGGATTCTGGCGCGACTTCCGCAAAACGGTAAAAGAAATTAACCCAGAGGCACTAATTTTAGGCGAAAACTGGCATAATGCATATCCATGGCTGCAGGGTGACCAGTTTGACAGCGTTATGAACTACCCGGTTACAAAATGCTGTATTCAGTTCTTTGCAGAGCATAAGGTAAATGCAGAACAATTTGCAGGGGATCTTTATGAATGCCTAATGCACAATACAGAACAGGTTAACTATGCAATGCTGAACTTGCTTGACAGCCACGATACTATGCGCTTTTTGACATGGTGCGGCGGAAACAAGCGCCTGCTGCGCATGGCAGTTATGTTTCTGTTCAGTTATGTAGGCATGCCATGTATCTATTACGGTAGCGAAATCGGCATGGAAGGTGGTGGAGACCCGGACTGCCGCAGAACATTTGACTGGAACCGCGAAAACTGGGACTTGGATTTGTTCCATTTTTATCAAAAGGTTATTTCACTGCGCAGAAATGAAAAGGCACTTCAGTATGGAACAATCCGCATGTATGCCAAAGATGACGTATTTTACCTTGTCAGATCATACAAAGGCAGCAGGCTGGTCACTGTAATTAATAATACAGGTCAGAGAAAGGCTGTTTCGCTGCATAATGATTTTGAAGTACTGCTGGGCAAAGAGGATATGGTGAAGGATACACTAATGCCATACAGCGGATGCATTTGCCGATTGTTCTGAAGCACTGATAATGCTGTACCGGAGTAGATTATATTAATATTGAGAAGGTTTACCTTATGTATCAAAATGTACGACGTGGCAAAAAACTTCCCCGACTTTTAGCGGCGGTACTTGCTGCAGTTGTAACTTCTGCCAGTGTTTTTATCACAGGCGCTAAAAGCCATGCAACTGCATACGCTGCGGCACAAACTGTTTCAAGCGGAGTCGCAGACACAGATGTGGCAAATACGGCAAGCTTCTCAACGGATGTTATTTATCAGATAGTTACAGATCGCTTTTTTGACGGTAATTCCAGCAATAACCCCACAGGCGATATTTATGACAAAAGCAACTTGAAAAAGTATCACGGCGGTGACTGGGCGGGTATAACCCAGAAACTCAACAGCAACTACTTCACTAACATGGGCGTAACCGCATTGTGGATTTCATCGCCGGTAGAAAATATCACGACACTGGATCCATCAAACAATTCAGCAGCCTACCATGGCTATTGGGCGAGGGACTTTTTCCGTACAAACCAGTTCTTTGGTTCTCTCAACGATTTTAAAACAATGGTAAACACCGCGCACGCAAAAGGAATTAAAATAATCATTGATTTTGCACCAAACCATACTTCAACTGCAGAATATGGAGACATGGTGTTCCCTGAGGACGGCAGGCTTTATCGTGATGGGCAGTTGATAAGTGGATTTAAAACCGATACACAGAATATCTTTAATCACGAAAGCTGGACAGATTTCAGCACCTATGAGAACAGCATTTATCACAGCTTATATGGCTTAGCAGACCTTAACCAAATGAATTCCACTGTGGATACCTATCTGAAGGATGCAATTAATAAGTGGTTAAATCTTGGTGTTGACGGTATTCGTGTGGATGCTGTTAAACATATGCCGCTTGGGTGGCAGAAAAACTGGCTTAGCAATATTTATACCAATAAGCCAGTATTCGTCTTTGGTGAATGGTATAATGGCGGCACGTCCTCTGATCCGCTGATGGACAATTTTGCAAATACCAGCGGCATGAGCGTCTTGGATTTCCGTTTTGCCAATGCTGTCCGTAATGCGCTTGGCAATGGAAGCATGACCATGAAGGATTTGTACAACGTCGTAACAGCAACCAGCTCCGACTATAAGCAAGTAAACGATCAGGTTACCTTTATTGATAACCACGATATGAGCCGCTTTATGACACTGTCAAACAACAACCAGCGTGCAGTGGAAAACGCCTATGTAGTGCTGCTTACTTCTCGTGGCGTGCCGACAATATACTACGGCTCCGAGCAGTATGCAACCGGTTCCGCTGATCCTTATAACCGCGGCGACATGCCTTCCTTTAATACTAACTCTACTGCATATAAAGTAATCGGCAAACTGGCACCTCTGCGCAAGAGCAACCCAGCCCTTGCTTACGGTACAACAAGGGAACGCTGGCTCAACGATGACGTTTATATCTATGAACGCGAATTTAATGGCAGCGTGGTGCTGACTGCAGTAAACCGCAACCAAAGTGTTAGCTACAATATATCCGGCCTGTTAACCAATCTGCCTGCCGGCACCTATAATGATGTACTTGGCGGTCTTCTCGGAGGCAACAGCATAACTGTTTCCAGCTCAGGTGCAGTTCAGAACTTTACGCTTGGTGCAGGCGCTTCTGCAGTTTGGCAATACACAAAGTCACAAGTTTCTACGCCGAAAATCGGCAATGTCAACCCACTTATCGGCATTGCAGGCAACACAATAACAATTTGCGGACGTGGCTTCGGAACAACTCCAGGCAGTGTTAAATTCGGTACAACAGCAGCAACTATCACATCCTGGAATGATAGCCGCATTACCGCTGTTATCCCTTCAGTAACACCAGGAACATACAATATCACTGTGACAACCTCCTCAGGTTTGACGAGTAACCAGTCCGCCGGATTTGAAGTTATGACCGGCCCTCAGGTAGCGGTCCGCTTTAAAGTCAACAATGCAACTACCAATTATGGGACTAACGTTTATCTAGTCGGCAGCGCAGAAGAACTCGGTAACTGGAATACGGATAAGGCAATTGGCCCAATGTTTAATAACACATCCACTATTGGTACATATCCGACTTGGTTCTATGATGTCAATGTACCTGCAGGAACGACCATCGAGTACAAATTCATTAAAAAGGACAGCAGCGGCAATGTCGTATGGGAAAGCGGAAACAACCACAAAGTTGTAACTCCCAGCAGCGGTACTGCTACAGTAACGGTAGATTGGAGTTACTGACGTCTTACTGCTACTTTTATAAATTAATTGTCAGCAGTCAGCAAACGAATTTTAACCCCCTATAGACACAACTTGTGGCTGACGTTAAAAAGAGGCATTCTGCAACAGCAGAATACCTCTTTTATTTTGTATAATACACCGAATTGAATCCAACGCCGCAGCGAGCTTTATCCATCATCTTTTATAATAGTAATTAACGTGCATTTGTTGTGAAAACCAACAGCCGCTCACCAGCTTTCAAATATTTTAACCCAAAGTTTTGTCATTTTGAAGTTGGCTTTTAGCTAAAGAGTTTATCAATAAGTTGCGGTATTTTATCTGAAGCAATGCGTATTGCCCTTTGTCGCTCTTGCTCTGTGTTACCTGTACCGTCCACCAGCAGTTCTTCATAGTTATTGATACCCATGAATTTCATCATATCCCGGACGTATTTTGTTCCCTTACAGAGAAACGGCTTTGTAAACCATGAAATATTTGCGCCGGAGGACTGGACATAAATAAATACCCTGTACTTGTCACCCAAAAGGCCATGGGGCTTATTGTTTTCAAAGGTGATTGTTTTTCCAGCCTGGATTATGCAGTCAAGATATTCTTTCACAGGCGCCGGGAATGATAAACTCCACATGGGAGCCGCAAGAACATAGATATCTGCTTCCCTAAACTGGTTGCAAAGCTCTTCAATTCTTGCAACCTCTTTCTGTTCTTCTTCACTTAGCCTATTTCTGGCATCTGAACTGACAACTGCGCTTCTGCCTGAAAAATAGCAGCCTTTTAACTGCGGGATATGTTCTTCATATAGGTTTAATTCCTCTAATTTCGTATCCGGCAACTTCCGCATAATCGCATTGACCAATTTTCTGCTTACTGTCCGGCTTGAGGACTGCTCTTCACTCTTCGAGTTTGCTATAATATAAAGCAATTTTCTCATGATCTCACCTTTTAGTACCTTTTTATATTAGTACTATTATGTATCTATTAAATCCCTTTATACTTATTTCAGCGCCAACAAACCATCTATAAAAATTGAGATATGTCACTGACATATAATATAAGTCTTTAGAAATAAAAAAACCGGATGCCATACTTCCGTTTAACAGAAAGTATGGCATCCGGTTATTATATCGGTTGTCACTTACCTGAGGGTCTCGAAGTTATGAGCTCAAATTACGCTTTTTTTCTTTCGCCTGCGTATTACGACCTCAGCGGCGAAGAAAATTACGCAAACAGCCGCCGCGGCGGAGCATATAAAGATAAGTTTTTCACTATCTCCTGTCAGCGGCAAAATGCCGCGCGGCTGGTCGGTAGGAGGTTTATAGGTGTTTGTAATGGTGGTGATGGTATCTCCTTCTTTTACCGAAGCCGTATATCCCTTCGGTACTGCCAATTCCTTTACCGACCACTTAAAATTATCGCTGAGGCCTGACCATGAATACGACCAGTTGTTTACCTCATTAAGCACAGCGACATCTACAAGGATTCCGTCCCTATATAAGCCAACCTGAACAGAGGGCGGACGTCTCTGACTATTTCCCTCGTCGTCCCAAATCTTCCTTGCAGTGCGCGTCGTGGTAACAATTTCGCCGCCTTCTGTACTAAAAACTGATTTGGGCTGTGCGACTATATTATACCGCCAACCGCCTTCTTTCTCATACATCGGCAGATAAATAAAAAACATATCAGAAGCGACTTTCACCCTTGCTTTATGGGAACAAACCTTGACCAAATACAGCCCAAGCGGCAGATTGTCAAATTCGGCAACTCCGTTTTTATCGGACACCGCCGTTATTCCGGATAATTTGTGTGTCATAATATAGACCATAGCCTTGCCCGCGGCGCTTATTTGCTTTTCGGATGTAGACAGGTCGTTTATATCAATCCCGCAGGCAGAATACTCTTTGAGCAGCGCCAACGAATCGGCATTGCAGGTTTTATACTCTGCAACACGGTAGAGAGTCAGTTCCACGCCGGCAATGGGCTGCGATGTGGTGCACGAAATCTCACATAGTTTTAATGACGCCGTCTGGTTTAAATCAATCTGCGGCGCCTCGGCTGACGACACCTGACGTACAGGGAGTATTATCAAAAGGATAAAAAGGCACAGACTTGCTGCCACCCACCGTATTAATTTTTGCTTCATTAAGATCGTTACCTCCCTGCAGCAGTTCATATTTACACTATCCGTCTTTTGCCGAACTTAAAAATAATTAACCGAATTAAAAGGACAAGTATAACTGATGCCGAAATTAAAATCCACAAGGGTACCATCTGCAGCTCGTTCCGTATATCTGTTGCGTCGGCCTTTTTTTCACTCGAAGGCATTGACGGCACACGGATACCCCGGACGAGCAGCCTATGGGAGTTGATTCCATATGGCGTACATGTCATAAGGGTAGCGTAATCTTTCCCTGGTACGGCGTTGAGCGGTTCTGTTTCAGTCGGCTCTACAACATTGATCTGGTCAACCTGATAAGCAAGGGTTTCGCCCAAAACATGAAAGCAGAAATAATCACCGATCTGGAGCTGATCCAAATCTGTAAACAATTTTGCCTGGGGCAGGCCCCGGTGGGCAGTAATGACAGTATGCGTGCCTAAACCGCCGACGGGCAGAGCGGACCCTTCCAGATGTCCCGCTCCTTTTTGCAGCACATCCTGACTCGTTGTATGATAAATCGGCAGATATACATTGATTGAAGGAATCTCAACGTATCCCATAATGCCGTTGATATTCAACACGTTCATGTATTCTGAGTTTTGGCTGCCGCTTGTCATATCAGTAAAGGAAAATGCGTCTTTTTCAATCACACCCGTGAGCTTTGCATTATATCTCTTTGCTGACTCAAGCATGTTCCGGCGGTTATTGTCGTCAATATTGGATACTGTTTGATTATAATTCTCGATCTCGACCGAAGTTGTCATCCTGCTTATCAGATTGCATACATGCGGGTAAAGCAGCACGCAGACGCCAGCCACCATCAAAATCAAGATTAGAACAAACGGCAGTCTTTTTTTCAAATATCGTACAGCTCCTTAAATCTTCCTAAGGCTTTTGTTAATCTCTAAAGGCAGGTTGGCCGCTGACCGCGGCCTTACCTGCTCAGTACATATCAGCGGGCGGCTGATTTGCGCTTTCTGCTGTAAACTACAAACATAGTACCCGCAGCGGAAATCAGCATGACACCGAGGACGGTAAACAAAGTCGTACCCATTCCGCCGGAGCCTGGCAGCTTAAAGCTGCTATTCTTAATAGTCGTGGTCAGTGTGCCATTGCAGTTATCAACTATAATAGCATTTGTACATTCGCCTTTTACAACCCAGATGGCTTTATACGAAGCGGCAACTTCGGCATTGCCGTGTTTGACAATTTCAAATTTTGTGTTTGGGATTCTCAGCGACCCACTGTTGTAAGCCTCGACATCAAAGACAATATCATTCATCTTGTTGTAACCAGCAGGGGCTTTGACCTCTGTCAGGACGTAATGGCCCTGCTGAATCTTGTCAAATACCGCAATTCCGTCATCACCGGTTGTCTGGGTATCTACCTTTACACCGTTGCGGTAAAGTTCAAAGACCGCGCCTTTAAGCCTGTTGCCTAACGTATCTGTTTTTACTATGACAAGTTTATTGGTATAGGTTATAACAGTATCATAGTCGGTTTCACGGATATTTGACAGGTTTGCTGTATATTCAAGTTTAACCGAGTTGGGATTGCCGGTGCTTCCGAAGTTTACATTCGCAAGAGCGGCTCCCTTGCCGAGAATAGCGGAATAAGTGACGCGAATACGGTAGCCTTCCTTGCCCCATGCTATCAGGTTGCTGTCGCTGTTGGCTCCATTCATCGAGATTACAAATGTCTGCCCGTTATCTTTATAGCTTATAGTGTAATCTGTTGCTTCCTTGAGGTTCTTCACAACGGTTATACTGCCGTCTTTAGCTACGTCGACAACATCGACGTTAATCGGGGTATCTGCATCAAAAACAAGGCCAGCACTCAAAGTATCTGTGATCTTATATGTAATATTTGTCGCGTCATCCGGATATACAGGGATAGTTGACAATGAGCGATAATTGACCTTGTCCCCTACCGCCGCTGTGTTTGAATCAACATAGATCTTATTTTTCGAATCCGCCGGGTCAGGAACCTCTATCTTCTTTTCAATGTTAGCAGCTGATACCTTGACTTTGACTTCAGTTTCAGCTTTATCTATGAAAACAAGTATAGGATCTGAAAGAGCAGTTCCGTCGGCTTCACCGACACTTGTCTGTACTATTAAATAATATCCGTAAGGCAAACTGCTGAATTTTCCGTCTTTTGACTGTGCGGTCGTCACTGCCTTTGGATTCATTGACAGGATACCAGCTTTGACGTCGGCAGCAAATTTTGCCGCGGCTGTGCCTTTGTCACGCAGGTTGCCAATCGCTCTCATGATATCTGCGTCATCAGATGAGGTAATTCCTAATGCATTCTTTATAATGCCCTTGAATGTTCCATTCACTGCCATATTTCCGGAATTCCATGAAATAATTTGATAAGCATCAAACGTGGAATTGCTCATGACATTTCCATGCGAATCCTTTAAAGTCAGTGATCCTGTTTTTGCGGCCGCAAAAGCAGTAACTATGCCGAGACTCATTACCAGCATAACCGACAGGAATATCGCACAAAACCGTTTTAATAATCTCATAATCATTTTCCTTTCTACTAAAGATTTAAAGATGTTTGACTGTTTAAAAACTAACTTATTAGTGCCTTATCCCTCCTTCTCAAGATAATCAAAAACAAAGCTGCTGAGATGATACTGACTAAGCCAGTACTGGTAAATTTATCTGTACCAATTCCTCCAACACTCGGAAGTGTATACGTAGGCAGATATGTATTTGTAATGGTGATAATATCGCCGCATGCCTTTTTACTTGTTGTAGTGTTCGATACATAACCGTCGACAGGCCGTTCCACTACTTTATAAAAGCCTGAATTCGGCAGGTTTGTAAAAGTATATTCCGGCCAGCTTCCGTCAGCATTTCTTTTTATTGTTACCGTTTGGAGCAAAGTACCTCTTATCCCGGCATCGCCGCTTTCGGAATGATAAAGGTCTATTATGATTTGCGAAGGCCGCTTATGCGCCGCATCGTTGTTGTCAGACCAAACCTTTTTTACTGTAAGGCTGTATGGTATATTAAAGTTCAAATTGCGAGTTACCGTTTTGGAGGGCCAGAACGTCATTTTGTGAATTTCTCCGCCCGGGTTTTTCACTTTATGTGCATAAATAGCCCCGGTCATACTTGAATTGACAATGACCTCTGCCTCGGGTGCAAGAATTGTTCCCAGCATGCCCGAGTTTTCATTAACATTGCCACTATACGGGGTATAATTTCCCGAACGGTCTTTATTGAAGAAATTCCAGATAACGCGACCGGCGATGACGGATTTTTCATCCCATGAGGCATAATCAACCCCGCCGATTTTACATTGAGGTATAGTGACGCTTGAATAGCCGTTGCAGTTGACATTAATGACGAGATACTGGTCTTCGCCTAAGGGTATTCCGGTTTTATCAAGGTAGTTTATATCACTCTCGTGAAGTGCCTCAAGAAGCGCATTACGAAGTGCGTTTTGACCTGAACTCTTGAGCTCTGCATTTATCACCTTGACATTGCTGTTAAAATCACCAGAGCTGAGCTCGGATGACAGGCTGTTCAGCCTTGTAAATATGCCGTCAAAATCAATCGGGAAACTTTCCGTTGCTATACTGACTTTATTGTTTGTTCCTCCGCCGATTTTCCCAAGGGCTTTTCCATCATTCTTTCTTATCAGTATGTATGTGCCGTCACCGGTAGTTTGATATGTTTTTTGGGGGTCTGTTGAACTGTTGAGCCGATAATCATTGCCAAAGACAACACGTTGCTGAAAATCCCCAGCCGGTTGGAAAACCTCGTCCTTGAAGGCAATTACGTTTTTTATATAGGAATCGTTACTGCTCGAAACCGCCTGTTCACCTGTAACATTGCTTTGAGAAATGATATTGTTTTGACTGTCGAGCAAAAAAACATAATAAACTTTTGACGCATCAAGGCCTGTTGCCGTAATATGCTCGCTGCCGTTCGCATCTGTTATTGTCAATTCCTTTTTAAAAACCGGATTCCCTGTTCTGTTGGGATTATCAAATATGTAAACTGAATAGGTTCTGCCGACATTTAAGCTGCCTGCGTCGATAGAAATATTCAAATTGAATTTTCCTATGTTCTTAAATACCTTGTTTGAATTGCCAACATTGCCGCTTATGACCTCAAAATTGTTTACTGCGATATTGCCCTCCATATGGCACGACATTGTATAGTACTGGGCAAATACAGCGAAATCCTTGACAACACCTAATCCGTCCGCGATTGTATCAATTGAAAATTTCGGCGCTGATGACTGCTTCAGATTGCTTTTTGATTCTTTGGGCACATCTTGATTGGATTTATCTTCACCTGAATTGCTGTCGGATTCAACAACTACAGCCTCGGTGGAACCGCTGGCAAAAGACGATTCAGGCTTATCCGTATTTAGGCCTGACTCAGCCTTGCTTGTACCATCTTTTTGGGTGGCCTCATCATACGTGTTTTCGGTTATCTCGGCACTTGAGCTTTCAGGCGGCGATACCGCATAGGTCTTTACAACAGGCCCAATAACAAGCGATATAACGGTTGCTATTGATAGCGCAAACACTTTTATGCAACGACAAAATGGCTTGAGGCGCTTTATTGATTTCACTGTTTCATCAGCACCTTTCAACTCATGGCATTTTGAATATAAACAAAGCGGTACCTGCTACACGCCTGAGGTTAACAACGCCAATCCGGCGAGAATCTAATGCTTTCCCACCTTCATCGCCGAGTATAAAAATTGATTCAACCGGTACCGTCGTCGGATAATCAATCGTACCCCGCCCGTCTGCAGTGTTTTCAATCTTATATGACTTTTTGCTGCGATTGCCGCTTACAACAAGCGCATCTGCTTTGTTATTTATGTCTATCTTGTCGCCGCTTTCCGCTATGACGCGCCCGGCAAGATATCTTTTGCCGCTAAAGGCAGCAATTATTGCGGTATCGTTAACCTTGGGTCTTTTGTTTAGGCGGTTGAAAATAATAATGTTTCCTGCTTCGGCGCCGGGTTCTCCTTTTTCAAACGCAATGCCAAAAACCTGACCGAATAATATGTAAGCGATAATCCCGGCCAAAAAACAGTCTCTAAAAAGCCGCAGGACGCTCGTTTTGTTAATCCTGCGGCCTGTAATATCACTTTGTTTTTTTTGACTATGTATTTTTAATTTAAGAGGTTTAACGGCTTCATTTAGCAACTTTCGTTCCATCAATTTTTTCTCCAACAAAAAGTCCCGCAGTTAATTATATATTTGGCTAAATATGGAATTTGTCCGATTTTGACATTTGAGTTAAAGTTTTTTATTACACTTGCTTGACCTATTCATGCTTATTTTCTCAATTGTCTTGTAAATTTGTACTAATTTTGTAAATGAGGCGTATAGAAGGGCGGATTTATCATGTGCAAAGTCATATTGACAATAATTTTAAGTAATGGTATATTACAAAAAACTACTGAGGTATGATGACATTGAAGGTTAAGAAACGGCTGTTTTATTTTTGCTTATTTTCCCTTCTGACTTGTGTAGAGATCTTAATTGCCCTATTTGTCCACGATAACTTCATAAGGCCCTATGTCGGCGATATCATCATCGTTATGGTGATATATTGCTTTATAAGAATCTTTGAACCGAAAAGAATAAAATTACTGCCGCTGTTTATATTTATTTTTGCTTTCGCCGTTGAGGTTTTACAGCTCTTTCATATTGCAAGTTTGATAGGCATTAAGAACAGAGTTTTGAAAATTATAATCGGCTCTAACTTTGACACAGCCGACATACTTTGTTATTTAATCGGTTGTGCTTTGCTTGCCGTTTGGGAATACACAGTAAATCAAAAACAACATTTCGGTAATAAAAAGGCCCGCTAAAACTCTCCATTTCAGCGGGTCTTTAAAGTTATTAATGAATCTTGCAAAATAATACACTATATTTAGAAATAGAATACGACTCTTTATTTTTGTCAAAGCCTGTCATCATGTCTTATCGCCGTTCGGATATTCAGTGACTCCGGCTTTCTTGAACAGCATATAAATACCTTCTATATAACACAAAAAGAGATTCTCAAAATGAGAATCTCTTTTTTAATTTTAATTGCCCTTCTATTGATGGTACTATTATAACATGTTTACGAAGGCACTTTTCATATCACTTCTTGGCTCGCCTTACATCCATTCATCAAGACCTTCCGGATATATGGGAGCAAGAATCTTCAGTCGCCTTGTCATGATGACTGTTTTTACTACGCTGTGAAATGTTGATAAACAGTGGCCTTCATCTCCCTGAATGAGGCTTAGGAGAACGCGCCATTCCCGTATATCCGCCATACTGATTAACCTGATTAGCTGTTGCCTCAACGTGTAGTGGTGACCCGTATTTCAGCCTTTTTCCACGGCTGATTCGATTACAAACTTGTTCGCACTACATACAGATCATACACCCACTGCCTTTCCCTTTATTTTGCTTTATTACATTTTAGCATGTGCATTTTTTGACTTCCTTCCAAATTAATAATAAGGAAAAAATGCTTCATATAGTCAGTGCGGCTAAGTTTTATCTGCATACCAAATCTATTAGTAACTAAGAGACAAAATCGCCAAAGGCTATTCTCATAAAGTCCATATTGTAAAAATTTATAATAAAAATTATATATTTTCCATGTATTATTGTACGGCCATTATACTTGTTATTAGTATATTTGTCAATATAAAATCGCTTTATCTCTCCATGAGAAACTCTTCCGATCTATACGCAATAAATTCAGCACGTTTTTATCTTCTTTCCCTGTACCATTGTCATGACAACATCAAGGTTATCATTCAGTAGATTAAGGTCAGCGTCATATCCCTCTTTAATGTAGCCCTTAAAGGAACTCACACCGGCTATTCTTGCGGGATTGACTATCGCCATTTTTAAAACTGAACAGAGATCAACGCCAACTTTTTGAACCATATTCTTGACTGCGTCCTTAATGGTAATGATACTGCCGGCAAGCGAGCCGTTCTCGATTCTCGCAACACCATTTTTTACGATCACTTTCTGCCCGCCAAGAGTAAAATTACCGTCCCCAAGGCATGCGGCAGATAAAGAATCAGAGATAAGAATACATTTGTCCGGACCCTTTACTTTTACAATAAGCTTTAATATATCCTTATCGATATGCACTAAGTCAGATATAAATTCAACATACACATTGTCATTCAGCAATGCGCTTCCTACAACTCCCGGATCCCTGTGATGAAGCGGGTTCATGCCGTTAAACAGATGGGTACATAACTTTAGCCCTTTATCTATACTCTTGTTAAAAATATCAGCCGGACAACATGTATGGCCCGCCGATACACATATGCCCTTCTGCGCAAGGTACTTTATAAGCTCAACACCTTTTCCGACCTCTGGGGCAAGCGTCACCCGTTTTATGCCGCGATAATCGCCTTTTACGAAAGCATCGAAATTCTCGATTGAAGGCTCTAAAATATATTTTTCATTTTGCGCCCCTTTTCTCTCTTTGTTGATAAAAGGGCCTTCAAGGTGAATACCGAGAATATTTGCGCCGCTGTTTTCTTTCATACAGGCTCTGATGTTTTCAATTGCCTTTTGGGTAACCGGAGCTGACATTGTAACCGTGGTCGGCAAAAACGAAGTCGTGCCGTTTTCTGCAAGGACAGCCGCAATCTTTTTAATTGATTCCGGCGTCCCGTCCATGACGTCACATCCGCCACAGCCATGCAAATGGATGTCTATGTAGCCGGGAACAAGAAGTCTTCCTTGCCCGTCTATTATCTCCTCATAATCCGATGAATCGCAATCCGTTCCTGAAAATATTTTCGCTATCTTTGAACCCGATACAGCAATGCTCGATTGTCCAACAATCTCACCATCAAAATATCTTACATTCTTAATAAGAATCATAATTGTATTCCTTCTTTGCCCGACAGATTATTACTTGCGCTCTTTCTCCTGACGTCACAAATTATCTACAATTTCCTTTTCTTTATAGCTACTTTTGTTTACTAATGCATATAAAACCGCACTGACACAGGGCTGACAGAAACCTTTACGAAGTGATTTGAATAGGGGTACCTTAAAGGCGCGCCACTCCAAACTGTAAAACCCCTGTAAATGCTGATAGCCTCGTTACAAGCACTTACAGAGGTTTTCTTAAAACATAATGGGATGGATTTTCAGCGCCTCTTGCCATTCCGCCAAAGCATATGTAAACGCTTTCATATATACCTCCCCACTTTGGGTGCCGTTTCATAACAACCCACACATCATTCAAAAGTCATATTTTCAATATAAAAGTTCTGGAACTCCGGTTTGTTTGACAGTTCGATATATGCCGCGCGGCGTGTTATTGTCTCCGCCTTTTCACGATATCTTTTTGAAAGCAGGTAGAGTACCGCGCCCATTCCGGCCGTATTGCCCACAAAACTAATCTTATCCTTTAACTCCGACGGGATAAGCCCTATATTGAGGGCGCTTTCTATATTCATATAGCTGCCAAATCCTCCGGCGACATATACTTTTTCTATGTCTTCGCAAGAAACATCACTTTCTTTTAATAATACTTGTATGCCTGCTGCCACAGCTGCTTTTGCAAGCTGTACTTCCCTTATATCTTTTTGAGTAATTACAATAGGATGACCCTGCTGCGATTTCTCAGCCAATATAAACTGTCTCCCGTAGTTGTCTTCAATAAGTCTGTCGCGCAGGTCAACATTGCTTATCGCTTCCTTATCCGCAAAACGGCCAGTATAGTCTATTATATCGTGTTTTAGCAGTTCCGAAACCGCATCAATAACGCCTGAGCCGCATATGCCGCAGGCTTGTTCGTCACCTATGGTTTTGCAGATATCAGGTTTATCAAGGTCAACGCTGTAAATAGCGCCTTTTACACCGCCTACCCCGCATTTTATATTCCCACCCTCGAAAGCAGGCCCCGCGGCAACAGCGCAAGAGGTTACTCCCTGTGAACTTCCAAGTGCTATTTCGCCGTTTGTACCAAGGTCTATCAAAAGCGAATATTTATTTGATTCCATCATTCCGCAGGCAAGTATCCCGGCAGTGATGTCGCCCCCGACATAGCTTGCGATTCCAGGCATTACGCTGACTATGCCGTTTATTTTTATGCCTACCTCTTCCGCGCGAAATTTAACGGCTTCAGTGATTATTGGCGTAAATGGCGCGACGGCTATGTTTTTTGTGGGCAATCCTAAAAAGAAGTGAAGCATTATTGTGTTCCCCGTCACAGTCATTTCATATATATTATGCCTTTTTACGCCGCTTCTGGTGCACATGCTGTCGACCATACCGTTTATTTGATTTTTAATCAAGTTCGAAAGTATCTGCGTGCCGTCCGAATTTTTATCAGTAAAATCAATGCGTGAGATTACATCTGCACCGTAGCGCCGCTGGCTGTTGGTTTCCGCTTCTTTATCAATGATTTTGCCCGATGATAAATCTATAAGGAAACTTACAACAGTTGTTGTTCCGATATCAACCGCAATTCCGAATTTACTGGAAGTCGTATCACCGCTCTCAACATCAATAAGCGTGTTATTATACGTCGTAACAGTAAAATCACATCCGGAAAGTTTTATTTTCTTATTCAAATCCCTAAGAACAGCAGGATTCGCTGTTATTCTATTGATGCCCATTGAGTCCGAGACGCGTTTTAAGTCTGACCTTCCATCATTAAAATCATCTTTCTTCAATACGATATGGCACTTTTTAACAGGAGAAGCTATCTTGATTTTTTGCTTTTTCCCCTGCGTTAAAATTAAATAATCCTGGGGCACATTTGATACGGATACTTCCATTGGCGAAGTGATTTTTAATCGGCATGAAATCCTATAACCTTCTTCAATTTCCCTACGGGATAAGTGTGTTCTGTCCTCATCAGTAACCTCTGCAACGCCGGAAATTACCCTGACCCTGCATTTCCCGCAGGTGCCATTCCCGGCACAGGGAAAATCGCCTATTAGGTTGTTTTCTTGTAGTACATTCAGCAGTGTTTCGCCGCGTTTTGCCATAACGGTTTTCTTAAAATCACCGTTGCTGACTGTAATCTGATATTTCATACAATACTCATCCTTGTTTAATTCAAAATATCCGTCATCAACGCTGCCGCCAGAAATTTCAAGAAGAATTAACCTATTAAGATTATCGTAACTTAAAGGGGCAAGGTTGTCAACAAATGTTTGCTGAAAATAGTGTCATAGTGATAAAAAGCCCCGAAAACCTTGGCAAAGGTTTTCGGGGAGAAAATTTCCTCACAAACCTATTTTTCTATAATGTCCGCGGCCAAGAAATTCAATATAACCATCATTGCGTAAAAATTGTAGTTGCTGACGTATTTTTGCTCTTACATGATGGTTATTTGGATGTTTTTCAGCTAGATCAGATTCAAACTTGTAAACTTCATCAAGTGTAAACTCATCAGCATTTATTGCTTTGACACAGTCTAAAACATCAAGCAACCAACCTTTAGACCCAGTACCTTCAATTTCAAACGCCCGTAATGGTTTCATTTGTCTACCACACAGCTTTCTAGTAATTTTTAACCATCATAAACAATAAAAGACCTTTTAAACCGTGCGGACTGCATCTCTGCAAACCAAAACATTGCGGCTATACGTCAAGGGTGTTGCTACTTACTTTAAACATAACAGCTGCCGAACAGGAGAGTTAATTCTTACATATTCCGATATATTAGCATTATTCCCACTCAATTGTTGCCGGGGGCTTGGAGGTTATGTCGTAGACGACACGGTTGATGTGGCGAACCTCATTGACTATCCTATCTGATACTTTTGCGAGCAAATCATATGGAATTCTCGCCCAGTCAGCCGTCATAAAGTCTGTAGTCACAACGCCGCGAAGCGCCAATGTATAATCGTAGGTTCTGCCGTCACCCATAACGCCGACCGAACGCATATCGGTGAGAACCGCGAAATACTGATTAATGTCGCGCATCAAGCCAGCATTTGCAATCTCTTCTCTGAATATAGCGTCCGCATCACGCAAAATCTCAAGTTTTTCCTTGGTAACATCGCCTATTATGCGAATTGCCAGACCGGGTCCCGGGAAAGGCTGACGCCATACAAGATTATCGGGCAGCCCCAGCTCTGTTCCAAGCGCGCGGACCTCATCCTTAAACAAAAGCCTTAACGGTTCGATTATCTCTTTAAAGCGGACATTGTCCGGCAGTCCCCCGACATTGTGGTGGCTTTTTATTACAGCCGCCTTGCCTGTTCCTGATTCAATGACATCAGGATAAATAGTTCCTTGTGCAAGGAAATCGACTTCGCCGATTTTTGAAGCCTCTTCCTCAAAGACCCTGATAAACTCTTCGCCGATGATTTTGCGTTTACGCTCCGGCTCCGTTACGCCGCTTAACTTATCGAGGAAACGCTTTTCCGCATTGACCCTGATAAAATTAATGCCGCGGTTTCCGAATACCGCTTCTATTTCATCGCCTTCGTTTTTGCGCATAAGGCCGTGGTCGACAAAGATACAGGTGAGGTTTTTGCCTACTGCCTTTGAAAGCAGTGCCGCCGTAACTGATGAATCAACGCCGCCGGAGAGAGCAAGCAATACCTTCCCATTGCCGATACGCTTTCTGAGGTCTTCAATGGTCGTCTTAGCATAGTTGCCCATCGACCAGTCACCGGTGCAGCCGCAAACTTTATATAAAAAGTTATGCAGCATCTTTTTGCCGTTTTGTGTGTGATTAACTTCGGGGTGAAACTGAACGCCGTAAAACTTTTTATCCGGATTCTGAATTGCAGCAACCGGGCAACCTTTTGACCACGCTGACACTGTAAAGCCTTCCGGCAAATCTTTAATATAATCGGAATGGCTCATCCATGTGATTGAAACTTTGTCAAGGCCCTCGAACAGCACGCAAGAATTGTCAAATTCCGTTTCAGTACGCCCATACTCGCGCTTTTCCGCGGCAACTACATTACCGCCCAGCATCTTCGCCATAAGCTGATTGCCATAGCAGATACCGAGTATCGGAACGCCGAGTTTGAATATCTCTTCTGAGCAAGCCGGCGAGCCCTCGTCATAAACGCTGTTTGGCCCTCCGGTAAATATAATCCCTACCGGGTTCATTTTCTTTATTTTTTCCATGGGCGTATCATATGGGTGAACTTCACAGTAGACTCCACATTCGCGGACTCTGCGAGCGATTAGCTGATTATATTGCCCACCAAAATCGAGAATGAGTACAAATTGATGATCCATTACTTTTTCTCCCTGTAACCATATTTTTATTGCTATTCATCGTTTGAATCGGCGAAAAGCAAGTTCTTACGATGAATGAAAACAGACAATACAATGCCTACCGTCATAAACGATGAAACTGTTGTTGTACCGCCTGAGCTGAAAAACGGCAATGCAAGTCCAACAACAGGAAGTACGCGCAGGCACATTCCTATATTAATCATTATCTGAATTGCAAACGCTGCAAATGCGCCAACACAAATCATAGTGCCCATTTCATCCTTGGATAACGCGGCGTCTACTATAATCCTGATAAGTATTATCGACAGCACTAAAATAATAGCAACGCAACCTATAAATCCAAGTTCCTCTCCCGCAACAGTAAAAATCATATCGTTTTGTCTTTCTGGAAGTGTGGAAGAATATAGGGATTGGGTTTTGGGGCCTTTGAATAAGCCATACCCCCAGATTTCCCCGGAGGCAAGTGCTGAAATGCCTTGATTCTGCTGGAATATCTGTTTTGCATATTTGGGATTTGTTGGGTCGAACAGCGCAAGTATTCTATTCCTCTGGGTATTTCCAAAAACCTTATTCCATATAAACGGGGTGGCTATAAGCAGCGCAATAGCACCGCCTGCAAAATAACGCAATTTAATTGGAGTAGAAAAAATCATGAATAGAAAGATGCATACATAGACAAGCATCATTCCCATGTCTTTTGTCAAAAGTATTAGAACGATTGGCACTGCTGCATGAATTCCAAGCAGCAAAACATTCTTAGGTGAGGCTATATCATCTTTTACCAAATCATAATGCTTTGAAAATGTTAAAATAAAAAGGACTTTTACGATTTCAGCAGGCTGAATGGTAATTCCAAAGACATTGATCCATGACCTGTCTTCCGATCCGGCTCGCCCCTTACCGCGGAAAAACGTATACAGAAGTAAAAGTATACTCAACACGGCAATAATTTTCCAATAATTGCCCAGCGTGTGATAGTCAATCTTTGAGATAAGTATCATCAGCGCTAAACCAATTACGATGGCTACTGTCTGTACTATAATCGTGCGGTTCAGCAAACCTCCTTTATTATAATAAAGCGTCGCGCTGTAGACAAGCACAAGGCCATAAAGGGCCGCGACAATAGAAAATAAGAAAAGTGTACGGTCGGTCTGCTTGAAATATCTCGCGATCGCACCAAATACTTTATTCATTAAATAATAATCCTCCGTAATACTGCCTTAAGTCATTCACCGCCATTAAATCAATCCGCGTAAAGCTCAAATTTAAGCCGCAAACCTAAAATAATGGCTTTTCTTGTCTAAACAGTAATAAGACAACACAGCTTTGTCGGCAAATCACTCGTATATCCATTATATTATGATGGGACTTTTATTTCAAGCAGTCAAAGTCCAAAAACCTTTTGACGCAGCAGGCAAATATGAGTATAATAAACATGTTTGGATTTTTATTAGCGTTTTTTGTGCAAAACATGGTCGGATTTTAATCGGTTGACCCTGCTTTATATAACTTCTTTGGAGGTATTTTTTTGTTAAGTGACATTGACATCGCCCATGCGGCAAAGATTAAACCTATTAAAGAAATAGCGTCTGCGCTCGGTATTACTGAGGATGAAATTGAATACTACGGCAAATATAAGGCCAAGCTTTCCCAATCCCTATTCGACAGGCTTGCGGACAAGCCGTCAGGAAAGCTGATCCTTGTCACTGCCGTTAATCCGACCCCCGCGGGCGAAGGTAAAACTACCACTACAATCGGGCTCGGCGACGCTCTTAAAAAGTTGGGCAAGAATGTTGTAATTGCCCTGCGTGAGCCGTCACTCGGCCCTGTTTTCGGCATTAAAGGCGGAGCGGCCGGCGGCGGGTATGCGCAGGTAATGCCGATGGAAGATATAAATTTGCATTTTACCGGCGATATGCACGCCCTGACTGCCGCGAACAACCTTTTATGTGCTATGATCGATAACCATATCCATCAGGGCAACGCCCTCGGGATAGATCCAAGAAGAGTGCTCGTAAAACGTGCTATGGATATGAACGACAGAGCGCTGAGAAACATTGTCGTCGGCCTCGGCGGAAAGGTTAACGGGTTCCCCAGAGAAGACGGTTTTAATATTACGGTGGCAAGCGAGGTTATGGCTATCCTCTGCCTTGCCTCTGATATTAAGGATTTGAAAAAGCGCCTTGGCAGCATGCTAATCGCCTACCGTTACGACGGAAGTCCAGTATATTGCCGCGACCTCAAGGCCGACGGCGCCATGGCAGTGCTTTTAAAAGACGCTATCAACCCAAACCTCGTCCAGACGCTTGAAGGCACTCCGGCCCTTATGCATGGCGGCCCGTTTGCCAATATAGCCCACGGCTGCAACAGTATCAGGGCGACCAAGCTTTCATTAAAATTGGGCGACTACTGTGTTACGGAGGCAGGTTTCGGTTCCGACCTCGGCGCCGAAAAGTTCTTTGATATAAAATGCCGCGTAGCAGGGCTTAAGCCATCTGCCGTCGTTATTGTCGCAACTATACGCGCGCTGAAATATAACGGAGGCGTTTCAAAAGAAAATCTCTCCGAAGAAAATATAGCTGCCCTTGAAAAAGGCAGTGTAAATCTCCGCGCACATATAGCGAACATGCGCAAATATGGGCTTCCGGTAGTCGTTGCAATTAACCGGTTTGGCTCGGATACGCAGCGCGAAATTGATACGGTCAAGCGAATCTGCTCAGAAGAAAAGGCCGAATTTGCTGTTTCCGAGGTTTTTGCAAAAGGCTCGGAAGGCGGACTTGAATTGGCACAAAAGGTTCTTGAAGCAGCAGAAAAGCCATCTGATTTCAAGCCATTATACCCTCTTGACCTTTCTATTAAAGAAAAAGTGGATGTCATTGCAAAGGAAATCTACGGCGCTGACGGTGTCGATTATTCAGATAAGGCCAAAAAGTCAATCGCTGAAATTGAGGCGCTGGGCGGAGGTAAACTCCCTGTCTGCATTGCAAAAACACAGTACTCGCTTTCGGATAATCCAAAGCTGCTGGGCAGGCCGACCGGTTTCAGGCTTACCGTCCGTGATGTCAGCCTTTCGGCTGGTGCCGGTTTCACTGTAGTTTATACCGGAGACATAATGACCATGCCGGGGCTGCCGAAAAAGCCTGCGGCTGAAAACATTGATATCGATGAGAACGGTGTAATTTCTGGGCTTTTCTAACCTATAATAAACTTGATTACATATACAAAGGAGGCGGAGTTTTGCAGCGGATAATTACGCACAGTGTGGAAGAAACCGAAAAGGCAGGGCAGGAATTCGCCAAGTCCCTTAAACCCAATGATGTGATTGCTTTCTTCGGGGGGCTCGGCATGGGCAAAACCGCCTTTATCAGGGGCATTGCCCGCGGCCTTGGCATCACAGATCCTGTTTCCAGCCCAACATTTGCTATTGTCCACGAATACCGCGGCAAAATTCCACTCTATCATTTTGATATGTACCGTATAACATCGTGGGATGACCTCGAGTCTACCGGATTTTATGACTATCTCGAATCCGGAGGCATTTGCGCTATTGAGTGGAGCGAAAATATAGAGGAAGCTTTGCCGGACAACACTATTTATATTGAAATAACCAGGGACGCGCAGGGAAACGACGACAATACGCGCGTTATCACAATAACAACTGAAAATGAATAAACACTAACTGCTGAAACGGCAGCTTTTTTTCTGCAAATTAATAATATTTGAGTGCACAGACTATATAAGCAGCTTCGCGCGGCTTTTGCTGGGAAGAGGGCTATCACTGCTGCTCAAAATTTTATAGCGGCATTATCCTGCGATAAAACGGACAAGTGAACATATGCAGACGCGCTCAAAATCGTCTGCAAATCTTATTATATGGGGACTGTTTAGCAATGAAAATACTCGCGGTGGACACAACGGCGGCAGCCGCATCGGTTGCGCTTTGTGAAGACGGATTCCTCTGCGGCGAATATTATGTTAATATAAAGCAGACTCACAGCCAAACCATAATGCCCATGGCGGTAAGCCTTTTAAAGAGCTGCGGGGTTGAAATTAAAGATATTGGGCTTATTGCAGTGTCTGCCGGCCCCGGCTCGTTTACCGGTGTAAGAATTGGGGTTGCCGCGGCAAAAGGGTTGGCTTTGCCATTCAATATCCCCTGCGCCTCCGTTTCCTCGCTTGAGGCGCTGGCTACAAATCTTATCGGTACTAACGCCGTTATATGCTCCGTTATGGACGCAAGACGCAATCAATTCTACAACGCAATTTTTGAAAATGTCGGAGACAAACTGAACAGGCTGACTCCGGACCGCGCAATCGCTTTTACAGAGCTCGAAAAAGAAATTTCGGATATTGTTTTGTCCGGAAAAAGGCTGATACTTGTTGGAGACGGCGCAAAAATATGCTATAATAATTTAAATGGAAGAACTAATGCTGAAATCGCACCCTTTAATCTCAGGTTCGCGCATGCTTCAAGCGTAGCGGCTGTTGGAGCCAAGCTCTATAATGCCGGTAAAACTATAAGCGCTGAAGAACTGATTCCGTTCTATTTAAGGCTCCCTCAGGCGGAACGTGAGCTTAAACGGCGCAAAGGTTTTGACGTTTAGCTTCCCATTCTATAATACTTCTTAAATCTATTTCTTCTTGGAGGTCTTATTTAATGATAGCTCTCGGCAGCGATCACGCTGGTTTTCAGCTAAAACAAGAAATCAAAAAATATCTCGACGAGAAACATATCGAATACAAAGACTATGGCACTTATGACGAAAACTCCTGTGACTATCCAGATTATGCCTCAAAAACCTGTGAAGCCGTTTTGAGCGGTGAATGTAAATTGGGTATACTTTGCTGCGGCACTGGCATCGGAATGTCCATAGCCGCCAATAAAATAAAAGGTATACGCGCTGCATGCTGCTCAGATTATTTCAGCGCGAAGTATACCCGCGCCCACAACGATGCGAACATACTCTGCTTGGGCGGCAGGGTTGTAGGCGCCGGCCTCGCCTGTGAGCTTGTCGATGTTTTCATCAACACTCCATTCAGCAACGAAGAAAAGCATGTGCGCAGAATCTCAAAAATTGCTTCCCTTGAATCCAAATAACATTCAATGTAACACCACTTTGGGATAAAAACTGTAAAAGCCTAACGATAAAGCAATGTTCCACAAACGTATTCGCTGCACAAAAACAAGGCAGTATTTACCAAATCCATTATTTACAGTATCAAAAATCTTGCTGTAAACTGGGTGCGCCCTTATGTCGCAATATGCTGACCTTGAATTACGAGGTCAATGACGCGATTCCGATTCAGGGGAACATACTTTCAGTTACGCCGCATCGCCGCGGCTAAACAGGGATAAGAGAGTATCTCTCTGCCCGACACAGCAGCGTACCGCGGACATTTCAATGTTTGTGGTATGCAAACAAGTGAACTAAGCAGACACACTCAAAACCGTCTGCAAATCTTATTATATGGGAATTGATTAATATGCCGGAAACAGTATTTATTATGGATCATCCTCTTATTAAACACAAATTGTCACTTATCCGTGACAAAAACACGGGATCAAAGGAATTCCGTGAAATGGTCGGCGAAATCGCAATGCTGATGTGCTATGAAGCGACACGCGATTTGCCTCTTCAGGAGGTAGAAATTGAAACTCCTGTCGGAGTTGCGAAAACTCAAGTTATATCCGGAAAGAAACTCGCTTTCGTTCCGATTTTACGCGCAGGTATAGGCATGGTTGACGGTGTCTTAAGGCTCGTACCAGCAGCTAAAGTAGGTCACATCGGCCTCTACCGCGACCCGCAAAGCCTGAAACCTGTTGATTATTACTGCAAGCTTCCGGGCGATATTGAAGAGCGTGAAGTAATCGTTCTTGACCCAATGCTGGCCACCGGCGGGTCCGCTGTCGAAGCTATAAATCTTATTAAATCCAAAGGCGTCAAAAACATTAAGTTTATGTGTATCATTGCCGCTCCTGAAGGCTTAAAGGCACTGACAGAAGCACATCCTGACGTCCAAATTTACTGCGCTGCAAAAGATGAGCGCCTCAACGATAACGGATACATTCTCCCCGGCCTTGGGGATGCCGGAGACAGGCTTTTCGGTACAAAATAACATACTAAAATGAAATGAAGCCGTCCTTCATCTTGAGAACGGCTTCATTTTTATGCTTTATTTTATAACTTCGCTTGATTCCACAATCACGCTAATTGCTGTTCCAGTTCGTTTTGACGTATTCATAATTATCATCAACTACTTTTTGGGGCGATATTTGTCCGGAATAAATCTGCAAAAGCGGCGAGGCAACAGTAGGCCAATCGCCGAACTTGCCGTAATACAGAGGATTCTTTGAGAGCATATATAGATTATTGTTCTTCTTCCAGATATTAAAGACATCCTGACCGAAATCGCTCAGGCCGTCATAGACTGACATCTCATAATTAAACGGTCTGGGTGAAGACGTAATTTGTGAATACAGTTTTAGCATGCTGTCGGTTGATGAATAACGCAAAAACTCTTTTGCGGCGTCTTTATGGGTAGCTTTTGATGGTATTACCGCGAAACCGCCCGCATCCGATACATTGATTTCCGGTTCTTTCGCGTTAGCTACAGCCGGGAACTGCATTATTCCTAATTCAAATCCGTTGGGGATATTGCCTGCCGCCTTTGTTTCTATCCACGAGCCACCGAGCAGCATAGCTGCCTTTGACGAGAAGAACTGTTTTTCGGCTTTGTTGGCGTCAATATTCAGCACATCGGGAATATTGTTCGTGATATCGCATGCGATATCCCTGAAATTTTCTAACGCGGTTATCCTACCCTGCTGCTTATAAGCCTCCGGAGAGGACAAAGCAAGGTAACTAACCATGCCGTCATGGCCCTCGCATTGCGCCCACCACGTCCTGATGGCGTAATTCCAGTCGCTGATTTCACTGCCGCTCCAGGCAATCGGTATAATGCCCTTGGCTTTAATTTGACCGAGAAGGACATAAAAATCCTCCATGGTTTTCGGGATACTCCAATTATTCTCCCTAAACATCGTTTTATTATAAATAAAACCCGTTACCCCGTCGTCCCATGGAATGATATAATATTTCCCGTTATAACTGCAAAAATTTAAGTAATCAGCTTTGATTTTTTGCTTGAGTGTCTCATTGTAACCTATCTTTGCGCCATAAAGCCCGGACAAATCATAAAGGTAACCCTTTGACGCCCAGTCCTGCCAATTTGTGAACGAAAGGAACATTATGTCGGGGACATTCTTGCCTGTTTTAAGCAATGCCCCTGCTTTCTGGTTCAGTTTTGAATCAGCAACGAGCTTTACTTTTATTTTATTCTCTTTGCTGTATGCGTCCGAAATAGCTTTAATCCAAGCGTCGCCGTATTTGCTGTTGTCATATGCAATAGTAAGCACTGGCTGTTCCTGCTTCTTTTGCTGGACTTTCTCTTGTTTTTGACAGCCAGCTGCCATTGTAATCAAAAATACCGTCAAGAGACTTATTGACAAAAATTTTTTTAACACAGTTTCCTCCTGTATTTTAATGTACTATAATTATATTATTACGAGCAGTTTACGTCAATAAACGCCCGCGTTCTTCTACAATGATTGCTACAAATATGCTTTTTTGCTATAATTATCGTGTTGAGTATTTTTAGGGGGCCAAATTTTGATTGCTCATTTAAAAAAGATTTACCGTGAAATTGGCAGAGATGGATTAGTGCTTATAGCCTGCACGCTTTCCCTTTTCTTTGCCTCCTATCTTTGCGTTGTGGTACAGTTTTTAGCATTTATTTATGCTATCCGCAAATATTCATTAAAAAGGATATTATCAGCGCCATACGCAATCTTGCCGACGATATTATTGGTTCCCGGGCTGGCTGTGGGATTCTACTATAAAAATTATCTCGGATTGATGATACTCATTATGTTTTTTATGCTGTACATATTCAGTATTTACGAGAAGTTTATGATGACAGAGCAAATCCGAGACTGTATCATCTATACTGCAATCATCAGCAGCATAATTGCGGCAATCGCGGCGGCAGTACAAAAATATCCAAACCCTAATTTCCGCTCAGTTTCTCTGTTCCTCAACGCTAACTTTTACGGTTATCTTTGCGAACTTATGCTTGTGCTGATTATCTATGCCTTCTACTGCTGGGGACCAAAGCCGATATTCTTCATTGCGGCAGCGGCAAATGCCCTGGGCATGTGGATGTCGGGCTGTAGGTCAGCTTGGCTTGCTACAGCGGCCGGTATAGTTGTGCTGATTATCTGTCTTAAAAAATACCGCCATCTGATTTTCGCTGCTATTGCTTTTGGCTTCCTGAGTGCTTTGGCTTTACTTTTCCCTGAGTTTTTTTTCCCAAGATTACAGTCATTAAGTAACGACAAATCTCTTCGGGTTCTCATCTGGAAAACGGCTTGGGGTTACGTTAAGGAAAACCCAATCTTTGGCCATGGAATGTTTGCTTATTACACCTTAAGTACCGGCAGGGCACATAACGCGCATGCACATGACTTTATTTTGGACGTGCTTGTTAATTTCGGTATCGTCGGCTTTATTATTGTGGCTATTTTTATCTTCCTCATAATGCGCGATTTGATTAAAAATCTGAAATACAACAAAACCTGCGCATTGGTTATTGCGGCTCTTTCCGCTGCGTTTGTTCACGGCATCGACGATATTCCGTTCATAGGAGTGCAGACAAGCAGTTTCACAATTCTTATTATTGCGCTTGCCGGAACATATGGAATATATACAAAGCCCGAACTTTTGCACAATGCTGATGATTTAGAATGTAACACTGATGAATAGAATATTATAACGAATTTTCGCCTCGGTTATCGGATGATAACCGAGGCTTTTTTATATTACAGCCCTTACATGTCAGACAAACAGAGGCACATATATATTTAAAGGTGAGCGATATGCAATTAGACGAAACCCGCCTTAATTTCACGGAAAAATGGCCTGAGTCCATGAGCCAAGAGGAAAAAAACAGGTTGACGCACGACGCACTCTGCGCTTTTGCTTCATTAGTCATAAACACCGAAAAAGAAAAAAAGCTGGATTTCAATAACGCCTGCGAAATCATACTCAACTGGGCAAAGGAAAATAGCTGAGGAGGGTTTTATGACCGCCGCGATTTATGCCCGCCAATCAATCGAAAAGCCTGACAGCGTCTCAATTGAGGCGCAAATTGAACGGTGCAAAAAAGTCTGTGAATTAAACGGCTGGGATTATATCGTCTACAGCGATACTGGGTTTTCCGGAAAAAATATCGACCGCCCCAATTTCAAGAAGCTGCTCAATGATATCCGCAGCGGCAAAATAAAGGCGCTAATATCGTACAAGCTTGACCGTATCTCACGCTCAATCGCCGATTTTGCCTCACTTCTGCAGCTATTTGAAAAATACGGCGTTCAGTATATAAGCTGTACCGAGCAATTTGACACCTCTTCCCCGGTGGGCCGCGCCATGATTTATATTGTCATGGTCTTCGCCCAGCTTGAGCGGGAAACAATTACACAAAGGGTTACGGACAACTACCGGTTTCGGGCTTCAAAGGGGCTGTTCATGGGCGGCAGCGCTCCCTTAGGGTATATCCCCAAACAAATCGAGATTGAGGGGCACAGGGCGTCTGTACTTGAAATCGACGGAAGCTGCGCGCAGATAGTCAAAAAGATTTTCACGCTCTATCAGTCCGGATTAAATACTCACAGCATAGCCAAAAGGCTCAATGAGGAAGGGATTAGAACCTCCAAGAATAAATTATATACGCCGAACGCGGTACTCCGCATACTTCGCAATATCACTTATTGCAGCAGTTCACCGGAACTTTACGATTATCTGAAAGCAAAAGGCTATGAAATCTTATGCAGCCCCGAAAGATTTGACGGAAAAAATGGGATGTGCTGCTATTTCAAGAGCAGCGGCGGGAAGAAGAGTGAAACACTAAAAAATCAACTCATCACCGTCGGGCGGCACAAGCCGATTATCCCCGCGAAACAATGGATTGAGGTTCAGCGCAAAATCGACCGGGCCGGCGTATCGCCGGCAAAAGCAAAGCCCTCAGCACGGGCATTTCTCGCGGGGCTTATGAAATGCTCATGCTGCGGGCGCAGTATCGGACTTAAATGCACAAAAAAGAAAAGCGGTGAATACGCATATTACTATTGCCGCACGCGGCTGACCATGGGGGCAGGTAAATGCTCAAATGATTTGTGGATAAATAAGAACGTTATTGAGCCACGAATCGAGACATTTCTGTTAATCCATGCAAAAGAACTTTTTAAAAACAATAACAGTATAGAAATAGCCCAGCCGGCCGAAAACACACGCATTTCAAAACTGAAAGCCGAGTATTTTTCCTGCAAAGACAGCATACGAAACCTCATAGGAAAACTCGGTGAGAACAACGTGGTCGACCGGCATATAAACGATTATATTCTTGAGCTCGACGCAAAATGCCGCCGGATAGAGGCTGAAATACAGCGTATCCAAAAAAGCGAAAAAAGAGCAAAAAGCGGCGAGACCTCGGGCAAAGCTTACAATATCCCGCAGATATTTTCAAAAGCCTCCGTCGAAGACCGGAGGCTTGCAGCAAGAAGCTTGATAAAGCAGATTACAATAAGCCGCAGCGGGGATATCCAAATCGAATGGCGGGTTTAGTTTAAGGCAGTTTATTCCCCGCCGCTGTGTAAAGTTCATACCATTCCTGTCTTGTGAGTTTAAAGGTGGAGGCTTTGCAGATATCTTTGAGGCGGGATACATTGGTTGTCCCAACTATTGTCTGGATTTTCGCAGGGTGACGAAGTATCCATGCGACGGCGACAGCCTCTGGCTTGACGCCGTACTTTTCCGCTATTTCATCAATTTTCTTGTTAAGTTCCGGGAAGTTTTCATTTCCGAGGAAAACGCATTTAAAGAAGCCGTATTGGAACGGCGACCACGCCTGTATCGTTATATTCTTTAGCCTGCAATACTCCAGAATTCCGCCGTCCCTGTCAACTGACTGGTCAATCTTCATATTTACATTAAGCCCCGAATCAATCATTCCTGTGTGCATAAGGCTTAGCTGAAGCTGGTTAACCAAAATCCTCTGATTGAGATATCTGCTCAAAAGTTCAATCTGCATGGGATTTTGATTGCTGACGCCGAAGTTTCTGACTTTGCCGGAGCTTAACAAAATATCAAACGCCTCAGCGACTTCTTCCGGCTCCATCAGTGTATCAGGCCTGTGAAGCAGCAGAAAATCAATATAATCGGTATTAAGGCGCTTCAGGCTTTCGTCCACCGATTTTAAGATATGTTCTTTTGAAAAATCGTAATAGCCGTCGCAGATTCCGCACTTTGTCTGAATTATAATCTTTTCACGCAGCCCCGGGTTCTTGCCGATAGCCTTCGCGAAAATCCTTTCACACTCCCCGCCGCCGTAAATATCGGCATGGTCAAAGAAGTTTATGCCTTCTTCAACCGCTGTTTTTATCAGCCTTTCTACATCGTTTTCAGACATGCCTTTAAGCCTCATGCAGCCGAGTGCAATTTCCGATGCCTTGATATCTGTGTTTCCTATACGGATATAGTTCATATTTATCCTCTTTTCCATTGAATTATAAATATTATACCACTATTATAAAAGCCGATTATCACATCAGCGGTTAGTCTTTGCAGCAACCTGCGCTAAATCGCCCGGGTAACTGAAAAATACTACCCATTTGCCTTTATAGTCCTCGGGAAAATTTATTTGTCCGTATGTAGAATCAGCCTGGAAATGCGGTGCTTTTTCGCCTATCATCAGCCCTTTATAATCACTCATAGCAACGCCTCCAAATTATCATTTTCACAGAGACATTATGTCTCAATGGAAGATTAAGTATTGGTCACTCACTTTTCAGCATATGCAACTTTTTCGTTTTTGACAGTTATTTTGCTTGTTTTTACGCAAATTCATAATATTTTTTAGCAAAACATCATCACAAACATGCAATCATTAACGTTGAATGTTATCAGCAGCGACCGTTTTTTGCATTGCTTAAATATAAGCCGTGTGCAGAAGCATACTCCCTAAGTGGGCCGGCATTTTTTGTATAAAAAATGTCCTGTAATGCCTTAAACCTTACAGGACAGATTTCATTTTTTTGAAAGGATAATAAGCAGCGCGCCGGATTTTACAGAAATCTCACCGGTGCCGTCCAAAAACTCATTGCTAACGCCAATCGGGAGCTCGGTGGTCATAACCGCATTGTCAAGGCTGTATTTGAAACCTTTCTCAGTAACGCCGGCAGCGTTGCCGCCAAACGGAAAAACCGATATATAGTACCCTTTGCGCGGATTAAATTTTATGCTTCCGTTTTCGACAAAGTACGCCTCATTGTCCGAGTCGAGAAAGCAGCCCCGCGCGCCGCGCCGATGGATATATTGAAGGCAAGAGAGGTTCGCAAAGGTATGGTCGAGCCGCCCTTTCAAGCCCCCGAGCAACACAATTTCCTTAAAACCTCTGTCAAGGGCGTGCATGACGGCGAGCATTGTATCCGTCTCGTCTTTCTCCGACTTAAACCTTTTTACCTCTATTCCGTCCGGCAGATTTTGCGCAGAATCAAGGTCGCCGATAATTAAGTCAGGCTTCAAGCCAAGACCTTTCAGGTGGTCGATGCCCCCGTCCGCACAGATAATATAGTCGTCCGGTTCTATCTTATTTTTAAGCTTATCATAGTCACCCATAGGCCCTGCAGTAACAATGACGCAGCGCCTCATTTTTTGAGCTGCCATGCCTTTATATTTTTGGCCTCCTCATACATCTCGCAGTAACTTTTATGCCGCGAGGGCGCAATCTCACCGTTTTTCAGCGCCTCAAGCACAGCACAGCCGGTTTCTTTTGTGTGGGAGCAGCCAGTAAAGCGGCATTTATTGATATAAGGTTCAAATTCCCTGAAAACGTACTGCAGGTCTTCTTTAAGTATCGGCTCAAATTTAAATGTATCAAGGGAGGAAAAGCCCGGTGTGTCGGCTATATACCCTCCGCAGGTTTCAAATAGCTCGACAAGGCGTGTCGTATGGCGGCCGCGGCCAAGTTTTTTGCTTATTTCCCCAGTGCTCAGAGAAAGCGACGGGTCAATCCGGTTCAGAAGAGTCGATTTGCCGACACCGGAATTGCCTGTAAAGGCACCGATATGCCCGCAAATCAGCGACTTTAATTCCTCAATGCCCTCGCCCGTGATACCCGACGCAAAGAAGCTTTTTATGCCCGCCTTGTTGTAGGTTGCGACGATATCCGAGCCGTCTTTCAAATCGTTTTTTGTAACGATTACCGCGGGCTCTATGCCCTTTTGCTCTGCGGCGGCAATCATCTTGTCTATCACCAGCATATTGGGCTCTGGTTCGACAGTGGAGACGATGATAAACAATATATCTATGTTGGCAACAGGCGGACGTATCATGCTGTTTTTGCGCGGCAATATCTCCTCAACCGTGCCGCTGTCGCCGGTCTGTGAAATACGCACCCTGTCACCGACAAGCGGCGTTATCTTCTGCTTGCGGAAAATGCCTCTTGCTCTACATTCGATAACGCCGCTGTCACATTTCACATAATAAAATCCGCTGTTTGCTTTAACAATAATACCCTCAATCATGGTTTATCATTCAAGGCTTACCCTCTTTTTGATCACCTTTACTTACATAAAGTGTTATAACTGTACCAGGATATGCCTGACTAAAAGCAGGTGGATCTGTCTTTATTACCAAACCTTCTTGAATTTTACTATCCACATATTGAATTTCAGAATTAATTTGAAATCCTTTACTTAGAAGCATGTTCTGGGCTTCTGCCAATGGCATATTAGCTACATTTGGAACTTCAATTGTCTTTGTCTCTTTGCCCTTGCTAATCCAGAACTTGACAGTGCTCTTTGACTGAACCTGTGAGTTAGCGCCCGGCTCCTGCCGCGTTACCTTGCCAACCGGTACAGAGTCACTGGGTTCCTCACCCTGGAAATCAGCCGTAAGCCCTGCATCTTGAATCGCCCTTATTGCCTGGTCTCTTGTCATTCCAACAACAGGCGGGACAATGGACATTTTAGTTTCCGGGCCCATGCTGACATAAATGACTATCGGGTCATCCTTGGACGCAGTTTGGCCTGCCTCGGGGTCAGTCCTTATTACCTGGCCCTTTGGAACATCTTCGCTGTACTCTGAAGATTCAATAACATTAGTAAAGCCTTCACTTTCAAGCGTCGATTTTGCGAGATTTTTGTCCTTACCGGTAACATCAGGAACAGTGATACCCTGAGGGCCTTTGCTGACAGTTACATTGATTGTTGAATGTTTTTTCACCTTGGTACCTGCTTCCGGATCTTGCTTTATAATCTGGCCAGCAGGCGCCTCGCTATACTCAGTATTCTTCTGCACTATTTCAAAATCGCTGTATTTAGTGCTCAGCTTTACCTCATCATAATTCTGCCCGACAAGATTCGGGACAACTACCAATGAGCCGCCGCCAAAGAAGCCCCTGATTGCCATTGCGGCAATAGTTACACCGACAACTACAATTACCAGTGCCGCTGTGATTCCAGCGAGAATAGGCAATGTATTCGGCTTTTTCTTGCCTTTTTTAGCGCCTTTTCCTCTTTCATAATTCCTTTCATATAAGTCGGATCTGCCGCTTCGAATTTCGCTAATGGCGTCTACATATTTTGTCGGGCTTTCATCAATGAAATATTTATATTGGAAACGGATATCCGGATTCCTTTTGAAACGCTCAATATCCTCCAGCATTTCGGCAGCAGAACGGTAACGCTGATCCGGGTCCTTTTGCATAGCGTGGAGTGTTATCTCCTCGAGCCCCTCCGGAATTTCCGGGTTGATTAGGCGTGGAGGCTTTGGCTCCTGCTGCATCTGCATAATGGCAACCGAAACCGCACTGTCCGCTTCGAACGGCAGTCTGCCTGTCAGCATTTCATAAAGCATTACGCCGACGGAATATATATCCGCTTTCGCGTCGGTTACACTGCCCCGCGCCTGCTCGGGGCTTATATAGTGCACAGAACCTATCGCCTTGTCCGTCATCGTCTTTGTCTCGGACTGGGCAAAACGTGCTATGCCAAAGTCGGTGACTTTTATCGTGCCGTCTTCGAGCATCATTATATTCTGCGGTTTTATATCACGGTGGACAATCCCGCGCTCATGTGCATGCGCAAGCGCCCGAAGTATCTGAACGGTAAAGTGCACAGCCTCTTTCCATGTCAGCACCTTCTGCTGCTCAATGTACTCTTTGAGCGTTATACCGTCGATATACTCCATGACGATGTACTGAATCCTGTCCCCAAAGCTGACATCATAAACCTTCACAATGTTCGGGTGTGACAGCACTGCTATTGCCTTTGACTCGTTCTTGAATCTGCGGCGGAACTCGTCGTTTTGCAGATATTCTTCCTTTAATACCTTGATTGCTACAATTCTGTCATCAATGCTGTCATAAGCCTTATAAACAACTGCCATTCCGCCAACGCCGATTATTTCCTGAATTTCATATCGTCCATCTAACTTCTTACCTGTAAAATTATCCATCGATTTCACTCCCGGGTTACACATTGCGGATTACCACAACTGTAATATTGTCGCTTCCTCCGTTGGAGTTAGCCATGTTGACGAGTTTATCTATACAATCTTCGGGTTCTTCCCGTTTTACCGTTTCTTTTATATCCTCATCTGAAACAAGATTTGTAAGTCCGTCTGTGCAAATCAGTATTGTGCTGCCTTTCTTAAACTCGTGTACTGAATAGTCAATTTCGAGGCTCTCTTCAACACCCAGGGCACGCGTTATTATATTCTTCTGGGGATGGACAAGGGCTTCTTCCTGCGTAATTTTGCCGTTCTCCACCATTTCCTGAACTATCGAATGGTCGCGCGTAAGCTTCTTTATGTCATCATCTATGAGATATGCCCTGCTGTCACCAGCGTGAGCTATATAGGCCTTATCATTTGCGGCAATCACCGTTACTATTGTCGTCCCCATCCCGAAAAGCGCAGGGTCGCTGCGGGACTTTTCATAGACAGCGTCATTGGCCTTCTTTATGGAATCCAAAATAAGTACTTTTATGCCGTTTTCATCAAGGTTGGCATTATACCCGCTTTTCAAACTTTCAGATATAATGTCAACTGCTGTGGAACTCGCGACATTGCCGCCGTTCGCACCGCCCATTCCGTCACAGACAACAGCGAAAACCGAGCCGCCTGACAATGTATCGGCAGCAAAATCATCCTGATTCGTTTTTCGCACCTTTCCCTTGTCTGTTCTACCCGAAAAAATCATTTTCAGTTTCCTCCCTGCTCTGTACCATGCTGAAACCTGAGCTGTCCACAGGACGCATTTATATCAGAGCCTAATGTGCGGCGTATGGTTACAGTTATACCGCATCCAGATAATATATCATAAAAGCGCTTTACCGCAGCGCTGCTGCTCCTTTTTACTCCGCGTTCCTTCACCTCGTTTGCTGGGATGAGGTTGACATGACACAACATTCCGCGAAGTTTAGCGCTCAACTGGCGGGCGCATTCAGGAGTGTCGTTTACACCGGCGATAAGAGCGTATTCAAACGAAATTCTGCGCTTAGTAGCAGCAGTGTAATCCCTGCACGCTTTGAGCAATTCGTCGACTTTCCACTTTTTATTGATCGGCATTATGCGCGACCGGATTTCATCATTCGGCGCGTGAAGCGAAACTGAAAGGGTCAACTGCAGCTTTTCTTCCATAAGGTCATAGATTCTGTCGACAACGCCGCAAGTTGAAAGCGATATGTGACGCTGGCCTATATTAATGCCGCCCGGGGCTGAAAGTATCTTGAGAAAAGTCAGCACATTGTCATAGTTGTCAAGCGGTTCGCCAATACCCATCAGGACAACATTCGAAATCCGTCTGCCTGAGTCAATCTGTGCAGTCAGCACCTGTGAAAGCATTTCTGACGGGGTTAGATTCCTCGAAAGCCCCTTTAACGATGAGGCGCAGAAAGCACAATTCATGCGGCAGCCCGCTTGGGTTGAAATACATATCGTATTGCCGTGATGGTAGCTCATCAAAACACTCTCAACATTTTCCCCATCACTAAATCCATAGAGATATTTTAACGTATCATCTACTTCGGATACAAGCTTTTTCTTAATAATAGGGCAAATTATTTCACAATTATTTTTCAGCTTCTCCCTTAATCCAATCGGGAGATTGGTCATATCATCAAAGCTGCATACACCTTTGTGCAGCCACGAAAAAACCTGACGTGCCCGAAAGGCAGGCTCACCCATACCAACAAAGAACTCTTCAAGCTGTTTCGGCGTTAAAGATTTTATATCCGTTTTATCTCCCATTAAATTACCGTGCCTTTCGCTTTCTTGTATCTATATGTCTTACTACAATCGATTTTTGACCTGTTTTTCATGATTTATTTAGTCTTCTTAAAAACTGAAATGAAAAATCCGTCTGTGCCGGTGACGTTTGGCATTAACGTGGCATAAGCGCTTCCCGACGCGCCTTTTCCGGCAAAATCAACGACAACACGCGGCAAAGCAGCCGAAAACTCCCTATGGTTTTCAAGAAAACGCTCGGCCACTTCATCATTTTCAGCGCGGCTCAGCGTACATGTAGAATATACAAGTGTCCCGCCGTCTTTAACATGCTCCGCGCCCTCACTTAGTATAGCATACTGCAAATCTGGCAATCCGTCAAATTCGGCAGGATCTTTATATCTGATTTCAGGCTTGCGTCCGATAACCCCGAGCCCGGAGCAGGGGACGTCACACAAGACAATATCAGCTTTGCCTAAGGCCTCATTGTGCTTTGAGGCGTCGTTCTGCATTGTTTCTATTATATCAACAGAAAGGCGGCGCGCGCCGTCGTTAATCAATTTCAAGCGGTTTTCATAAAGCTCAAGGGACAGTATCCTGCCCTTGTTTTGCATATTAAAGGCGAGGGTAAAGCTCTTTCCGCCGGGAGCTGCGCACATATCAATAACCGTGTCCCCCGGCTTCGCCCCGCAGGCATAACAGCACACCTGAGAGGCTGTATTCTGTACTATAAAAAGCCCCTCATTAAAGGCTTTGCTGTTTCTCAAATCCGGAAGTCTGTCCACTTCAAGCGCATGGTCAGGGAAGGGCACTTTCTTGGCATTTATCCCTTCTTCGGACAGTCGCTCAATCAATTCTTCTGATGAAATTTTAAGCGTATTAACCCGCAACACAGCAGCCGGCCTTTTTTCAAACCCTTCGAGGAATCCTACGGTATTATCAATGCCGTATTCCTTTATCCACTTGCTCAAAAGCCAATTTGGGCAGGAATAACGGACATGCAGATAGCGTTTTAAATCGCGCTGCTTGTCGGGATACGGCAAATCGGACTGCTGTGAAATTTTTCTAAGTACTGCGTTAATAAAACCCGACGCCCGGGAAACCCCGCATTTTTTCGCCAGTTCAACCGATTCGCTGACTGCCGCATGGTTCGGAACATGGTCAAGAAATATAATCTGATAGGCGCCGAGGCGCAAGATGTTCCTCACTTTAGGGTCTAACTTTGCGGCGCTTCTGGCGCTGAAATGCGAAATAAAATAATCAAGGCAAATCATATTTTCAAGGACGCCGTAAACCAATGTGGTCATAAAAGCGGCGTCCCTGCCCTGCAGCGAGCCGCCTGAAAGATATGAGTCAACAAGCAGATTTGAGTAACTTTTGTCCTTTTCAATTTTAAGCAGAATATCAAGCGCCGTTTTTCGAGGTGACGGCATTAAATCACATCTCACATTCTAATATATTTATATACAATTCGCAAATATTCCTAGCCCTGCAATTTCACGCAGTCAGTCATCCCGCGTATTGCCGAATATGGCAAGCAGCCGCAGCAGCTGGGCAAAGGCAACAACAGTCGCTGCCACATACGTCAGTGCGGCAGCAGTGAGCACTCGCCGGGCGCCTGCAAGCTCCTGGCCGTAAAGCATGCCGGTGTCGCCGAGGATTTTCAAAGCCCTTGAGCTTGCATTAAACTCGACGGGCAGTGTTATCAACTGAAACACTACGGCGAGCGAGAACAGGATTATGCCCGCCATAACCAGCGGCCTCCAGTTAAATATAAAGCCGATAATCAGCAGCCAAATGGACGTGGACGAGCCAAATTGGGTTATGGGTATAATCGCGTTTCTGATTACAAGCGGCGAATAATTTGTGCTGTGCTGTATGGCATGTCCTGTCTCATGCGCCGCAACGCCCAAAGCCGCAATAGAATATCCATCGTATACCCCTTCAGATAAACGCACTACCTGATCCTTTGGGTCATAATGGTCGCTTAGGTTGCCCGATATTCGTTCGACACGCACATTATAAAGCCCGTTTTGGTCAAGAATCCTTCTTGCAGCTTCCGCACCCGACATCCTTCTTGAATTCGGAATTCTGCTGTAGCGGCTGAATGTCGATGTGACATTAAATTGCGCTATCAGCGCCAATATCAATGCCGGAAGCACATATATGATATAGTAGCGGTCATAGAAAAAATATGGCGTAAAATATCCGTATAAGAACAAATGCATATTTATTCCCCTCATAAATCATCATATTTCTGAGAACCAACGAGATAAGCGTTAATTCTGGACTGATATCAGTTTGAAAAGTATGAAGTTATTGCCCGAAAATTGTCGTATCGTTTACGCCATGTCCGTTTGCATAGGCGGCGGCCGTCATCTTCTTTCCGCCCTGGGCTTGTACCTCTTTTACAAGCAAAGTTTTGCCGTCGCCGCAGGCGATGACAAAGCCCTCTTCGCTTACAGAAACAACAGAACCCGGCGTTTTATCGCTTTCCGTATTATGCAGTTTTGAAGAAATAATCTTAAACTTTAAGCCGTTAAACAGCGTATAAGCTGACGGCGACGGGTTTAGCCCCCGCACAAGGTTATGAATCTCCTGTGCGCTTTTATTCCAGTCGATAAGGGTACTGTTTTTATCAATCATCGGCGCGTAAGTCGCAAGGGAATCGTCCTGCTTTTCCCGCGGCGCTTTTCCCTGCTCCAATAATGTAAGCGTTTTCGAAAGCGTCTCAGCGCCCATTACCATGAGCTTGTCGTGAAGTTCGCCAAAGGTTTCGTCAGGGCCGATATCACATTTTGCCTTCAAAATCATATCGCCCGTATCAAGCCCTTTTGCCATAAACATTGTAGTTATGCCTGTTTCTGTTTCACCGTTTATGATTGACCACTGGATAGGCGCGGCACCGCGCAGTTTTGGCAAAAGGGAAGCGTGAACATTGATGCAGCCGAGCCTCGGTATATTCAAAACGCTCTCCGGCAGAATGCGACCGTACGCCACAACAACAATACAATCCGGGTTTATATCTTTAATTATCTGTATAGTTTCTTCATCTTTTAAGGTAGTAGGTTGATATACAGGAATTCCATAATTTTGAGCCATTACCTTGACGGGCGGCGGGGTTAGATGATAGCCGCGCCCCTTTGGCCTGTCTGGCTGTGTAAAAACCGCGGCAACCTCGTGCCCGTCCTTGACAATACGGTCAAGAGATGCTACCGCAAATTCTGGTGTTCCCATAAATATTATGCGCATAAAATCCTCCGTTGATTTGCTTATTTGCAATATGCAAGATTTACTTCTTATTTTTATTCTTCGGCTGTAATTCTTCAGGTTCAAGCATACGGATTACGTTATCAATAAACAAAATGCCGTTTAGATGGTCTATTTCGTGGCAGAGACAGCGGGCAAGCAGGTCCGTTCCAGTGACCATTATTTCGTTGCCGTTTCTGTCTTGGGCCTTTACCGTCACCTTGCGTGGGCGCTTTGTGATACCATATTTGCCGGGTATCGAAAGGCAGCCCTCGACATTTTCCTGAACGCCGCTCGCCTTGACGACTACAGGATTTATAAGCTCTATCATGTTGCCCTCGTCAGATACCACGATGGCTCTTTTCAGGACGCCGACCTGCGGAGCGGCAAGCCCTACACCATCCTGGCTTTTGAGTGTTTCTTTCATATCATCAAGAAGCTGATTAAGTTTCTCATTAAATTCAGTAACCGGCTTGCTCTTTTTGCGGAGAATATCGTCGCCGAGTTTTACTACATTTCTTATGGCCATTTGTGTGCCCTCCCGAATTATTTAATCTGATTATAATACCCTTTATAACATATCAAGCGGATTCATATCGGCGAATACGGAAACCTTTCGATATAACGGGCTTTTGCCGCAGCTTTCCAAAACCGACGCTACAAGAGCACGGAAGTGTTTGTCGTTACGGCATTTTGCAATAATACGGTAACGATATCTTCCTGCTATCCTTGCAATCTCGGCCGGTGATGGCTCCATTATTCTGATTGGTATATTCTTATTTGACTCAATAGCATCTTTAAGTCTCATAAAGAAATCGTGCGCCGCGTTCTTAACTGCAGTTTCCGATATGCCGGTAAACCCGAATTCACATATGTCACAGAACGGCGGATACAAAAGCTCGCGGCGAAAGGCCGTTTCTGATTTATAAAAAGCCTCGTAGTCCTGTTTTGCGGCAAGGCGCAGGACTTCATTTTCCGGAGTCTGCGTCTGTATTACCGCCCGCCCCGGGCTCGCCCTTCTGCCCGCCCTGCCGATAACCTGTGTCAGCAGTGAGAAAGTGCGCTCGGCAGCCCTGAAATCGTTCAAATACAGCGACTGGTCCGCTGAAAGCACCCCGACGAGCGTTACATTCGGAAAATCCAGTCCCTTTGCCACCATCTGAGTCCCTATCAATATATCATACTTATCTTTTCCAAATTGTTCAAGCATTCTTTCGTGGGAATATCTTCCCGAGGCCGTGTCGGTATCCATACGCAGGACCCTCGCCGTCGGGAAAAGCTCCTCAATCGCCTGTTCCGCCTTCTGCGTTCCGGTGCCTGAATACTTTAAAAAGCTGCCGGAACATTCCGGACATTTTGTGCGGGCTTCGATGCTATAGCCGCAGTAATGGCACATCAAGCGGTGGTTCGCCGCATGGTAGGTCAATGCGATACTGCAATTGGGACAAGTCAGTACATGACCGCAGGCAGCGCAGCTTACAAAAGTATTATATCCTCTTCTGTTGATAAGCAGAATAGATTGCTCTCCGTTTTCAAGGTTTTTTTCAATTTCCTGCGCTAACCGGCGGCTTATCGTACTATTGTTCCCTGTGGCTATTTCATTTTTCATATCGACCATGATTACGTCCGGAAGCTTAGCGTTCCCGTACCTTTTATCGAGCCTTGTTAGCTCATATCTTCCGGTTTGGGCCGCATAGAAGGTCTCAATGGACGGGGTCGCAGAGGCAAGCAGCAGCATGGCATTTGAATAAGCACACCTGAAACGGGCGACATCCCTGGCGTGATAGCGCGGCGAGGACTCGGATTTATATGTATATTCCTGTTCTTCGTCGATGATGATAAGGCCCAAGTTTTTAAGGGGCGCGAAAATCGCTGAACGCGTGCCGACCACAATGCCCGCGCCGCCGTCTTTAATCCGCTGCCACTCATCTAAACGCTCGCCGAGGGAAAGGCCGCTGTGCAGTACCGCAACATCCTTTCCAAAACGCGCGTAGAACCTTGCCACCGTCTGGGGGGTCAGTGAAATTTCCGGCACAAGCACTATTACCGTCCTGTTGTCGGCCCTTACATCGTCAATGAGCCGCATAAAAACCTGCGTTTTCCCGCTGCCTGTCACGCCAAACAGCAGTGAGGCACAGGCCTTGCCGCTTCTATATCTTGAAACAAGCGCGTTATAGGCGTTTTGCTGCTCCTCTGAAAGCGTTTCGGGTTCGGATTTGGTTTTTGCGATACCTTTGTATGGGTCACGGTATACCCGTTTTTCAAACTGCTCAAAAATGCCCTTTTTGACAAGCGCCGTTATAACTGACTGCGAGACACCGGAGAAGTACATTACCTCTTTTACCGTTGCCGCACCGGCGTCAAGCACTGTTTTAAGGGCGCTTTTCTGCTTTTTTGTTATCTCACCCTGTGATTCAAGCAGTTCCTCGGCCTCTTCCTGCGTAATCGCCAGCCGCACCATGCGTGCCGAGGCTTCCGGCGAATGATCAAACACGCTGTCCTCGCAGACAAGCAGCCCGCGCTGGACAAGCAGATCCGGAAGCGGCGTTGTAGCGTCCAGTCCCGCCGCCTTTGCGAGGCTTTCGCGGTCAACTGGGCCCCGCGCCCGGCTCACATACCGCAGCATACACTGCTCATCTGGCGAAAGCATTAAAAACTCAGCCTCGGAAGGCTTGTGGTCAAGCTTATAGGTTTTTGTTATATGCAAATTAAGGCCCGCAGGCAGCATAAGCCTGAGAGCCTCATAAAGTGTACAGAAAGTACGACCTTTAAGCCACGCTGCCAGTGCGAGCATTTCTTCTGAAATCAGCGGTTGTTTATCAACAAGAGTTAGCAGCGGCTTACAGGACATGTCATCACTATTCTCTACGGCTAAAACTATTCCCCGGCGCCGTTTGTTGCCCGCCCCAAAAGGCACTACCACCCTTGCGCCCGGTTTTATTTCGTTTTTCATGTCGTCGGGAACCATATAGCAGTATGGCTTGTCAAAATGATACGCCGTTCCTTCAACCGCTACCTCGGCAATCTTAAATGACGGCATTGACTACCTCCGGTTGAGAATAAGAGCATTTACTGCGTATCGGATTCTGCTTTTGGTTCATTCTCATTGTTTTTCTCGGTTTTTATTCTGAATTTTCCCTCGACGAATTCCTTTACTGCGGTCTGAACCGGCTTTTCATCGAGTATAATACCTTCATCGTTTGCCTTTTCAGAAATCTGACGGGCACGTTTTGCGATTGCTACTACAAATGAATAGCAATTCTCATTGTTCTTAACAATATCCTCAACAGAAAGCTTCTGCATAATAAATCCCCTCACTCTTAGTCAGCAAAATTGTTAAGATTATATCCAAACCTTTACTAAGACAAATTCACATCAAAGGCCTTTATATTTTGATGACCTGCATTTTTCAGCGGTTATAATGCTGTCGATCTTTTCTGCTGCTTTCTCGACTTCATCATTAACCACTATGTAGTCATAATCAAAGGCATGTTCTATTTCGCTAACTGCAGTTTCAAGCCGCTTTTTAATGACCTCATCGTCCTCGGTCCCGCGGCCGCGAAGCCGCCTTTCAAGTTCTTCTTTAGACGGCGGCGCGATAAAGATTGTGACGCAGTCCGGGCATGCCTTTTTCACAAGCGCAGCGCCCTGAACCTCGATTTCAAGTACCACGTCAAGCCCGCCGGCACGCTTCTCCTCAACAGCGCGGCGGGGAGTTCCGTAATAATTCCCGCAGTACTGCGCGTATTCAAGCATTCCTCCGGCTTTTATTTTTTCCTCAAATTCCTCGCGCGTCAGAAAATAATAGTGCTGACCGTTAATCTCGCCCGGCCTCGGCGCCCTTGTGGTCGCTGAAACCGAATAGAACAGCCCTGTACGGCGTTCAAAGACTCGGGACAATACTGTTCCCTTGCCTGAACCTGAAGGGCCTGATATTACAATTAATAGTCCTTTATGTGATTTTTCATCTTTGAAAAACGCTTGTTCCAAATTTTATTCATCCTCTTCAATTTCCGCTTCGTCGTCACTCACATCGCGGTCAGCAAGCCTATTCGCAACAGTCTCAGGCTGGACAGCAGAGAGAATGACATGATCGCTGTCTGTAATTATTACCGCACGAGTGCGCCTGCCGTAGGTTGCGTCAATTAAGACCGCTTTATCCCTGGCATTTTGGATTATTCGCTTAATCGGCGCCGATTCTGGACTTACGATAGCAACCATCCGGTTAGCAGAAACCATATTGCCAAAACCTATATTTATAAGTTTCATATTAGCCTCCATTAATAAAGTTTTTTTACTTCGGTTATCTTGATTAATTATTCAAGGTTCTGAATCTGTTCCCTGATTTTTTCAAGCTCTGCCTTAATGTCAACGACCATTTTGGCAATCTCGATATCTGAAGCCTTTGAACCGATTGTGTTGGCTTCCCTATTCATCTCCTGCATGAGGAAATCGAGCTTGCGTCCGACAGGTTCATCACTGTTTAGTATATCCTCAAACTGCTTAAGGTGACTCTTTAGCCTTACTGTTTCTTCTGTTACCGAAACCTTGTCAGCATAGATTGCTGCTTCAAGAAGTATGCGGTTCTCATCAATACCTTTGTCGGCAAGCAATTCCTGCATGCGGGCTGTTAATTTATTGCGGTATTCCTCAACGGTTTCAGGCGAGCGCTTCTCAACCTTGTCCACAAGCTGAGCTACTTTCTTTGACCTTGCGACAATGTCGGTTTTGAGCCTCTGCCCCTCGGCTGTGCGCATCGCAACAAACCCTTCAACCGCTTTGTCAACAACAACCTTTACTGCATTCCAGATGCGTTCCTCGTCATCTGGAGCTTTTATAACTGTGAAAATATCGTTGTATCTTGCGACAGTTGAAACGGAAATATCATCAGAAAGGTTATACCGTTTCTGAAGTTCTTTTAGCGCCGCGATATAACTATCGGCAATCCCATAGTTAAGCTTAACCTCGGATTCGCCTCCATCTACCGCGTCGATTGTCATAAAAACATCAACCTTGCCGCGCGTTATGTAATTTTGAAGATATGATTTGAGTTTCTCCTCTATATAACCATAAGCTCTGGGGATTCTTGCATTAAATTCAAAATAGCGGTGATTGACAGACTTGATTTCAAAAAGAATATTGAGGCCATCTACTGTCTGTTGGACACGCCCATACCCGGTCATGCTCCGTACCATTGCAAAACCTCTTTTCAGACCAAGATCTATAAATATATCACAGGCATATAACCTGTGGGCAGATTTCAAGTATCTATTAGTTTATTTTAGCAGTTTTGCATACAGATTGTCAACCGCATATGTCTATATTTACTGAGTTGGTTCTGCAGCGGTTAGAATTATTTTCCAATATATGATTCCGAGCAATTGCCTGCTCTCAACTTAGCATAATAATACATCATTTAATTTAATCGTTAAATTAAAATTACAAATTGTTTACAACTGTGTACAATGATGCTAAAATAAAACTGCTGTAAATTCATAACCAAACTCTTAGGAGGAATTATTTTTGAAGGTAAAAAAAGCGGTTATCGCCGCAGCTGGGCTTGGAACAAGAGTTCTTCCAGCATCAAAGGCGATTCCAAAAGAAATGCTCCCAATTGTGGACAAGCCGGCTATTCAATACATCGTTGAGGAAATAGTTAATGCGGGCATAACCGATATATTAATTATCACCAGCCGCGGCAAGACAGTCATGGAGGACCATTTCGACCGCTCACCGGAACTTGAACAGCGTCTTGAAGCGTCTGGAAAAACTGCAATGCTCAAAGATGTCATTGATGTTGCAAATCTTGCAAATATAACATATCTGCGTCAAAAGGAAACCAAGGGCCTGGGGCACGCTATATACTGCGCAAAGCAGTTTGCCGAGGGCGAACCTATTGCCGTTTGCTACGGCGACGACGTTATAATCGGCGAAGACCCTGCGATTGGCCAGCTCTGCCGCGCATATGACGAATACGGTCTCGGCGTTGTTGGCATTAAGCAGGTAAAAGCAGAAGATATCCACAAATACTCTTCTCTTGCCGTTACAAATCTGAAAGACAACATATACCGGGTTACCGACATGATTGAAAAACCGGATACACCGGATAAGGTGCTGTCCTTGTTCTCCATTTTGGGCAGATGCGTGCTGCCGCCAGAAATTTTTGATTTGCTTGAAAACACAAAGCCGGGCGCTGGCGGTGAAATCCAGTTGACTGACGCTATGAAAGAACTTGCCCGCAGAGATACAATGATCGGTGTTGATTTCACTGGCAAACGCTATGATATGGGCAGCAAACTCGGCATTATGCAGGCCGCAGTCGAGACTGCTTTAAAGCACCCTGAAATCGGAGATGATTTCAGAGCCTATCTAAAAGATCTTGCAAAAACACTTTGATATTTTCAATTATTAGATACCTTCCTGCTAACTGCAGGGAGGTATTTTTATTATGTTTCACTTTACAAATATTATCCATTTCAACCGAATTTTTATTTTTGTATATGTTATAGAAGTATGGAAACAATATTAAAGCAAAATCAAATATGTCCGGGAGGTTAAAGTCTATGGACCGATTTGCATTGATTCTTGTCGTAATCGGCGCGATCGCCTGGGGCGTCGTCGGAATTTTCGGACTGAACCCCGTCGCTTGGTTTACCCAGGGCAGTATGACCGCGTTGAGCCGAATTATATATACCCTCATTGGTCTCGGAGGAATCTGGTGCATAAAATTCCTTTTCCGCGAAAGGGAAATTGTCAAAAACCGCGAATGATGTTAAAGCAGCATTTAGGTTTTCTGCCTATGCTGCTTTACTTTTTCTTAATGAACTGAAACTACGCAAAATTAAAATTTATAGCGTATTTCAAATATATAATTCGTTTTTCACAAGATAAGGAGGTGGTTGCATGGCAAACATGAAAGTACCCAATAGATTATCAAGGGAAAAAAGTCCGTATTTATTACAGCACCAATACAATCCTGTAAACTGGTATCCGTGGTGTGAAGAGGCGTTTGAAAAGGCCAAGGCCGAGGACAAACCTGTTTTCCTTAGTATCGGATACAGTACCTGCCATTGGTGCCACGTCATGGAGCGTGAATCCTTTGAGGACGAAGAAGTTGCAGATATACTCAACAGCAATTTCGTCAGCATAAAGGTTGACCGAGAAGAGAGACCGGACATCGACAACTTTTATATGGATGCTTGTGTCGCGCTGAACGGTTCAGGCGGCTGGCCCCTTTCCTGCTTTTTGACCCCTGACAAAAAGCCTTTTATGGTAGGAACCTATTTCCCAAAAAACGATGGTCGGTACGGAACCGGATTTATCACCATATTAAAATATATATCTGACATCTGGAAGTCGAAAAGAAAAGATATTCTCAAGGATTCTGAAACCATAGCCGCTCACATCAGCAGTCAGCCGAAAAAATCAAAGCTCAACGAAAACTGCAGCAGTATCGCCTATGGTCAGCTTTCCGGCAGCTTTGATCCGGAATACGGTGGTTTTGGTCACGCGCCGAAGTTCCCCACACTTCACAATATACTGTTTTTGCTGCGCTACGGCCTAATAAATGATGACAGCAACGCTTTTGATTATGTCAAAAAGACGCTCGATTCAATGAGAGCCGGCGGCATATTTGACCATGTCGGCGGCGGGTTCTGCCGTTATTCCACTGACAACAAATGGCTTGTACCTCACTTTGAAAAGATGATGTATGACAATGCGCTCCACATCATGGCATATTCCGAAGCTGGCGCACTTATCGACAAAAAATACTTTGATACTGTCAGAGAAGTCGTTGAATTCTGTGTAAGGGACATGCTTCACCCTGACGGCGGATTTTATACAGCGATTGACGCGGACAGCGAAGGTGTTGAAGGCAAATACTACGTTTTTACCCCGAAGGAAATCTCAAAAGTACTGGGAGATAAAGACGGTGAAAGATACTGCAGACTCTACAACATAACACGGCAAGGAAATTTTGAGGGCAAAAACATTCCAAACCTCATCGGCGTATCACTTTCGGACGATGACAAAAGGTTTGCCGTTGACGCAAACAAGATGCTGCTCAATTACAGGCAACAGCGTATTCCGCCCGCCACCGACGATAAAATCATGACGTCGATAAACGGGCTTATGTCCGCCGCTCTCGCGGAAGCAGGCAGGATAATGGGAGAGTCCAAGTATTTGGATTATGCAAGCCGCAGCACGTCTTTTATTTGCAATAACTTAATAAAAGACGGCCGGCTTCTGAGCTATTGGAGGGACGGTGCGGCAGATATTCCGGCGACGTCGGACGATTACGCCTATTTCATCTGGGGGCTTATCGAGCTTTACGAAGCCGAGCATTATTCAGGCTGGCTTGCGCTGGCGCTGAAATACACTGACGATATGAACCGGCTTTTCTGGGACGATGAAAACGGCGGATATTTTATGACTGGGAAAGACGTCAGCGACATGCCGTTCCGCCAAAAGAATCTGCACGACGGCGCTATCCCGTGCGGCAATTCTGTCGCAGCATTGAACCTTGCGCGTCTTTCGAGGATCTGCGCAAAACCCGAATACGAACGCAGTGCCGAGGCAGTGCTCGAAGCGATGGCAAAGGAGATAAACGCATACCCGTCCTCATGCTGCGGAGCGCTCTGCGCTGACTTGTTTTTCAAGGCACGCGGGCGTGAGATAGTCTTTGTGAACGGGCAAGGATTGGATGAGCTTCTAAGTTGCCTGCCCTCATTCTCACCCTTTACCGTCACTGCTGTCTGCGGGAAGGGATATGAACAGATGGATGAACTTGCACCTTTCTTAAAGGATTATAAATCGGAAAACGGAAAGGCTGCGGCCTATCTTTGCAGCGGCGGCACCTGCAAACAGCCCGTGTCCGACGTGGATGAGTTTAAAAAACTGCTTTTGGATAGCGATGAGGTATAGGAAAAGGAACTGCTAAAATAACTTTGGCAGTTCCTTTTTTCAACCCGATAATAGGTTTATCTGATTTTATCCAATTTTATAAAATCTATTGACTGACGGCGGCAAGGATAGTTTGAAAACGGTTTCACTATTCATTGTTACGCCGTCCCTAATCTCGCCAGTTTCGAGGTCAAAGAGTTTTGCATTTGGCTTTTTGACGATTAAATCCACAGGCTCAACATGAGGCAGGAATGAACGCAATACAAACGTATCGTTATCATATGTATACAGCGTTACTTTGCTTTTTACGTCGAGCATTACAGGCGATTTTTTCAAGAATACAGAGCGTATCATTTTTAGTATTTCCCGCGGGTAATGATAAATTTCGCCGAAATCGTCAGGGATCGTGAGAATATACAGATTGCCGCGGCTGACCGTTGTCTTAAGCAGTATCGGGAAGCTGTTTTCTTCGCCAAACGCGCCTGCAAGCTCCCATGTCTCGTTGGTGGAGAATTCGACCTGCGGCAGCAGAACCTTTTGAGCTGCTTCGGCAGTTCCGCTGAATGTTGTGCCGTTAAGCGAGTATGCGTACCTATTTACGCAGGCCTTGCGGTCAGTGAGCCACGCGCTTGTAAAGCTCGAAAAGCCTTTGTCCTGCATCTTGCCTAAAAAGCCGGATGTGACGATTACATCGGCGCCTGATTTTAAGCTTTCTTCAATTTTATCTATTATTTTACTGTCACACGCCGCTCCCTCTGTCAGGAATATGGTTTTCGCATCTTTGGGATAGTATGGATACGGTTCCAGCGGTATGCCCGCCATGCCGATATAGTTGTGCAGATAGTTCTCGCCTTTGCTGTGATATGGGAGATAGCACGCCGTACCGACAGGATTGCCGAGTTTGCCCATGACCTTATCCATATTCTCGTACAGTTTCCCGAGCAATGGTACGCAAAGTGAATAGTCCCTGTCAAGCAGCGAACCGAGGCAGAATACGCTCGTTTCCCTCGCCTTTCCGAACAATGTCAAATAGGTTTGGTCAGCGTAAGACGTCAGGTTATAGGTACATTCATACGGGTCAAACCAGCCGCCCATGTTTTTTCCAGGCTTTACATTTTCGAGATACCTCATTATAAAGTAACTGAGGTACTTGGGAAGGTGCTGCTGGGTATACTGGGGATTTCGCGTTTCAGTACCTGTGTAGATTGAATCAAAGATGGCCGATTCGTCTTCAAGATTATATCCGCAATCTTGGTAATGCTCGTACCAGTTGGGATATTTAATTATCAATTTAACACTGGGGTTGACCTTTTTCGCTGCGGCAACAAGTTCTTTGGAAAACTCCCGCTTAATTTTGAGGCGGTACTCGGCCCAGCCCATATCGCCCTTTGCCTTTATACATTCGTCACACTTGCAGTTGGTAAAATAAAAATCGTCCAAAATGATCTCGTCAAACATGCCGGCGGTAAACTCGACAAGTTCTATTACCTTCCTGCGGTCTTCTTTTTTAGTATAACAGAAGCCGTTAAAACCGACGTCTCCCCTATCCTTTTCCAAGGTTATGCCGCCGGATGTCTTAAAGCCTTTGTCGTTGAAGAAAGCCTTGAGTCTGAGCATTTTCTCCTTGTCAATAATCCGTCCGCCGCGAAATGTTTCAAGATAGACTTTGCTCACCGCGATGTTCCGGGAGATGAAGTCAAACTGTCTGTCAAACTCCTCCAGATCATCAATTTTTACAAGGTCATCTACCCGGCAGTATACCGCAACGCTGTAATTTTTATAACTCATAGCAGTGCACCCCCAATTAAAAAGGTTTTTATCTCACTTGTCCATTATCATTAGGGAACATCTGTTCATTTTTATTATATCACGGTTTTTTCTCTTTTGAATGGTTTACTCAAATATTCCATTGGAAAACTGCATCCCTCTTTCAAGATAAATAATTATATTATGGATAAAAATAAGCTGCTTAACATCGTCTGTTAAGCAGCTATACAATATATGTAAAAAAATACCTCTTCATTCAATTATAGAGAACATACGGCTTGTTATATTCTGAAGCCAGCCGCTTTATTCTCTCAAACTGCGCGGGCGTATTATTGATATGCACCGATAAGAAATCCAAAGCGTCCAGCCATGGCAAATTTTCTTCTCTGTCAGCGGGAATTTCGTATGTTATGTAGCCTGAAAAGATATTCCTGACTGAATCAATTAGCCAGCGCCATTGCTTTTCGCGGTTTTCAGACTGAGAAAACCTTGAGCCAACTGAGAAGAACGAGCATCCGGTTCTTTGAGCAAGCCCGGCCATTTTAAAAATGAATTTTGCATAGTTTTTGAACCATTTGTCCCATAATGCCTCGGACTCTGCACTGCCGGAGAAATCGATTTCTTCACAGCTTTTTCCGTCGTTTAATTTGAGCATTGGTTTGAACAAAACCCTAAATCCTTTTTTGTGAATGTAGTCAATCATGTTTTCAATTTCCCAGTCTCCTGGGGTTCGCGCGGTAGAATAAACGATATCAGTCGACAGAACATTTTCTTGCCACGCTGTCACAGGAAGAATAATAGTGTCACGATCATTACCTTCAAATACCGTGTCCAGCTTCTCAAAAGTGTCACGACTCGCGAAATCACCTTTTTGAGCGCACAGGCACAAATCAACGCATTTGACAAACGGGAAATCAATACTACTCGCCATCATAAATAGCATCCCCTTCGCAATGTCTTTAATTTTGGATTTACACGGAACAATCTGATCGCTGTCACATATTATTCGGTCACAAATAATTATAACCCACAGGTACCGCAAATTTTGTCGAATTTGGTCTTTTTCTCCAGCTTTTTGTTGTTACATATTATGTTTTTATTTGTAATATTAGATTGGTTTGAGATTTTTATCCGATTTTTACAACCTATAGAATATTTGATTTTGCCGCAATTTATAAGTAGTCATAGGCCTATAAATCAATAAAACACCCCTGTTATGGTGTCCTATAGGACCGTACCAAAACAGGAGTGTTTTAAAACGTAATCTATGCTTTATACTTATCTGCTAAATTTTTGTATTCATCAGCGTTGGCAATGAGTTTGAGCTGTTCATCCTTGTTGAGAATGCGTTTGAACTTGGCGGGAACGCCCATATACATTCTGCCGTCAAGCACTTCGGTCCCGGGCGTTACAACACTGCCGGCAGCAATCAAGCAGCCTTTTCCAATCTTTGCACCACTCAAAACGACAGCACCTATGCCTATAAGCGTGCCGTCACCGATATTACAGCTATGAAGCACCGCATTGTGCCCAACTGTAACATTTTTGCCCACAACAAGAGGGACCCCTTCATCACAGTGAAGTGTGCAGTTATCCTGGATGTTGGAGCCATCCCCGATTTCAATGTGAGCCATATCGCCCCTTATTACGGCATTATGCCATACACTTGCTTTTTTGCCAATTTTAACATTTCCAATAACCTGAGCGCCCGGAGCAATAAAAGCGCTTTCGGAAATGTCCGGCATATCCATTCGCATCCCCCCTTGAACAGTCCTTATATTTTATTGTCTGCGGATTAATGTGTATTTATTTGCTTCAGCTGCGCCTTAACAGGCTTATAAGCAAAACCGGAACTGCGCATATAAACTGATAAGTGAGCACGAAAGCTGCTGTAACCGTATTTCCAAAATACTCTAAGATAACCGCAAACAACATTCCCAATACAGCGAGGGCAATCTGGAGAAGCGTATTAGCCCAAAATGTACCCTTGAGTTTTACGCATGCATTAATTGATTCCGAATAACCCGCCATATCCTTTACCGCTATGCCGGCTTCAACTGGGCCATAAACCCTATTGTCCTCAAGCAACCTCATTTCACGCGATTCGAGTACAGTGACATCATCGGAATTAAGCCCGCACTTTTGTTCCAAAAGCTCCGGCGTAATATTCGGGTCGCTCGTTTCAATAAGCACCCGGACGCCGTTGCTGCCAAGTTTGCAAAGCTGATAACCGGTTTCATCATCAATGCCATACATAACTATAAAGATTGCGCGAACCTGTCCGTTAATGGCAAGATAAGTCACATCCCTGCCGTTTATTGTATATCTCATCTCGTAATCGCGCGAAGGCGTGTCAACCATGTGCTTGTGCATAAGCTGCCTGTTCCCGAGCAGAACATCGTTGTCATCTATTACCGCATATAAGCCCTTATTGTCCTCAAAAACAATCCTGTCAACCTTTTTCAGCAGTTTTCTGCCTATTCCTACATCAGCGAATATGTCCAAAAACGCACTTGCAAGAGGGCTTTTTCCGGCCTCAGCAATACTTGTGGCATAAAGCACAGCTTCTTCTATTTTTTCTTTATGGAAAGTCTTAACACCGATAATCTTCGTGCCTTTGCCCGGGAAAATGAAGCTTCCGTCAGCGACAATCGCGTCAGCGCCGCCGAAAGTTGCAACATCCTTGCATCCCGTAAGCAGGCAGTTGTGCTTTGCAAGCCGTTTGCATGCCTTATAAAACGGAACGGATACTCCAAATTCAAACATGAGCGGACTCGATATGCTGCAGATTGAGCAAAATGCAATCACTGCACTGCTAACGTCCTTTGTGAGCGCAAATACAATTGTTGTTATAAGAGCTACCGCAAGTGAAATTGGAGCAAATTCCTTTGCTGCAATATCAGAAGGAGACGGTTCATAGGATTTTTCAAGAAAATCCGTGAGTGAATCCGTTTTTGCAAGACTGATAATTGACGGCGTGCCGTCAAAGGTTGGGATTACCCTCTCGGCAACATCGTCGGATACTGGGTAAGCAGCATATGCAGTATCTATAGTTTTCAATAGCTTAAGGTTATTACGCACCCTGGATACATAAAATATCTTGGCAAGAAGGTTAAAGCTTATTCCTGCCGCGGCGCATGAAGAGTAGACAGCGCTTACGGAAGCGACTGTAGGCAACTGGGAACTCATCACAAAGTCGCAAAGAGAATAGATATTCCCTATCAATGCCGCATAGAAAGACAAAGAAATAATGCTGTCCGCGTCAGGTTTAAAAGTAAACAGCGAAGCTATTCCTTTAACCGAAGCGGAAAAACTTAATAAGCCAACTGCAAGCAGTAGAATAAGATTCAAAATTATGTAACCATAAGCTACTATGTCCATTGTAAAAAATGAAGGGGCATAAGCCGCAAAGACAGTTGCAGCTATAAGAAAAAGCGTCAGAACTATGCTAAAAGAGAAACGCACCTTTAGCGACTTCAAAAAATCGTCCTGATCGGCTTGAATTTCGTCCAATTCATCGCTTTGGATATTTGGGTCCTGCTGTTTTTTGATGGGAAACGTGATCTCTTCATCTTCCGTCTCCTCATTCAGCTCAATGCTGAAACGTTTCTTAGCGTTTACATCTTTGGGATTATCTTTATGTAATTCGTTGGCTGCCGTATTTGAAGTACGCCCAGCCATCATTCTTTCCCGCTCTGAAGAGCTGTAAATTTCCCTGCTGGCGGGTTTTGTATCTTCAGAGTTGATTTTTTTATTCGTATTTTCCTTTATCTTTTGTGACAGCCTCGAGACCTTTTCTCTCTGGGCTGAATTTGACCATTCCTCAACAGCCTGTTGCATTCTGCCCTGGCTGTTTGTTTCACCTGATTTGTCATGAACATCATACATAATATCCGCTCCAATTGTATTACTTTAATGCGCTTTCTCTGCGCCTTACAATCTCATACATCAAAATTCCTGCAGCAACCGATGCATTAAGCGATTCGATTTTGCCGCGCATCGGCAGCGAGACAAGAAAATCACACTTTTCCCGTAAAAGCCTTGAAATGCCAAAACCCTCTGAACCAATCACAAGGGCGCATGCCCCTGAAAAATCGGTTTGATAATACGGTTGTCCTGACATTTCCGCCCCGTATATCCATATGTTCATTTTCTTAAGTTCTTCAACCGTCGATACCAGATTGGACACGCGGGCAACCGGCATATATTCAAGCGCGCCGCATGAAGCCTTACCGACAGCCGCCGTCAGCCCAACCGCTCCCCTCTTGGGTATTATTATGCCGTGCGCCCCGGCAGCCTCGGCAGTCCTTATTATCGCGCCAAGGTTATGCGGGTCGTTTATCTCATCGGCTATTATAATAAACGGAGGCTCTTTCTTTTTCTCTGCACGTTTTAAGATGTCTTCGACCGTCGAATACTCATGCGCTGCGGCAATCGCGGCAACGCCTTGATGGTTAAGGCCCGCACACAAAGCGTCCAGCTTTGCCGGACTGACATCCTTTATAGTCACACCTTTTTCCCTGCAGAGTGACACTATCCTTCCAACTGGCCCTCCGGTATTTCCTTTTGCTATAAGAACGCTGTCAACCGGCCTTCCGGATTTTAGCGCTTCATATACTGCGTTTCTGCCTGCTATGACATCATCATTGTGTTTATCTCTTTTATCAGAATACATTGTTTACCCCATCAACTGTTATTTATGTTTATTATATCATAAAGTTTCCCCAAATTAAACGCCGCTATTACTAATTTGACGATTAACTTGGCTTATTGGCGATTTTATTTTGTTTATAAAGCAAGAGCCGCCGCATTTTTAGTTGAAACCAGTCTTTTTATCGAAAGTATTGGCAGGTCAATTTTTTCAAAGTTGTTCATCTTAATCCAGAAAAAAATTTAAGAAATATAGGAAAAATACATTGCTTAATTATATGCAAATTAAGCCGTAAAAAGGACAAGTCTAAACTTGTCCTTTAATTTATAATTTATTATCAACAATAGTTTAAGACACAGCGTAACACTTAAAAAAGGCTGTTGATGCAACAGCCTTTTTAATGTTATTCTGCATTATCGGTTTCATTATCAGCTTTAATAATCGCTTTCATCGCTTCGACGGCGGTCTTTATTGCCGATGAAGTGTCAAGTACGTTTGGATTGTCAAGCCCTGCGGCAGCCCGCTCCTGGTTCCAAATGCAGGACAGCACTGCTCCTGCCCTTACGCCAAGGCAAGCGGCGACGGTAAACAATGCCGCACACTCCATTTCGCTCGCAAGGCAGCCGGCTTTAATCCATGCGCGCCATTTATATTCCAGTTCCGGCCCGACGGGCATTCTCGACGGCTCGTGCTGGCCGTAAAACGAATCCTTGCTCTGAACAACACCAGTGTGGAAACTCAGATTAAGCCGCTTTGCCGCCGAAACAAGGGCTGAAGTGACATCAAATGACGGAACGGCAGGAAATTCAATAGGTATATATTCCTTTGAAGTGCCTTCCATGCGGATTGCACCTGTCGGAATAATAAGGTCGCCGCCCAAGACCTTTTTCTGCATGCCGCCGCATGTGCCGACACGTATAAACGTATCTGTGCCGAGAGCCACAAGCTCCTCCATCGCTATGGAAGCTGACGGCCCGCCAATCCCGGTAGATGTCACAAGCACATTTTGGCCGCACAGCTCGCCGGCAAAGGTGGTGAACTCGCGGTTTTGCGCAACCTTGCGCGGATTATCAAGATAAGACGCGATTTTTTCAACCCTGCCGGGGTCACCTGGCAAAATTGCATATTTCGCAGCGCAGCTTTCATCGATTCCAAGATGGTAAATGCGCTCTTTCAAAGCAACCCATCCCCTTTATATGTCAGGTTATTTAAAACATCTTCTTATGGTGCAATACTGCGCCCGCAACTATCATACCTGCCGCAGACAGCAAAAGCGGGAAAAGAAAGCTGGCTTTCGGCAGCCCTGTAACATTCATACCGTAAAACAGGAAAACGATTATCGGAATAGATATTACAATAACGACCGAAATGAGCAGCTTGAGCATATGATTGAGATTATTCGCCCTGACTGTGGAAAAGGCGTCAATTGTAGCGTTCAGTATACGCGAATAGATGCCCGACATCTCGACAGCCTGTTTTACCTCAATTAGCACATCCTCAAGCAATTCATGTTCATCGTTTGTTAGCCTTATCACCCTTCCGCGAAGTACCTTTTCAAGGGTGATTTCGTTTGCCTTAAGCGCCGCAGAAAAATAAACAAGCGATTTGCCAAGCCCAAAAAGCTGCACCAATTCCTTGCTGCGCGGCGTTCCGTAAAGCTGGTTTTCTATATAACTCGAAATCTTATTTATCTGACGAAGGTACTGCAAATAACGGGCCGCCATGCGCATAAGAATTTGCAGAACAAATCTGGTTCTCTGCGCTGTCTGCACATTTTTGATAAGGCCTTCTGAAAAATCCGATATTATTGTATTGGGCTTTACACATACGGTTATTATGTAATGCCCGTTAAGTATTATACTCATCGGGACAACCGTATACGTCACCATATTATCGCGCTGCTGTGCTAACGGCACCCCAATAAGCATCATCGTGCCGTTTTCGCCTGTTTCAATTCGCGAAGCCTCTTCCTCGTCAAGAGCAGCACGCAAATAGTCAATTCTGACGCCAGTATCGGCTGAAAGGCGGAAAAGCTCCTGCTCGCTCGGTGAAACAACATTCACCCAGCAATTTTCCGCTAATCCCTCAATGCGTGACAGTTTATCGCCGTCTGTTTTGAAATATTCTATCATAAAGACACACACTCCCATAGAATGGAGCGTGCAGTCCAGTAAGCTTCAAATCATGTTAAAAAGCAGCCGTCAGCGCGCTCCATTCGCAATATAGATTATTGCAATAACTACCACCCGGGTCGCCCACGGTTTTTTCACCCCAGTTTGCGAATATTAAATTAACAGCACTACGCCGCTTATTCGCACACATTATTATAGCACAATTAATGTCTATTGCAAGCATTTTCGTTTAATCCCGCTCCTTAATCGCCGATTTTTCAAATCTATCGCGGTTTTTCTCGCCCGCATTCCAGTTTACAATTCATTATTCGGCTGCTGTTACTATATCTAAATTGGTTTAATTATATTAATGATATAAAAAAGAACCCCGTTTTCACGGAGTTCTCTTATTCAAATTATTCGGTCAAATCCCTTCCAAACCATTTTGCGGAGATTGAGCTGCTTGTTCCATCTTTCTTGAGCTCACTGAGTGCCTTTTCAAGCTTGTCCCTCAGCAAGGCGTCATTGCGCCTGACAGCCACGGAGTATTGCTTGTTTGCGAGAATGGTATCCAAAATCCTGTATTGCTCTGCATGGGCTGACATGGAGTTACTTGCATAAGACAGATCGACCGCAAGCGCATCTATACGCGATTTGTCAAGGGCGGCAAAGGCCGAAACCGGGTCGTTGAATTCTTCGCATTTAGAATCCTTTACCTGTGATATCAAAGACGAATTAAGCAGCGCCTTTTCAGCGTCAGAATTTTTTACCGCGCCGACCGGCCTGTCCTTTAAATCCAAGGTGCTTTCAATAACCGAATCCGCATTGACAAGCAGAATTTGACGGTCAGACATATAATTTTTCGTCAAAAGCATATTCTTTTTATTCTCATCGGTAGCCTCAATTTTGCCCCAAAGCACATCAACGTTGTCCTTGTTAAAAGCTTTGGATTTATCATCTATATTAACATACTTGAATTTGACGCTGACACCCATGCGCCTTGCTGCCTCACGGGAAAGCTCAACTATAAATCCATCTGGCGTTCCATCTTCCCCGCGAAAGCTCAAGGGCTTTGCATTGGAATCAATCCCGATTGTCACCGTTTTCTGGCCGCTGCATCCGCTTGCAATAACCATCATTGCCGCAGTAAGAACAGCAAACACGCTTTTTATATACTTTCTCATCTCACCACTCCCGAGCTGTCCGCTCATCTAAAACAATTACCGCTAACACCGCCCACTTTGAGCGGCCGATTACGATTTCAATAAAAAAGGTGCAGTAATAGGATTTCCTTTAAGTGGAAATCCTATTCTTTTGCACCTTGACATATCGTAAAATGGATTATTTTCTGCGGTTGAAAATGCTCATGATGTCGAAATATTCGTCATCAGTCGACGAATGCGACGTTGTGGTGCGGGAAGATGAAGCCGAGGTATGCTTGTCCACCGACTTTGCAGCCGCCGCTGCTGCTGCCCTCGCCGACTTTGCCTGCTGGAAAGATGCTCTTACAATTGGGGATTCTGGCTGTTCAGCTGTATCAAAACCAGTAGCGATAACGGAAACCACCATCTCGTCACCGAGTTGGTCATTGAATGTAGTGCCCCAGATAATCGTTGCACTCGGGTCTGCCTCGTCAGTTATCATTGACGCAGCAAGTTCGACTTCATCAAGACCAATTTCCGGTGAAGACATAACATTAATAATTACACCGCGCGCGCCCTTTATTGATGTTTCGAGAAGCGGGCTTGAAATTGCCATACGGGCAGCTTCCTCAGCCTTATCCTTGCCAGTTCCGCGGCCGACACCCATATGAGCATAACCGGCATCCTTCATAACAGCGGTAATATCCGCGAAATCCAGATTTACAAGACCGGGCATTTTTATCAGATCTGAAATGCTCTGGACGCCCTGCCTCAAGACATCATCTGCTATTTCAAAAGCGTTTGCGAGCGTAATTCTCTGTTCTGAAACAAGCTTCAAGCGCTCGTTTGGAATCACAACAAGTGAATCAACATGTTCTCTAAGGGCTGTGATACCAGCTTCCGCCTGCTGCATACGGCGGATACCCTCAAACTTGAATGGTTTTGTGACAATACCGACAGTAAGTATTCCAAGCTCTTTGGCAACCGATGCTATTACCGGGGCCGCGCCTGTTCCTGTACCGCCGCCCATTCCGGCGGTTATGAAAACCATATGTGTACCCTTGAGCGCGTCTGCAATTTCTTCCTTGCTTTCCTCTGCCGCACGCTGTCCCTTTTCAGGGTTCGCTCCGGCACCCTGGCCTTTTGTCAGCTTTTCACCTATCACAATTTTATGTGTGGCCTGCGAAAGCGAAAGCGCCTGCTTGTCCGTATTTATCGCAATAAACTCGACACCTTTTATGTTGGAGTTAATCATCCTGTTGACAGCGTTGTTTCCACCGCCACCTACTCCTACGACTTTTATTTGAACGATGTTGTCAAAATCTTTATCAAGTTCAAAAGCCATTATCGTTGCCTCCCCAAAGTTATAGAGCAGCTTTTAATAATTATATCATGAAATAATAGTATAATCCACCACTATTACTAAGTATTTTATCTTTTTTATGGTGCCGCTCAATATATTGATATTTAATTAATATTTTTTGACCATATATAAACTCGAGTTTGCCGCCGCAGACTTAGCTGGGGCTAAACGTATAGCGCTTGTTTTGCGCTGACACATCAAGACTTCCCTTATCAGTCGGCTGCATTTTAGTATTTATAATTACGGCGGCATCCTTTAGCTTCCGAGCTGCCTCATTCTGAGTTCCAACCACTATGGTAATCCTCGAGTCGTAAACTACAGAAAGCCGGTAACTTGTACCGATATTGTAAGCGGTTACTTTTGCTATCTTCGCCTCTTTTACCGCTGCCGATAGATCTTTTATCAGCTGCAGCTGGTTGTTGTCAATAAAATTTACTGTTTGACCCGGTTGAACGTCAGATATATTCGCACCGGTTATTGATATCAAATTGTCAGTTTTCGATTTATCACTTGTAAGTTCAAGTACTTTCAGGTCTTCATCCGCAATTACAAATTGTTTGTTGAAGTTGATTGCATAGTAAGGTTTGTCTTTTGTAACCTCAATCAAAACAGTCGTCGGCAGCCGGAGCTTTACTTTTGCATCCTTTATATAAGGCAGCGAAGTACATATGGATTTGTTTACTTTATTCTTGTCAATTCTCAAAAGATTTGTCTCATTAGTAATTCCGCTTACGTTTTTAATCTGATCGGCACTGTACGGAGATTCACCTGTTATCTTTACTGTCTCCACTTTCAGAAATATTGCGGAACAAACGGCAAGGGCAACGAACAAAACCACCAGAAGCAATAGAAAATATGCGAACTTAGAAGGTTTTCTCCTTCTTTTTTTCTTTTTGCCTGCCCGTCTTTTGTTCTGCTCAGTCCGCATTCTTAACCTCCTGTAACATAATTACTCCTTTCAGGCAATCAGACTCTGTGTATATCAGCCCCCACACTTTGCAAATCGCGTTCAATTGAAGCATAACCTCTGTCAATATGCCTAAGGCCTGTTACCACTGTCTGTCCCTCAGCCGCCAGCGCAGCTACAACAAGCGCAGCACCGCCGCGCAGGTCAGTCGCCTCGACCGGTGCACCGTAAAGCTTTTTAACGCCTTCGACAATAGCAACTTTGCCTTCGACTTTAATATTGGCACCGAGCCTCCTGAGTTCAGACGTATGCTTATAGCGATTCTCAAAGATGTTTTCAATGAATACACTTGTTCCGCATGCCAGCGTAGACATAGCCATAACAGGTGCCTGTGCGTCAGTCGGAAAGCCTGGATAGGGCATCGTCCTGATATTCTTTACTGGATACAATTTTCCGATCCTGCTTATTCTCAGCATATTGCCCGACGTCTCTACTATACAGCCTGCCTCTCTGAACGCTGGAAATACCGGATTTAAGTGTTCGACATTAATGCCCTTAAGCGTCAAATCCCCGCCTGTTATCGCCGCAGCTGCCATATATGTGGCCGCAACAATTCTGTCGGGTATAACAGTATATTCACAGCCGTAAATCTTATCAACGCCCTCAATCGTGATGACGCTTTCCCCTGCACCTTTGATTTTTGCTCCACATTTTATGAGAAAGTTGGCAAGGTCGACGATTTCCGGCTCGCGGGCCGCATTGACAATAGTAGTAGTCCCCTTTGCGGTGACAGACGCAAGCATGATGTTCTCAGTTGCCCCAACGCTGGGGAATGATAACACAATATTAGTTCCGCGAAGTCGTCCGTTTGTATGGCAGTTGAGCCAGCCGTGGTCCTCTTCAATGACAACGCCGAGCTGGCGCAGCGAGGAAAGATGCAAGTCAATTGGACGGGGCCCCAATTCGCATCCTCCGGGGAACGAAATTCTTGCTCGGCCCAATTTGGCACAAATCGCACCCAGAAATACGATTGAAGACCTCATTTCGCGCATTAATTCATCCGGTATATCATATTTATCGGCAGAAATCGGGTTAACTACAATGTTTTCGCCATTTTTTTTAACGCTGCACCCTAAATATTTTAAAATGCTGCAAGAAGCGTCAACATCAGATAAATCCGGACAGTTATGTAAAACGCTCGGAGTCTGGCACAGCAGCGTCGCTATGAGTATTGGCAATGCACTATTTTTGGCGCCTTGAATTTGCAGCTCGCCATGCAATGGGCGGCCGCCGTTCACTATAAGTCTTGACATCGTTACGCACCCTTTCAAGCCTCGGGGTTGCTCATACCCCTGCAATCCCATACTATGCTTTAAAAAGGTACGATGTTCAAAGCGAAACATCCTTCTAATCAACTTAAACATCTTTCCTTTGTCTTATTCAACTTACAGCCAAAATCTTATCGAATTTTATTTTTATCACCAATCCGTATCCAGACAGAAAGCGAAAAATATCTTCTTATGTTTGTTCTGTACTTGAAAAACGCGATACCGACAGGATTATTCCCATCTGAAACAGCAGCATTACGAGGGATGTTCCTCCGTAACTGAAGAACGGCAGGCTGATTCCTGTATTAGGTATGGTGTTCGTAACAACGGCGATGTTTAAAAGCGCTTGTACGCCGACCTGAATGGTAAGGCCCACTGCAAGCATTGCCCCGAATTTATCCGGTGCACGCATCGCAATCACAAAACCGCGCCAAAGAAGGAGAATAAACAACAAAATTACTATTGTGGCGCCGATGAATCCAAGTTCCTCGCAGACAATGGCGAACACAAAGTCGTTTTGCGGTTCGGATATATAGAGGTACTTTTGCCTTGAATTGCCGAGGCCAAGCCCCATAAGTCCTCCGGATCCAATGCCGTAAAGCGATTGAAGCGTCTGCCAGCCGTTGCCTGTCGGGTCGCTGTATGGGTCAAGCCAATACTTTAGCCTTGCCTTAGCATAATCAATTGCATGGGTAAAAATAACGATGCCGGCAACCGCGGCGCCTGCAAGCCCAAAACCGCCGGCAAACCATTTGAAGGGTGTTCCCCCGATAAACATAAGCGAGAACCCGATGAGCAGTATCAAGACTGTACCGGAAACATGCGGCTCTTTCAACATTAATACGGCAATGCTGCCGAGTATCAAAATAAATGGCAGCACCCCATATTTAAACGTTTTCATTTTGCTGTAATTCTTTGATATAAGGTGCGCGAATAACAAGATAACTGCGAACTTCGCTATCTCTGACGGCTGAAAATTCAGCGAGCCAATGTATATCCAGCGATGTATGCCTTTATCGTTATGCGCGGGTAGAACGAGGACGGCGGCAAGCAAAATATAGCTTATTCCCATTACAGGCCAGGCTAACTTGTGCAGCCAATGGTAATCAATCCTTGACATAACCATCATGATTACTAAACCCATTGCAGCCCACAGCGCCTGTTTTCTTATGAAGAAGAAACTATCCTGCCCCTTTTTGTAATAGGCATAAGCATAGCTTGCTGAAAACATCATTACAAGGCCGAGCATAAGGATAATCATGACGAGTACGAAAAACGGCAGGTCAAATCCGCCTTTTATAAGTCGCCTTTTTTTAGCGGTTACAACGCTGCTGCCTCTCATTCTGCTCTCTGTCGCCACTAATAATCCTCCCAACATTCCGGCGCATATCAGAAAATCAATTTATATGCCGTTTTTGGCTTAAGCCGCGGCATTAATTCAGTATTAACGCCAGCCAAGTGACACCTGCGGCCGAAGATACGATAGTTACGATTGTAAATACGGCAACTATCTTCATTTCACTCCAGCCAGACATCTCAAAATGATGATGAATAGGGGCCATCTTAAAGACCCTCTTGCCCGTTGATTTGAATGATATCACCTGAATTATATCGGACAATGTCTCAACTATATATATGATCCCAAACGGTATAAGCAGAAGCGGCTGGTCAATCCCGAATGCTATTGCACTGAGCATTCCGCCGAGAAAAAGTGATCCTGTATCGCCCATAAATACCTTTGCGGGATAGAAATTCCATACCAGGAAACCGAGGCAGCCGCCTGCAAGTGCCGCAGCTACCGCCGCAAAAGCTGTACTCATCATTATTTTAGCGGAAAGCATGAATCCCAAGGCCGCAACTGTCGTAACCGAAGCAGCAAGCCCATCGATGCCGTCAGTTAAATTGACGGAGTTGACTGTTCCTACAATTATAAAAAGGGCAATCGGCCAAAAAGCGATGCCAAAGTTTACAGTCCATGGGGTAAACGGCACCATCATGGTGGTTCCCCTGTATCCTGTCACAAACTCCATGACAAGGAATATCAATGCGGCGAGAATTTGAAGTGAAAATTTCTGCTTTGGTGTGAGTCCCAAATTGCGCTTCTTAACAACCTTGATATAATCGTCGCAAAACCCTATCATGCCAAACATTACGGCCATAACCATACCGTAGATGAGCCTTGAGCGCTCATTATCGCTCATTTGGAACTTGAAATCCTTTGCGAAAATAAGCACTACGATAACGGCTACAAGAATACCGATAATAAACATTAAGCCGCCCATTACCGGCGTTCCCTGCTTTGATTTATGCCAAACAGGCCCTATTTCTTTTATGCTCTGACCGTATTTGAGTTTTCTTAAATAGGGTATCATCCAAATTCCGAGAACCGATGTTATTACAAATGACAAAACAGCGGCAACAACCGCACCCATACCTGTCATTTATTTTTCCACCCTTCATATACTGTCTTAACAGTCTCTTCTAACTTCATGCCTCTGCTACCTTTAAAAATTACCGTATCGCCTGCCTTAAGCAAGTCCAGAAGCGCCTGACCAAGCAACTGTTTGTCTTCAAAGAAATAGCTTTTTCCGCCGGTTTTAACGCTGTCATATCCTTCACATATATAGCGCGCGTCATTGCCGCAGCACAAAAGCACATCAACACCAGACTGTGCGGCGTTCCTGCCGACGTCAAAATGCGCCTGCTGTGACCTATCGCCGAGTTCAAGCATGTCAGCAAGCACAGCGATGGAACGTCCGGTTTTTACAGCATTGAGGACTCCGAAAGCCGCAGCCATTGAATCTGGGCTGGCGTTATAACAATCCTCTATAAATGTAACTCCCCCAATTTTTTCAATCTTCTGCCTCATACCTGAGGGCTTGTAGGAAGCAAGCCCTTCCACAATCAAGCGCGGGTCGACATTGAGTTTCATGCCGACGCAGAATGCCGCAAGTGCGTTATAGATATTATGCTCGCCGGGCACTGGCATAAAGGCACGTATGCGGCCGCCGTGATAGTTTATATCAAAATATGAGCCTTCAGACGTTGTTTCTATATTATTGGCATATACGCCGCTGCGGTTATTTATTCCGTAAGACGTCAAATGAATGGGCAGCTTTCCTTTTGCCTCTGTGATATATCCGCTTAAAAGGTCGTTGTCGCCGTTTAATATAAGTTCACCGTCGGGTTTCATCCCGTCTATGATTTCAAGCTTCGCTTTTAGTATATTCTCGCGTGAGCCGAGTTTTCCGATATGTGCAACGCCGATATTTGTGATTACGCCTACATCCGGTTTCGCAACCCTCGAAAGGCGTGATATCTCGCCAAAACCGCTCATTCCCATCTCAAATACTGCTGCCCCATAGGTTTTATCAAGTCCAAAAACCGTCATGGGCATGCCGATTTCATTATTGAGGTTGCCCTCGTTCTTATGGGTTTTATATTTTTGTGAAAGCACCGCGCTTATCGCGTCTTTCGTCGATGTCTTTCCTACGCTGCCGGTAACACCTACAACTGGAATTGAAAACAACATTCTATAGCTTTGTGCCAAATGGAGAAGTGCAGAATGAGTATCCTTGACCATTATAACCGGGCGGGAAGTATTCTCAACCGGTTTTTCTGACAGTGCGGCATACGCGCCTTTTTCAAATGCTGTCTCTATAAAGTCGTGACCATCAAAACGTTCTCCGCGGAGCGCTATAAATAGGCTCCCCGGCTTTATTTTTCTGGTGTCGGTCGATACCGATGATATCTTTATATTGAAGCATTCTCTTGTTAGTCTGCCGCCTGTTGCATTTAGTATAAATCCGAGTGATATTTTCTCCATTGTTTACCCCCGAGTTCTATTGCCGAACCTTGTTTTACTATTCAGATTAACTGTCAAGCTCTTTTAGTATTTCGGCAATTACCTCACGTTCATCGAAATGAATACGTCCCGTCGGCAGAATCTGATAATCCTCATGCCCTTTTCCCGCGAGAACGATACAATCGTCTTTCTGAGCGTTCATTATAGCATATTTTATAGCCTCTCGCCTATTGGTTATTTTTACATATGGCGTATTGCTGCCATTCAGCCCCGCCAAAATATCATCTATTATAGCGTCAGGGTCTTCGGTCCGCGGGTTATCCGATGTTATAATGAGAAAATCTGCGTTGTCCGCCGCGACTTTGCCCATCTTAGGCCTTTTCCCCTTGTCCCTGTCTCCGCCGCAGCCAAACAGCGCAACAATACGACCCTTTGCAAAGCTTTTTACTGCGCGGAGTATCTTTTCAAGCCCGTCAGGCGTATGGGCATAGTCGATGATAATAGTAAAATCGCGCCCCGTCGGGACAACCTCGATGCGCCCTTTTACCCCTTTGAACGACGCGAGCGCATTTTTAGCTTTTTCAAATGGTATGCCGATTGAAACCGCACAGGCTATCGCAGCAAGGGTGTTATATACCGAGAATGCCCCGGGCAGATTGGCCTTAATCTCACCTGACGTCTTGCCTTTCAGAGAATATGAAATCCCGACAGAGTTATATTTGATATCGCAGGCTCTGAAATCTGCATTTTCAGTGTTCACGCCGTAAGTAACAGTTCTGCACGGTGCCTCTTCAATTATTGTTTTGGCATACTGGTCGTCGGCGTTGATTACGCCGATATCGCTCATCTCAAAGAGCCTTTGCTTGGCCTTCAGGTAATTTTCCATGGTTTTGTGGAAATCCAGATGATCCTGAGTCAAATTAGTAAAAACGCCGCAGATAAAATGCAGCCCGTCGACGCGTTTTTGCGCAAGGGCGTGGGACGAAACCTCCATTACACAATATTTGCAGCCGTCGTCGACCATTGTGCGCAGGAGACTCTGCAGCTCATAGGCCTCCGGCGTCGTGTAATGTGCCGGAAGCTCCTTGTCCCCCGACATATTCTTTATAGTGCCGATAAGTCCAGTTTTGTATCCGCAGCGTTCAAGCACATCCTTTATTATCGTTGTGACGGTTGTTTTTCCGTTAGTGCCAGTTACTCCGATAAATTTGAGTTTGTCCGCCGGGTTGCCGAAATAGTTGGCACAGACGGCGGCATAAGCGGCATGTGTATCCTCTGTAATAATCTGAGGTACATTTACGCCGGTATCCCTTTCCGCAATAACAGCCGCACAGCCGGCTTCTGCAGCTGCAGCGGCATAATCGTGCCCGTCAGACCTTTCTCCCTTGAGGCAGACAAATACAACGCCGGGACCAGCTTTGCGCGAATCAGACGTAACGCCCGATATTTCTATATCGGGCGCCTGCCCTTTATATTCAATCCCTTTGAGAAGTTGTGCTAGTTTCATACTTTATATCTCCTATAAAATTTTAAGTAAATTTTAAAAACGTTTATAACGCAGTCTGAATTCCCGGAAAATATTCCGGGAATTCAAACACAAACATAACTACTTTTTCATTATTTACTACACATTTTTGACAGAATTTTTTCGTAACATACGGTCTTGACGCTATTCGACCTTTACATCCTCATTTCTGAACTGAACAGTTATTACCGTTCCCGGCGCAACCTTCTGTCCGGCACTCGGGCTCTGGTTATACGCCTTGACACCTTTTTCAGAAAGCCCCGTACCGGAAATCTCAATGTTGAGGTTCCTTGCAGAAATCACGCTGTTAGCCTGCGAAGGCGTCATACCAATTACGTTCGGTACGGTAATTGTGTTCTCAATCTCTGCGTTACCTGTATAGAGGATAACCCTGCCGCCCCGCGGGATAGGCCTTCCGCTTTCCGGCACCTGCGCCGTAACTTTCTTGCCTTTGCCAATGGTTGTTTCGTTGAGCTTATCGTTTTGCAGTTTCCTTATAGCTTCATCTATATCCATACCCACGAGGTTCGGTGTTTTAACATCGAGTTTTGCCTGTTCTTCCGGTGTGTACTGAGGTTCAACACCAAGATAAGGCAGTATCTCAGACAAAAGTTTGCCGACAACCGGGGCCGCTATGACACCGCCGTATTTATTATCCGAATGGGGCTCGTCAATCTCAAGCAGCACCGCTATCTGCGGGTCGTCAGCCGGAGCTATGCCTACGAATGAAGCGATACGGGCATTCTTATCTTCGTTGCCCAGCTTCTGTGACGTTCCTGTCTTTCCTCCGATGCGGTATCCGGCCACATATGCGTTGTTACCGGTACCTTCAGTGACTTCTTTCTGCATGATGGCACACATTTGCCTTGATACTTCTTCGGAAATGACCTGACGTTTGACTACTGTCCCGAATGTTTTGACAACATTGCCGTTGCTGTCCAATTCTTCCTTAACAACATGCGGCTGCACGAGCTTTCCGCCGTTTGCTACCGCCGCGACCGCCGTTATCAACTGGATAGGCGTAATCGTGTTGGACTGTCCGAAGGATATGGAGGCAAGCTCTACCGGCCCCATCGTTTTATCGGTGTATGATATACCGACAGCTTCACCGGGCAGGTCGATACCCGTTTTAGAGTTAAGCCCGAAAGCGGTAAAATATTTGTATGTATTCAATACCCCAAGGCGCTGCCCAACTTCAATAAAGACGACATTGCAGGAATTTTCAAACCCTTCAATGAATGTCTGATGGCCGTGACCGCCCGCTTTCCAGCAGTGGAACTGTGTGCCTTTTACATTTATGCTGCCCGGGTCATTGAATTCGTCCGTTTCCTTGACGACACCTTCATTGAGAGCCGCTGCTGCGGTAATAATCTTATATGTAGAACCCGGCTCGTACGGATTCGTGATAGCCTTGTTTTGCCACTGGTCCTGAAGAGCCTCGTTCTTTGCCTGTTTCTGTTCATCCCCGGCAAGAGAGGCGATTCTCTGCTGCACTGTAGGCTTTGTTATTTCAAATGGATTATTCGGGTCAAAGGACGGCTGGGTGGACATTGCAAGAATTTCGCCGGTTTTTACATCCATTACAATGCCGGTGACGCCGACTCCAACTTTACAATCCACATATGCACTTTGGAGATTTTTCTCAAGGTAATGCTGTACTACCTCGTCGATAGTCAAAACAAGGCTTATGCCGTCTTTCGCCTCGACACGATCCTGAAAATCATAAGGCATATCGGTACCTTTGGCGTTTTTAGCGGTGACCACTCTTCCGTTAACGCCCTTTAAGACGCTGTCATAATAGGCTTCAATGCCGGCAAGGCCCTGATTGTCCGTTCCTGTAAAACCAATAACCTGTGAAGCAAAATTGTTAAACGGGTAATAGCGCTTGCTGTTCTCAACTACGCCGATACATGAGTAACCGTTTTCCTTAGCAAATTCCTTGACAAGGGTGGCTACGTCGTTTTCGACCTTTTTCGCCAAAACAACATAGCTCGTCTTCTTTGATATTTTACTGTAAATCGTTTTTTCATCAACGTTTATGATTTTTGAAAGGCCAGAGGCAATCTTATTTAATTTTTCTTCCCTTGTGCTTTTTTTGTCGTCCGTTATGTAAGACGGGGAAACATAGACATCCCAGACTGTGGCACTCTGAGCCAGCGGTTTCATATTGCGGTCATATATAGTACCGCGGTTGGCGTTTATTGTTGTTACGCTCAACTGCTGGTCCAAAGCCTTCTGCTGATAGAACGCCCCGTCAATAAACTGCAGCTTGACAAGCCTGCCTATAAGAACGGTAAAGCCCAGTACAAAGAAAAAGGCGAGAACAATCGTCATTTTCTTTTTCATTGCAAGAGTTGGGCTTACCATTAAAAAACCTCCCGGTAGATTTCTGACAGTCTCTGCTTTTTATAAAATCTATTTAAAAATTATGCGAAGTATTCCTCAATCGAATTAATTACATTCTGGAAGAAGCCTTGGATTCCTCCCGAATTGCCGAGAATCTCTACTTTATCTTCATTTGTAAGTTGGACATACTGGATTTGATAGGCCTGCGTCTTTACCAGCCCCAGATTATTTGAAGCATAATCCTCAACCTTTGATATGGACATGCGGTTTTCCAGCTTTGAATTGAGGCTTACCTGTTCGCTTCTGGCGGTATCCAGCAGTTTTTCCATTTTAGCCGTTTCATCGTTAAGCTGCGTGATTTTTATATTACCTACCATGATGCTTCCCAGCGATGCCATGACAAAAAGGCTCACAAATACAAATTTTATAACTGCAAGAGGCGTAACCTGCTGTTTCTTGGCTTTTTTCTTTTTGACGACAGTATTTACCTTTTTAGGCTCTTCTACTGGTACCTCCGGAATCTCTACCGGGGCAAATCTTGAAAAATCATACGCTACATTTGACTTGTAAGCCATTTCATGACCATCCTTTCGCAGTTTCTGGGAAACCTCTCTTATACCAAAAAGCAGCGAATACGCTGATATAATCCCGGGTTAAAGGTGTTTAACGCACCGAAAATACCCAATTATAATTTTTCGCAAAACCTGAGCCTTGCGCTGCGGCTTCTGGGGTTTATCTCAATTTCTTCTTTTGACGGCTCGATGCCCTTTTTCTTGGGTATCACAACCTGCGGCTTATGTCCGCAGACACATATCGGGAAATCCGGCGGACAAGTACAGCCCTGAGCCCAGCTCAAAAAACGCTGCTTTACCATTCTGTCCTCAAGGGAATGGAAGGTAATTACTGCAAGTCTGCCGCCTTTGGCAAGGAGCGAAAGTGCATCATCTAAAAGTGCTCCCAGCTCGTCAAGTTCGCCGTTGACAGCAATTCTAAGCGCCTGAAAAGTTCTTCTCGCTGGATGCGGCCCGCTTCTTCTGGCAGCCGCGGGAATTGCTGACTTTACGATTTCGCTCAGTTCAAATGTAGTTTCAATCGGTTTCTTTTCGCGTGCGAAAACAATATGCGAAGCGATTCGGGAAGCAAACTTTTCTTCGCCGTATTCGCGCAATATCCTTGCAAGCTCGTCCTGCGACGCCGAATTCACTATATCTCGTGCAGAAATGCCGCTTTTCGACATTCTCATGTCAAGCGGGGCATCATAGTTGTAAGAAAAACCGCGTTCAGGCACATCAAACTGATATGATGAAACGCCGAGATCAAGCAATATTCCATCCACAGCGGGAATTCCCAAGTCGTTTAGAATTTGAGAAAGCTGAGAAAAATTTGCGTTGACAAGCGTTACCCTGTCTTTGAAAGGTTCTAAGCGCTTCCCGGCAGCCTTTATTGCGTCGGGGTCGCGGTCGATTGCGATTAGTCTTCCTGTCTTGAGGCGGGAAGCGATCTCAAAGGAATGGCCTCCACCGCCGGCAGTTCCGTCAACATAAATTCCGTCAGGCTTTATATTAAGCGCTTCAATGCTCTCATGAAGTAAAACACTGAGATGATGGTAATTTTCCATATTTGTTCTCCAACCGGTTTAATTAAAATCCAAGCTCATCCATAGCCTCTGCAATAGACTGCGGCGTTATACCTTCACACATATCTTCCCATTTCTGCTTGTCCCAAATCTCTACGCGGTTGGACGCACCGATTATAGTTACTTCTTTGGTGAGAGAAGCGTAGTCCCTGAGGCTTTGCGGTATAAGCACACGTCCCTGCTTGTCCGCTTCAACCTCGGCAGCACCGGCAAAGAAAAACCTTTGCAGATTGCGGGCTTTTGAAAGCGGCAGCGAACGTATCTTTTCCTCAAGCAGTGCCCATTCTTTGATTGAATAAACAAAAAGGCAGTTGTCGAGGCCTTTGGAGACAATAAAACGCAGGCCCAGTTCTTCTCTGAAGCGAGCCGGTATGAATACACGTCCTTTTGCATCAACAATATGTTGATATTCTCCTATCAGCATAATTACTGCCTCTTCACACTCAAATCAAAGAATCGGGAACTAATTCACCACTTTACACCACTTCAAACCACAATTTAATTATAAACACAAAAAATAAAAAATTCAAGCGTTTGTATTGGAAATTAATAAAAAACGCAAGAAATTTTTGCTGTTATCGAAAATTCTTTCAAAAAGTCATAAAAAGGCTGCTGCGTGGCTATTCAAGACAAAAAAACAGCGGAGGAACCGGCCCGATGGCCGGCTCCTCCGCTCTGTTAATTAAAACTGCATATCAGGTTTAAAACGGCAGACTCTTCAGAGAAACTGATACGGATGGCGCGGAATAACCCAACTGAACATTGAACTGTTATCCGGCGCAGAGCCTTCTAATTAGGTATTTCAGCAGTTTTTCAGGCAAAAAATGCGCTGCAAAAACATTTGCAGCGCAACTTCTTCTGGCTTTATTCAATTATGAAAGTTTTGTGGGTGATTTAATAGCCTGCCTTGCCTCTTTGATTTCATTGAGGGCTTCGTATACCTTTTCTTGTGTTTGAAGCAATAAACGATCTGAAAAATCGGCAGCAGCTTTCTTCATTTCTTTTGATTTTGCCTGGGCTTCATTTAATATCGCGTTTGCCTTTTCCTGAGCCGCTTTGACGATTTCATCATTCGATACGAGTAGCTTTGCCTTGGCCTCGGCGTTTTTGATTATTTCTTCCGCCTCAAGCTTTGCATTTTTGATAATTTCCATTCTGTCAGCTACGATGGCCTTTGCCTGCGGTATTTCCTTAGGCATATTAAGCCGCAGATCGTCGATTATTTCCCGGACTCTTTCAGCGTCAATTACACAGCGTCCTCCCGACAGCGGCAGCCCCCACGCCTTATCGAGCATATCGTCCAGCTCATCAAGCAGCTCGTCAATCCTCATATTGCTCACTCCTTTTGCGTCAGTTTCGCCGTTATTTCTTCCGCCAGCCCTTCAGGTACAAATGGTGAAATATCTCTGCCGTGCTTCGCAACCTCACGAACCATACTCGAACTTAAAAACATACAATCTATGCTCGCCGGCAGAAAGATTGTTTCAACTCCAGGAGTCAGCGACATATTAGTCAGAGCCATCTGAAATTCATATTCAAAGTCAGACATAACCCGCAGGCCCTTGACAACCGCTGTCGCTTTTTTCATTGCGGTATAATCCGCCAGAAGCCCATTATATGTATCAACTTCCACGTTTTTGAGCGAAGCTGTAGCGCGTTTGAGAAAATCTACACGCTCTTCTATAGTAAACGTGGGCTTTTTTGCTGAGTTGACCATGACAACTACTATAACATTATCGAATAAAGCCGCAGCTCTTTTTATTACATCAAGATGTCCCAACGTTACTGGGTCGAAACTTCCCGGACAAACTGCCAATGTCATTTAATTAAACACTCCCCTGTTCTTTTCTGTAAATCGCAAGCTTGGTTTTTCCATAATTGCTTTGCCGCACAAGCTTAAAATCCCCCGCGCCGTCCGGAACTTCGTCGGTACGAGCCGCTTCACAGATAATTACCCCGTGTTCCGACATATGCGGAACAGTCAGCGGCAAAACCTTGTCAATGAATCCTTTGCTGTAAGGAGGATCCATGAAAACAATGTCAAACACGGCTTTTGTGTGCATTAAAAATTGTTCGGCATCGACCGCAGCGACGCTCGCCTTTTCAGACAAACCTGTGTGAGCAAGATTTTCACGGATAATCTTGACGCACTCTGGATTCGCGTCGACAAAAGCCGCATGCTTAGCACCGCGGCTAAGCGCTTCAATACCAAGCTGTCCGCTTCCCGCAAAAAGGTCAAGCACGTTTCTTCCTTCTATTTCAAACTGAATCATGCTGAACTCTGCTTCTTTGACCCTGTCAGCCGTCGGCCTCGTCTCCAGACCTTCGAGGGTTACCAATTTTCTCCCGCGAGCCAAGCCCGTTATTACTCTCATCAAAAACCTCCGCTGTAGCTTGTCCTTTGTGGCACAAGCCTGTTTTGCTTACAGTTATCACTGAGGGTTACAGGCAGCCGGCGCCGCCGCAATCCCAGTTTTTAAAAGTCATCTACTAACTATTATCTTACCTAACGACAATATTGTCAACATTCTTTTATATTGTGTCATATTATTCGGCTACTATACGCAAATTTTATCGCAAAACAAAAAAGTGTTCTATCAACTTTGCGCCAAAGGCTTAATTGCGGCTTAATTTTCCCTCAGCCAAATATAAAGCGTTGCCGCAGCGCTTTTTGTCATGCCTTTGACCGATGCCAGCTCTTCCTCCGTCGCGTTTCTGAGCCTTTCCATTGTCTTAAAGTGCTTCATGAGGGCTTTTGCCCTGTTCTCGCCTATACCCGGAGCCTGTGTCAGGCGTGAGGAAAATGCCTTATGCCCTTGCGTCTTGTGATGATAGGAGATGGCGAAACGATGCACTTCGTCTTGAATTTGGGAGACGAGCGTAAAGACACCGCGGCTCTCGTTTATCGCGATTTCCCCGCCGTTTGCCGCTATTGCCCTTGTCCTGTGTTTGTCGTCCTTGACCATTCCAAAAACCGGTATGTCAAAACCATATTCATCAATCACCGGCTTTACCGCGGCGACATGCCCGCGGCCTCCGTCAAGGAGGATTAAGTCCGGTTTTCTGCCAAAACCGCTTTTTGCGGTATTGCCGTTGTCGATTGCCTCTTTAAGCCTTGCAAGCCTGCGTCCAACAACCTCACGCATGCAGGCGTAGTCGTCTTGACCCTCGACGGTTTTTATCGAAAACCTGCGGTAGGCGCTTTTAAGCGGACGCCCGCCCTCAAACACAACCATGCCTGCGACGACGCCTGTCCCGGCAGTATTTGAAATATCATATGACTCGATATACTCGGGGCGGTGGGAAAGGCCGAGCAGTTTTCCCAGCTCGTCAAGCACCTTCTCTATCCTTGCCGGGCGGGCTGACAGCCTGTTTATTTTCTCCTGTGCGTTATTCTTTGCCATAGAGGCGAGGGCCGCCTGTTCGCCTTTCTTAGGGACGGTCACTCTCACCTTGCGGCCCGCCGTTTTTGTGAGATATTCCTCAAGCAGTGCCCTATCCTCAGTCTCCCCGTCCAATGTAATTCTCGGAGGCGGAAGCCTTGAGGGAGAATAATAACGCCGGATAAATTCCGCGCGGGCTGCCTTCTCGTCCGCAATAAAATCGAGAAGGTAGCTTTCGCGGTCAGTGAGCCTTCCGCCGCGGATAATAAATACCTCGAAATCTGTATTGCAGCCATCGCCGGCAAGGGCTATGACATCCTGCTCTTTTACTTTTGAGGCCACGACCTTCTGCTTCTCGCGTATCTTCTTAATTGCCGCAATACGGTCCCTGATTCTGGCGGCCCTTTCAAATTCGAGGTTCTCCGCCAGTTCCTCCATTTTCGCCTTGAGCTCCTTTAGTATTTCGTCATATCCGCCCTTTAAAAAGGCTATGGCGTTTTCAATGTTTTCCCTGTATTCGGCGTTTGAGATACGCCCGCGGCAGGGCGCGCAGCACTGATGAATAAAGTAGTTGAGGCAGGGGCGGCCGCGCCCCATATCCTTTTCAAAGTTGCGGTTGCAGGTCGGCAGAGAGAATGCCTTGACCGCCTCATCAACCGCCTCTTTTACCGCAAAGGAGCTCATATACGGGCCGAGATAAGTGGCCCCGTCGTCCTCAATCTTTTTGGCTGATTCGATTTTCGGCCACTTCTCATTAAGCGTAATCCTGATATAATTGTAGCCCTTGTCGTCTTTAAGCAGTATATTGTATTTCGGCTTATGCTGCTTTATTAGGCTACATTCAAGCACCAAAGCCTCAAACTCGCTGTCGGTGATAATGTAATCAAAATGGTCGACGTGCTCAACCATTTTGCGCACCTTGCCCTCGTGGTGGTCAAAGCGCAGGAAATACTGGCTCACCCTGCGCCGAAGGGCTTTTGCCTTGCCGATGTATATTATATGCCCCGCAGCATCCTTCATTATATAGACGCCGGGCTTAAACGGGAGCTCCCGCGATTTGTCCTGCAATTCCTTCAGTTTTTCTCTATCCATAATCCACCCCCAAGCTGCAAACCCATTACTGTAAAAAACGACACCGTGCGATAACACGGTGCCGCATAATTAATATTATGTTATGCGCAATCATTCGGTAAAACCGGATTGAACAAGTTTTACAAGGCTGTCGATAGCTTCTTCTTCATCAGTTCCGTCTGCAATTATGCGTATTTTGGTATTTCCAACAATACCGAGCGACAAAACACCAAGCAAACTTTTAGCATTAACCCTGCGTTCGTCCTTTTCAACCCAGATTGATGACTTGAACTCATTTGCCTTCTGGATAAAAAAAGTCGCAGGCCTTGCATGCAACCCAACCTGATTCTGGACAACAACCTCTTTAACTAACATTCTTATCGCTCCCAAACCGTTCTAATGTCCATTCATATACCAATAGAATACTAAATTCCAACGATTTAGTCAACATAATGCTTGAACTAAAACAAAGGCACGTCCTTTATTTTGTATAGATAAACTATAATCACCTGTTCAATTTCCAGTTTTTTGTGCATATTTATTATAAACTTTTTACAGATTTTTGCACATCTTTCGGATTTTTGGTTTAAATTAAGCATCACTTTCGTGAATTTCAGCACAAATTTCTCCTATTATTTTTAGGTCATCACGGGATAAATCCGCCTTTTTCAGCATATCTGGCCGCCTTATCAGCGTCCGTTTAAGCGCCTCACGGCGCCTCCAATTGGCAATATTAGCGGCATGGCCGCTCAGCAGCACCTCAGGGACGCTCTTCCCGTTGAAAACCGGAGGGCGGGTGTACTGAGGATACTCGAGCAGCCCGGAAAAATGACTCTCCTCGGTAAAGCACTCCTCTCCGGAAAGTACGCCGGGCAAAAGCCTTGTCACCGCGTCTGCTACCATCAGCGCCGGCAATTCGCCGCCTGTCAGCACAAAATCTCCTACAGAGATTTCTTCATCCACAATTTCTTCTATAATACGCTCGTCGACACCTTCGTAATGTCCGCAGAGCAGCGCTATATTGTCCATTTTGGAAAGCCTGACAGCAGTCTCCTGATTGAAAACCTTGCCCTGTGGGGACATATAGATACAATAAGGGCGCGTGTTTGTTTCTTCACAGATAGCCTTAAAGCAGTCCGCGATTGGCCCCGGCTGCATAATCATTCCAGCACCGCCGCCGTACGTGTAATCGTCGACATGGCGGTGCTTATCTTTAGAAAAATCCCGTATATCGTGGCACTTTATCTCAACCAAGCCGTCTTTTCTCGCCCTGCCGATAATGCTTTCACTGAGGTATGCCTCGCACACAGACGGGAAAAGAGTCATTATATCAATTCTCATCGTCAAACAATCCTTTGAGTGGGGTTATGAACATAATCCCGTTTTCGATATCGACGGATTTTACAACATCCTTTATCGCCGGAATCCACGTCTTACGCCCATCGGAATCTATACGGTAAATATCGTTGGCCCCTGTTTTTGAAACTTCGCCAAGCGTCCCATATACTTTTTGAGTCTCAGCATCGACAACTTTAAGCCCCAGCAAATCCTGCTCAAAATACGAGCCCTCGGGAAGTTTGACCCACTCGCGGTCTATATAAATCACCTTTTTGATAAGCTTTGCGGCTTCGTCGATGTCGTCTATGCCCTCGAACTTTATTAACGCAATTGATCTATGAATACGAATCGAATTCGCTTTAATGAAAGTCTTTCCATTGTCAAGATAAAACCCTGTAAAACCTTTGAGAAAATCAGGTGAATCACACCACGGATTAACCCTGACTTCACCTTTCAATCCATGAGTACCGACAATCTGACCAGTCTCAAGAAAACGCTTAAGCATAAAAGCCCCCGATTTATATTAAATATAGCAATCTGGGGAAAGCATTGCCGCCTCCCCCAGATTATATGGGTCAATCAATCTCGACCGCAATTTTAAGATTTTGCCTATTGGCCACAGCACGCATTACAGTGCGAATAGCTTTCGCAATTCTGCCCTGCTTGCCAATCACCCTTCCCATATCGCCTTCGGCAACATGAAGGTGATAAACAATCGTGCCGTCTTCTTTCGGCTCGTCTGTTGTAACGGTGACGCCATCAGGATTCTCTACAAGCCCTTTTGCGAGGGCAATCAGTAATTCCTGCATGTTATGACCATCCTTTCACAGGCTAACGAACCCTAACCTTGTGCAATCAAAGCGCGTTGTTCTGCTTTAAAAGCGCTTTAACGGTCTCGGTCGGCTGTGCGCCATTCGCAATCCATTTCTTTGCCTTTTCTACATCGACTTTGACAACTGCAGGCTTCTCAAGAGGGTTGTAATAACCTATTTCTTCGATAAAACGGCCATTGGCCGGATATCTTGAATCCGCAACAACTATGCGGTAAAAAGGTGCCTTTTTCTTGCCCATGCGACGAAGTCTGATTTTAACTGCCATCTATTTCACCTCCCATCATTGATAACCTATATATAATAAATCATAACTTATATGCGGAAAAATGGACGCTTTCTCATTAAGCCACGCATGTTGCTCATCTGCTTCATCAATTTGCGGGCATCGTTAAACTGCTTGAGAAGTCGGTTGACGTCCTCGACCCTTGTGCCGCTTCCAGCCGCAATACGCCTCTTGCGCGACGCATTGATTATCTCCGGCTTTTCGCGTTCTTTCGGTGTCATCGAGGTGATTATAGCCTCAATGCGCAAAAACTGCCTTTCGTCGATATCCATATCCTTGACCTGATTGCCTATTCCGGGCAACATTTCAAGCATGGATTTTATCGAGCCCATTTTTCGAATTTGCCTCAGCTGGTCGAGGAAATCGCTGAGGTTAAAGGTGTTGCTTTTCATCTTCTTGGCAAGCTCGGCGGCATTTTTCGCGTCGACCTGCTGCTTCGCTTTGTCGATAAGCGTCAAAACGTCGCCCATGCCAAGGATTCTCGACGCCATTCTGTCGGGATAGAACGGCTCGATGTCTTCGAGCTTTTCACCCGTACCGACGAGCTTTATCGGCTTGCCTGTCACCGCCTTGACGGACAGGGCTGCACCGCCTCGAGTATCGCCGTCGAGTTTTGTAAGGATAACGCCGTCAATGCCCAGCGCTTCATTAAACGCTGACGCGACGTTGACCGCGTCCTGACCGGTCATCGCGTCGACAACGAGCAAAATTTCATCTGGTTCGACTTTTTCTTTAATATTTTTAAGCTCGTTCATAAGCTCTGTGTCAACATGCAGACGGCCGGCGGTATCTATGATAACAAGGTCATTGCCGTGATCTTTAGCGTGATTTACCGCCATCTTTGAAATCTTTACCGGGTCGTCATTGCCCATCTCAAAAACCGGCACGCCGGCTTTTTCACCGACGACCTGCAGCTGCTTTATAGCAGCGGGGCGGTAAACGTCGCAGGCGACAAGCAGCGGGCGCTTGCCCTGCTTTTTGAACATATATGCGAGCTTCGCCGCATGAGTAGTTTTACCAGAGCCTTGAAGCCCGCACAGAAGAATGACTGTAGGCGGCTTCGAGGAAAATTTAATTTTGCTCTGTTCCCCGCCCATCAGAGCGGTTAGCTCTTCGTTGACTATCTTTATTACCTGCTGAGCCGGAGTGAGGCTTTCAAGCACCTCCGCGCCAATTGCGCGCTCCGTAACTCTTTTAGTAAATTCTTTGGCTATTTTAAAGTTTACGTCCGCTTCCAACAAGGCAAGGCGCACTTCGCGCATTCCGTCTTTTACATCCTGTTCAGTCAGCTTGCCTTTTGAACGCAGTCTCTTAAAGGCTGCCGACAGCTTGTCGGCAAGTCCCTCGAACGCCACGGCAACCACTCCTATTTTTTACTTACTCACACAAAGATTCCGCGTCCGACTGAATTTGCACCGCAAGTTCCCCAATGTCACGAGAATAGCGAAAACGGTCGTTCAAATCCTTTATCTTTGCCGCCGCGGCGCTGATGTTGTGCAGCGTTTCCTGCTGCTTTTCAAACCGGGCCACAAGACCAAGTTTTCGCTCCATCTCCCTGAGCGTCGCTTCGCCGCGCTTTATGCAGTCGCGGACGCCCTGCCTCGTTATCTTGGCAGTTTCCGCGATTTCGGCGAGCGATAAATCCTCGTCATAGTACAGTTCGATGACTTCGCGCTGCTTTTGTGTGAGAATCTCTCCATAAAAGTCCAACAACAGGGACACCGACAGATCTTTTTCGTGCATTTGCGGCTCCCTCCCCGGTCGCTTGTAAAGCGATAATACTTTACAAGCAGATATTATAATCTGTAATGCTATATATGTCAAGATGTTTTTCTCAAATTTTCGCCCTTCTGCTGTCATTTCACCGATGAATTAAACATTGCATATAATAAAGCGCCGTCACACGCAAATGCGCGTACGGCGCTTAGATTATACTACAAAGCTTTAGCAGCCTCTTCTTCAGCAAGCAGACTCTTCTTCAGCTTTGTCTTGTTAATAACCTTCATTCGGGAGAATTCCTCGCGGTCTTTCTCTTCAAGAGCTTCTGAAATGAACTTAACATCGCTCTCAAACCTCGGTATCATGATGTTTTTCAGAGCGTTTGCCCGGCGCTGAGTCTTTTTTATAGCATTAGCAAGCCGGTAGACGCTGTTCTCGATTTCAGCAAGCACGGCTGTAAGCCTTTTTACATGATAAAACGATAAATAGGCTTCATCGAGCATGGAGTTTGTTGAAGTAAAGCTGTAGGTAGGCTTTGGGGGATTGTCCTCAAGTGTGACAATCGGAATCTCGACACCCATTACACTTCTGAAGGTGATATTAATGCCGTCTTCTATCGGGACATCTTTTGCAATGTCACCGATAATGCCGAGGGTAATGTTTGCTCTTTGCAGCGCGGCATATGCGTGCGCATAGGTGTCGTTAATCTGCCCCTGAACCTTTGCGGCTGTATCAATCAAATCCATCATTTCACGGATAAGAATGTTGCGCTTCTTATCCATCAAATCATAGCCGAGTCTCGCAAGAGAAAGTGAACGCTTAACGGCCATCAAGTTGCCTTTTGTAGGGAAAACTGTGTTAGCCACTTATTATTCCCCCTTGAATTCCTCGGCGTATTGAGGATTGTAATGCTTTGCAAGCATTTCATCGTCAACACGGTCGAGTTCTTCTTTGGGCAACAACGATAAAAGTTTCCAACCGAGATCAAGTGTATACTCAATTGTCCTGTTCTCGTTTTCGCTCTGGCGGATGAAATACTGTTCAAATTTACGGCCGAATTCGAGGTATTTCTTATCTACGTCGGAAAGCTCCTCTTCACCGATAACAGATGCAAGGCTCCTTGCGTCCTGAACCTTTGCATATGACGCGAACAACTGGTTCGCAACGGCGGAATGGTCGGCTCTTGTGTAGCCTTCGCCGATGCCGTCTTTCATCAGACGCGACAGTGAAGGAAGGATACCAACCGGCGGATAGATACCTGTCTGGTCAAGGCTACGGTCAAGCACTATCTGGCCTTCTGTGATATACCCGGTAAGGTCAGGTATCGGGTTTGTAATATCATCGTTAGGCATAGTCAAAATCGGTATCTGAGTAACAGAACCGGGTTTGCCTCTTATCATGCCTGCTCTCTCATACAGAGAAGCAAGGTCAGAATAGAGATAGCCAGGATAACCTTTACGGCCCGGAATCTCACCCTTTGAAGACGAGAATTCACGGAGCGCCTCGGCGTAAGACGTCATATCCGTCAGGATTACGAGGATATGCATGCCCTTTTCAAAGGCAAGGTATTCAGCCGCTGTCAGCGCGCAGCGCGGCGTTATGATACGCTCGATAATCGGGTCATTCGCGAGGTTCAAGAACATAACAACACGCTGCAAAACGCCTGAATCCTCGAATGAACGGCGGAAGTAGTCAGCGACGTCTTGCTTAACGCCCATTGCAGCAAATACTATAGCAAAATCGCCGCCTTCGTCAGACGAAATCTGCGCCTGACGCACGATTTGAACTGCAAGTTCATTGTGCGGAAGTCCGCTTCCGGAGAATATCGGCAGCTTCTGACCGCGAATAAGTGTCATCAGAGCATCAATGGACGATATGCCTGTACGGATATAGTTTCTCGGATAAAGCCGGGAAACAGGATTTATCGGGCTGCCGTTGATATCGCGGCGTTCCTCTGGGAAAATCTCGCCGAGTCCATCTATTGGGCGGCCCGCGCCGTCAAATATACGTCCAAGAATCTCACGGGACAGCGGCAACTCCATCGGACGGCCGCTGAAACGTGTGTGGGTGTTTGTCAGAGAAATACCGCGGGTTCCTTCAAACACCTGAATTATAGCTTTTTCGCCCTCAATCTGAACAACACGCCCTGTGCGGTGACTTCCATCATCGAGGACAATTTCAACCATTTCCTCGTAGGAAGTATCTTTTATACCGTCGAGCACGATAAGGGGGCCATTGATCTCTTTTAGACCGACAAATTCAAGACTCATACTATGCCCTCCATGCCGCCGCGTAAAGCGGCATAATTATTATTGATACAAAATTAAGGCTGCGGGCAAATTTAAGCCGCCGCGGTTATTTTGTTTAGAGTTTCTTCAATTTCCTTTGAATACGCATCAAACATCTCAAGCTTGTCATTCGGAACATCATATTTAATCCTGACGACCTTATCAAACAAACCTGTCTCCAGAATTGTTGAAATCGGAATTCCGGCAGCAACAAGTTCTTTTGAACGGTGGTACAGTTTAAGAATAGTCTCCATCATCTTGAGCTGTTTTGTGATAGGCACATAAGTGTCCTGAGCGTGATAAGCATTCTGCTGGAGGAAACCAACGCGGATAACGCGGGCTATTTCAATAATTAGCTTCTGGTCGTCCGGCAAAACGTCAGAGCCTATCAGCTTGACTATCTCCATCAGTTTGTTTTCCTCATGCAGAATCGACGCTATCTCATTGCGGCAACGGATAAAGTTATCGCCGACGTTCTGATCATACCACGGTTTCAGATCGACGATATACTCGCTGTAGGACGTAATCCAGTTTATAGCCGGATAGTGTCGTGAATATGCGAGGGATTTGTCAAGTGCCCAGAAGCAGCGGATAAAGCGCTTTGTATTCTGGGTGACAGGCTCGGAAAGGTCGCCGCCCTGAGGGGACACGGCGCCGATAATTGATACCGAACCTTCCGTGCCGTTGAGGTTGCGCGTATATCCTGCACGCTCGTAGAACTCTGCAAGACGTGACGGAAGATATGCCGGGAAACCTTCTTCTGCAGGCATTTCTTCAAGTCGTCCGGAAATCTCACGGAGAGCTTCCGCCCAACGTGAGGTGGAGTCTGCCATTATGGCAACGTGATATCCCATATCCCTGTAATATTCCGCAAGTGTTATTCCTGTGTAAATGGAAGCCTCACGTGCGGCAACAGGCATATTTGAAGTATTTGCGATAAGAATTGTACGGTCGGTCAGCGGTTTCTGCGACTTCGGGTCGACAAGTTCTGCGAACTCGTCAAGAACCTGAGTCATCTCGTTGCCGCGCTCACCGCAGCCGATATAAACGATTATATCCGCGTCGCACCATTTGGCGAGCTGGTGCTGGGTCATGGTTTTGCCTGTTCCGAAACCGCCCGGTATAGCGGCTGTTCCGCCTTTCGCTATCGGGAAAAGCGTATCAATAACCCTTTGCCCGGTAAGCAGCGGCCTATCAATCGGAATACGCTCGCTTACAGGACGCGGCTGACGAATAGGCCATACCTGGCACAATGTCAGTTTGTGCACCACACCGAGCGAGTCGCGAACCTCAACTACCGTATCGTTTACCCTGTATTTGCCGTTTGGCGCACAGGTTACAACTTCACCCGAAATATTCGGTGGAACCATGCACTTATGAACTATAAGCGAAGTCTCTGGACATGACGCATATATATCGCCCGGTTTTACCTGATCGCCGGGTTTGACATGGATTGTAACATCCCACTCGATTTCGGTATTTAAAGGTTCAATGTTTATTCCTTTTTCAATAAAGGCGCCAGATTTTTCTTCAATAAGTTTCAACGGCCGTTCAATACCGTCGTAGATATTGGAGAGTATGCCCGGTCCCAGTGTTACTGACATAGGATGTCCGGTAGCATAAACCGGCTCGCCTGGCTTTAACCCTGTCGTATTCTCATAAACCTGAATAGTTGTCATCCTGTCGGTTATGCCTATAACTTCGCCTATCAGGCGCGCTTCACCGACATAAACCATTTCGTTCATTGAGAATGTTTTGGTTTCCTTTATTGTCACGACAGGGCCGTTTATGCCGTATATACGATCATTAGAACTCATTTTTATGACCATCCCTTTCTAAGGCAATAGCCGCGAGAACAAAGGCTTCAAGCCCCTATTTTCAGAAAACTGATATATTCAAAAATTAATTATGAAATTACATGCTGATTGAAAGACCTGAAACAGATATAAACCAGTCTTTCTGGTTATTTAGCTTAAGGTCAAGGGTTTCGTCGACGACAATGCCTTTTTCGGGATTGCTAACAAGAACCCCGCCGAGCTGTATCACAGCATTAGCTTCAACTTTCGCATCACGACCGCTTGCGGCAATCAAATCTGAGGACAGGAAAAGGTCGTCCTTTTTGACGCTGATGATTATACTGCCTTCAGGAATCTGATCACAGCTCTTTTTGACAAGGTCAATCATATATTGCCTGTAACCATCTGTTTTGGTAAATGCGGCAATTTTGGCTGCTGCCTCCTCAAATACCTTGCCTACCAGCTGGTCCCTAAGGATAAGCTGATTTCTGCGGCCTTCAAGCTCCGCTAATGAAATCTTGCGGCTGTGCTTGTTTTTTATTGAAGCAATCTCGTTTTGGATCATGACATAAGCGTCGTGAAGTATTTCTTCCTCGGCCTTTTCCAATTCATTTTTGCGGTACTCTTCAATTTCTGCGAGAATTTTCGAGCGCTGCTCTTCCGCATCTTTCAGTACAGCCGAACTGAATTTGTCGAGTTTCTTCTCCGACTGAGACATAGAGCACACCTCAAATCTTCACTCCAATAGCTTCTCTTACGTAGCGGGTAATGGAATCATTTGCCCTACCCGAACCATGACGGTCGGGTATCTCTACGATAAGCGGGCGTTTGCAGTTAAGTTTTAATTCATATACAAGATCAGGGCATAACTTCACGAGCTTTTCAGTTACAAGAACTATGCCGATTTTGGGATCATCCATGGCGGATTTAAGCGCGTTCCTGACTTCTTCTTTCTCGTGGACTACAATGCCCTCAATACCCGCCAGCCTCATGCCGACAAGCGTATCTACATTATCGCTAATGAGGTAAAAGCGCATTTGGCTTCACCTGATTTCTTAAGTGTATTATCTAATTAAAGAGCTGTGACGATCATGATGCCGATAACGAATCCGTAAAGTGCAACACCTTCGCCAAGACCAACGAACAGGAGTGCTTTACCGAAAACACTTGCATCCTCTGTCATAGCGCCAATAGCTGAAGATGAACCAGTAGCAACAGCATAGCCAGCACCGATACCAGAAAGGCCAGTGGCAAGTGCTGCGGAAAGATATGCAAGACCTTTACCAACTGTCATAGCGCCAGCTTCACTTGCAGCGGAAACAAAGCCGCCCATAGGAATGACTAAACCAATAAGGCAAATAAGAGCAAATGTTGAAAGGTTGAAAATAAGTGTCTTCTTAATGCGGGAAATGCTCTTTCCGGTTACTTTCTGGCGATAAGCCACAAAAAGAGGTGAAATAACTGCTGCAACCAAAACAAAAGCTAATGCAAATTTCATAATTGATTCCTCCAAATCAAAATTATTTTTTTAATTTATTTGAAAATTATTTTGAACTATTGTATTCAACCTTTGCAGGTTTGTATGGTTTTCCGCTTCCCTCATAAAAACGGCTGAACATCTCATAGAAATGGAGCCTTATTCCCTGTATTCCTACTATAAGGCCTTCCAGGGCTATGACAAACACGTTGCCAAATATCAGGAAGATAACACTTCCAGTGCCATGCAGCATGTTTGCTATAGCGAAAATAGCGAACATCATGCCTCCGTGGCTGAGTATATAAGCCCCGATCCTCATGAAGGAAATTGTATTTGACAAAAACGACAAAAGCGCTTCGAATAGCTCAAAGAATGCGGTGATGAAAAACTCACCTTTTGAGCCTTCTATTATTTTTTTCTTATGTTCAATGAGGTGTGTCAGAGGCTCTTTTAGATATATGAGCAGGAGCGGCAGGATAATAAGACAGATTATAAACGGCAATGTAAGGACGTTCTTGTTGAACAACAACGTAAACACAGCAGCAGTGATAACAGACGCGAAGAATACAAATCCGGCAACGCCGTTTGCGTCAAACAAAAGTTTATCAACGCGCTTTTGCTTTACTGCATTAATCATATTGATAATCATGCAGATAATGATAGTGAAGATACCTAAACCTACTGCACTAAACAAAACAAGGTTTACGTTCTTGTTATCGTGTACCGGGAGTATGGTAAACGGAAGTATGTCCTCGTAACCGAATATTGAGTTATATAGGAACCCAAATACAGCAGATGACAGACCGACTCTAATGAAGATTCCTGAAAGCTGTTTCAGCAAATTCTTTGCCTTGAGAATAGCACCTATGATAGCAATCAAAAGGCCTTGTCCCAAGTCTCCGAACATTATGCCGAAAAACAGCATATAAGTTATCGTCATAAATGCCGTTGGGTCAACCTCATTATAAGCTGGAAGCCCATACATTTCTGTCATCATTTCAAAGGGCTTTGTCAGCTTGTTGTTAATAAGATGGGTCGGCGGTTTAATATCTCCCGCTTCCTCCGTCGATTCGATTACGCAATCGACACGCGGAAGATTTTGAAATTGCTGCTGAAATTTTTCGGCGTTTTCTTCCGTAACCCAGCCGAAAATATAGAAACTATCGCCGCATTTTGACGCGTATCTGCGCAAATCAAATGAATCGGACAGATACTTTAATTTTGAATACACTTTGAGGAATTGCCCGCGGTTTTCTTCCCAGAATTTATCTACCGCTTCTTTGGCAGCCTTCAGCTCTTCTGTTTTTGCATTCAGTTTTTCTTTGATTGCTGAAATGGCTTCCTCAGGAGTGCCATGCGCCTCTTCAAGAATCTTGAGGCGCTCAAAATAGAGCGACGTGAAAAGCTGGTCTATTTTTTCGCTTTCACTCTTAAGCGTGACGTAAAAGCCCCACAGATATTCTTTATCCTCTTCCAGCGGGAAGAAAAATACGGAGTCTTTTTCGTCACAGACCTCCAATTTCGGATAACTGTCTCTCGGCAGCCGTCCGAATCTGAAATAAAAGAATTTGCAGGAAAAGATATCGTCCAAACTTAGCTTCAGGCTTTTTATATGGGATAACTGGATTATCCCCTGTTCGAGCCTTGCAATCTCCTGGCTAAGTGTTCTGACCTTGCCGTTGAGATCGTTTATTTGGGACTCAATCTTGCCGACATAATCTTCAAGTTCCGCATCTGACAACTTTAAACTGTCAAATTCGCTGTATCCGAGTGGAATATCGGAATGAACCGCGATATCAATTGTCTTTTGCAGTTGTCGTGAATACGGATTGAAGTCCTGTATCGGTGCAAATTCTTCAACATCGCCGAGCGCAGCCGATGACTGTTCTGGATGAAAGTCCCCGTGCAGGCAGCATTTCCGCACAACTTCGTCAAAATCTTTCATCCTGCCCACGATGTTGACCAGCTTCATTTTGGCTATCGCCATAATAAAGCCACCACCTTAAAAATTGATTGGTTATCAATCTTCCACACCGACAAGCAGTTTCTCAATCTCCGACGGCGCCAAACCGTAGCGTATCCCTTCAATGATGTGAATGATATTCTTGATTTCTATATCTTCCAACTGAAGGAATGACACAACAGCCACTGGCGCTGAATCGGTAAACGTCAAAAGCTGTTTGTGGTAATGGTACATAATTTGATGGGAGTATTTTTCAATGTACTCAAAGTCATATTTTTTAAACGCGGTGCCGTAATAAGTCTGACATGCAGCCAACCACGCCGCGTTGGCGTCATTTGCTTCCATAATCGCTCTGAGTTCTTTTGGCTTTACTTTGAAATAAAACGGCAACAACAGTTTTTCAATATAATCTCTTTTTGCGTCAAAATACTTTTTGAGCCTTATTATACTGGTGATATTTGAAAGGTCGATCATCATACCAAAGGAGTTTTTAACCTGTTCTGCGACCTTTCCGCTGAATGTTCTGTCGATAATTTCAAAAATCCTGCTGTAATAAAGCTTGTTGAACTCGATCTCAATCCGGATAATATCTATTTTCTCACCCGCAGATGGGTCATACTTTTTAAGGATATCATAATACTGAGTCTGCTTCAGCAGCTTTAAAAGGTCGTCAAAATTCTTGACTTTGGCAAGCCCATAAAGGTCAAAGCTTGCGTGATCTGCAAAAAACGACGGCAGGGAAAGAAGATACTCTTCTTCGCGGTTCGCATTCAGAAGGCGTATACAGAATAAAATCTCGTCAATTTCCATTCTCATAATGAGAAATTTGTAAAATTCCATCTCGCCACTCGAGACGTAATGAAACACCTTCATATATTGGTTAAACAGGTCACGCTTCAGTATATTTTCAAGCTGGCCGCGGTGAATTAAGTTTTCATTAACCTCTCGCAGCAACGGCCCGTATGAAGTCTGTTGTTTCAGATACGCTGCTACCTCATTAACGGACTGCTTGCGGACAAGTTCGCGGTAGTTTTGCCGGGTAAGCTTGCGCCCATACATTGCATGAACCTTAGCTGTCAGAGCCTTGCTGCCTTTATTGTAAGACATGAATTATCACCCGCCAATAACTCTCTTATATATTTCTTCGGCCCACCGCTCATGGTTCAATTCATATTGTTCTTTGAGCTTTGTTGATATTCCGTCATAACGTGCCTTAATTTCGTCAAGCGCTTCCTGGAGAAACTTTTCTTCAGTTTGAGCTGTGACTTCAATTCTTCTTCTCGCACGCTGGATATATTTGTCACGGAGATCTTTCTTGTCCTGCTCAATTGAAGACTTGATCTGCTCTTTTAAGGCAAGCGCATCATTCGTCATCTTCTGGGCAGTTTTATCAATCTCGATAATTTTTTTGATTATATCCTGCACTTCTATCCCTCCTGACCTAAATATATTGCGGCGGGATTGCGGGAAAGACTCCGCCGTTTTATTTATCGCCTCAACCGGTATGTAAAATAAACTTACATAGGCTGGGATAAACACCAAAAGCATCCGCAATAAAGGATATATTCATAACAGGATTTTGAAAATATGCTTTATTTTATATTATTACAATAACACTTATAAAAACAACAGAGCAAACTGGAATACCTAATTTTTCAAGCTCTGCATCGGTGCAGGAATTCTGCCGCCGCGGGAAATAAACCTGAGCGGAGAATAACGGTTGACCTCCATAACAGGGCCGCCGCCGAGAAGTCCGCCGAACTGGAGCTCATCGCCAGCTTTTTTGCCGATTGCAGGAATAAGCCTTACCGCGGTTGTTTTGCTGTTGACAACGCCGATAGAGGCCTCGTCAGCTATTATAGCGGAAATTATTTCCGCCGGGATATCGCCCGGAACAATAATCATATCAAGGCCGACGGAGCAAACCGCAGTCATGGCCTCAAGCTTCTCAATCCGCAGTGAGCCGCGCCTTGCGGCCTGTATCATACCGGCGTCTTCCGTTACCGGAATGAAAGCACCTGAAAGCCCGCCGACATGAGACGACGCCATAACGCCGCCCTTTTTAACGGCGTCATTTAAAAGCGCAAGGGCAGCAGTCGTACCGCATGCTCCGCAGGACTCAAGGCCCATTTCCTCAAGAATATGAGCGACAGAGTCGCCCACTGCCGGTGTCGGCGCGAGCGATAAATCGACAATGCCGAAAGGAACGCCCAGTCTCTTTGCAGCTTCAAAAGCTACCAACTGACCTGCTCTTGTTATTTTGAAAGCAGTCTTTTTAACTATGTCGGCAACTTCCGTAAGGTCACAGTCGCCTGCTTTTTTAAGCGCAGCCCTAACTACACCCGGCCCTGAAACGCCGACGTTGATGACACATTCCGGTTCGCCGGGCCCGTGGAAGGCGCCCGCCATAAAGGGGTTATCCTCAGGGGCATTGGCAAACACGACCAATTTGGCGCAGGCAATGCAGTTGCGGTCTGCGGTCATACTTGCGCATTCCTTGATGATTTTGCCCATTGCCGCGACGGCGTCCATGTTTATACCGGTTTTCGTCGAGGCGACATTGACCGACGAGCAGACAAGGTCCGTTTCAGTTAATGCCTCAGGAATTGTTGTGAGGAAGTGCTCATCGGCTCCGGCATAACCCTTGTGAACAAGCGCAGTATAACCGCCGATAAAGTTGACACCGACAGCATTTGCAGCCTTGTCAAGGGCTTTTGCGAATTTTACGTAATCATGCGAAGTACACGCAGAGGCTATCAATGAAATTGGCGTCACAGAAATGCGTTTATGTATTATCGGAATACCATACTGCTTTTCTATGTCTTCACCTGTTTTGACCAACTTCTCCGCTTTTTTCGTAATCTTATCGTATATCTTCCTGCATGCTGCATCTATATCAGGATCACAGCAATCAAGAAGAGAAATACCCATGGTGATTGTTCTTATATCTAGATTATCCTTGTCAATCATTTTGACTGTTTCAAGAATATCGGTTACATTTAACATTATTGGCCTCCAAAAATGCTCCGCATATTAAAATAATCGTAAGGAAAAAGAAAAAATTTATACTAAAACGAAAATTAAATCTTGTGCATACTGTTAAAAAGGTCTTCATGCATGACATGAATGGTGAGTCCAAGGTTTTTCCCAAGCTCATTCATTTTATCCGAAAGCTCAGCACAACTGATTTTTGAAGATGACATATCAACAAGCATAATCATTGCAAACAAATCTTGCAGAACGGACTGTGTGACATCCGATATGTTGATGTTGTTGTCATAGCATATTTTACTTACACGGGCAAGAATACCAACCATGTCCTTGCCTATTACGGTTATGACTGCTTTCATTGCTAAGACCATTCCTTTCGCCCGGAAATTCAAAACATAACTGCGGGATGCCGCACGCTATATTTGATATTCAATGTTTACATCTGACCACATCATATTGTGAAACGTTAATAAAATAACGATGCTTCTAATTTTAATATACTATGCCTAATTTTAAAAAATAGCAAGCGTTTTGTCTATAAAATCACCAAAAAAATATTAAAATAAGAATAATCAATATAATTTTCGCTGAAGTTTCGAAACAATTTATTGAATTTAATTCAGTCAGCTTTAGACATAAATTGACATATCGGCCGTCCATAATTTATGCCATACTAATAAATCTTATAAAAAATACGATATAAAAGTGATGTAAAAATGCCGCTGACGTGATATTATATTTCTATAAAAACTTAGAGGCCTTTTTTCTGAAATAAATCTGGTGCATATCTACTTAAAGCATGTGTATCCCGGGTAATCCTGTGACATTTTAAGTTACGACAGAGTTTGTCAGTGCCATCCGCTTAAAACCATGCTTTAGGCCTGCACGCAGAAGTGATATATGGAATTAATAAAATCATACATTGAGAAGGAAGGTGAACCTTATGACACTGACTGACTTCCATATACACAGCGACAACTCACCCGACGGCGAAAATTCCATCATAGAAATCTGTGAAAGCGCCATTAATAAGCGTATTTCAGTAATAGCTCTGACGGACCATTGCGAAATAGATAAGTTTTATCATGACCGGTACAACATTGGATATAAACAATCATTTGTTGAAGCCAAAAAAGCAATTTCAATATTCAGTCACCAACTTGACGTACGCGCCGGAGTTGAATTAGGCCAGGCTACCGTTGATCTTGAGACGGCAGATATGGTCTGTGAACTGCCATATGATGTAATTTTAGGTTCTATACATAGTATGCCAGGGGCAGAAGATTTCTATTTTTTGAAATATGACAATATAGATGTAAAAAAGCTGTTTGCCGATTATCTCGGCGAGCTTAAAAAGCTCACCGAATGGGGCAATTTCAATGTCCTTGCTCATATCACATATCCATTAAGATACATAAACGGCGAGTATGGATACGGCCTAAAAACAGAAGATTTCGGCGACGAGTTCGAAAAGATTTTTCGGGAAATAATAAAACGCGGCATTTCACTTGAAATAAATACATCCGGTCTGCGGCAGAAAATTGGAACCACCTTGCCGGACCTTTTCTTACTGAAACTGTATAAAAGTCTCGGAGGCGAGCTTATCACGCTGGGTTCAGACGCTCATAGGGCCCGCGACGTAGGCCTCGGCCTGACGCAAGGTATCGAAATTGCAAAGCAGGCCGGGTTTGACAGATGCTGTATTTTCAAAAACCGAAAACCGGAGTTCATCAAATTTTAACTACCATGCAAATTCTTTTGCGCACTGATACAGTTTTCTTGCTGCCACAATTTATTTTTCACTGTTGGGGATATAATATTTAACAATGACTTGTATGGACTTTTTCAAAGACATATGATAAAATTAACAGTGGCTTGCAAACATCCTCGTTTTATTTGCGATGAGGTGAATATATGATATGGTATAATTTCTTTATACAAATTTGGCTTATATTCAACTTTTTAACGACAATATTTTGCCTCTATCAGGTTGTTATCGCCCTCGCGGGGCTACATAAAGACAAAAAATTTGCCCCCAGCACAAAAAAACGTAGATTTGCAGCGATAATTGCCGCAAGAAACGAGGAAGCTGTCATTGAAAATTTGATTGAAAGCTTAAAAAGACAGAATTATCCCCGCGATTTGTTTGATATCATAGTGGTGGCCGACAACTGCACAGACAATACAGCCAAAATCGCAGAAAAAGCCGGCGCCATCGTTTATGAGAGATTTAATAAAGCAAAAGTCGGCAAGGGATTTGTCCTGCAATTTGCTTTTAAAAAGATTTTTGAAGAACGCGATATTTATGATGCGTTCTGTATCTTTGACGCCGACAATGTTGTTGATAGAAATTTCTTTAACGAAATGAACAAAGCGATAGACGCAGGGTATGAAGTTGCTCAAGGCTATCGCGATATGAAAAATCCATACGATTCATGGGTTGCAGGCGGCCATTCGCTTTTCTACTGGATGGAAAACAGGTTCTTCAACTCTCCACGCAGCCTTTTAGGCCTTTCGGCAACCATAAACGGCACAGGGTTTATGGTTACTTCGGACCTTATCAAAGAAATCGGGTACAATACCGTTACATGCACCGAAGATATAGAATTTACTATTCAAAGTGTTCTCTCCGGCAGATGTGTCGGATGGGTGCCGGATGCAAAGGTTTATGACGAACAGCCGGTTGTACTCAGCCAGTCCATGAGACAGCGTCTGCGTTGGACAAACGGACTTATCCAGTGCTTTTGGCGGTATATCGGTCCCCTTTCAAAAAAGGTTATTGACCGTCCCGACTGGGTGTCAATAGATTTATTTATGTATCTCATGTCCTTCCCAGCAATGATCTTCGGTATGCTTTCTGCAGTTATGAGCTTTTTCTTTGTGTTCTTCAGAATCTTCGACCCGATGGGCAATCTTATAAACTTCTTCTTTTTGGGAGTCGGCACATTCATCGGTTTCTGGTTAATTGGCCTGCTGACACTCATTACAGAGAACAAACTGACAAAAGATATGATAACTTCAGTGCTGGCATACCCGATTTTCAATATACTTTGGGTAGCAATCTATGTCATGTGCCTTTTCAAGAAGAAGGTCGAATGGAAGCCTATTATTCACATGAGGAATATAAGCATCACCGATATAGAATCAAAATCAAAAGTGTAGCAAATAAAATAAACAAACGGCCGGTTCAAAGTTTTGAGCCTGCCGTTTTTCTTTTGGTTTCACACAACAAACCGTTAACTGCAAATGGCAAAAAAATATCCCCTGCCGCAGATAAGTTTTCTGCGGCAGGGGATATCTTGGGGGTAAATAAGTCAACAGGCATACCTGACGGTGTCAGAATCAAAATACGTCCTCACGGTTCACTGTTTTAAGGGTACTATTTTAAGTATATGACAAAACAGACATTATGTCAACCTTTATATATAAAATTACATTATTATACATCCCGCCCCTACGTTATATTTTGTATAAAGCAAGAATTAAGTTAGACGCCCTCGAGGTCAAACGGCGGAGTATATTCTTCCTTAGCGCTGCTTTTCTCCTGCATAAATCCGTCCGTAAGGCCGAGTCTTATTGCCTCATCAACTACCGAATTATATTCAAGGGACGTGATCCTGCGCCCAAGCTCCCTATACTTCGAGGCTGGCTTTATCGGGGTATACTGGCTCATGAGGCTGAGCAGGAACTTTCCCTTAGGCAGATTGTCGTTTATCCAATTTAAAATCTTTATAGAGTCTTTTCGCGCTCCGGGTATCACAAGATGACGTATAATAACGCCCTTTTGCATGATCCCCTGCCGATCAAATTCCAGTCCGCCGGTTTGCTCAATCATCTGCGCTACAGCCTTTGACGCCACCTCAAAATAATCTGCCGCCCCTGAATATTTCCTTGACAGCTCGCTGCTGAAGTATTTCAAATCCGGCAGGAAAATGTCTACATAGCCTTTCAGCGCTTTGACGGTTTCGATTCTCTCATATCCGCCGCAGTTATAAACGACCGGAATTTTAAGTGAGCTGCGGACCTTGTCAAGGGCTAAGAGGATTTGAGGAATGTACTGGGTCCCAGTTACAAGGTTGATGTTGTGGGCACCCTTTGCCTGAAGTTCCAAAAATATTTCGGCAAGCCTTAAGACTGATATCTCCTTTCCAAAACATTTGCTGCTGATTTCATAGTTCTGGCAATAACAGCACCGCAGTGTGCAGCCGCTGAAAAAAACGGTGCCACTGCCGTTTGTGCCGCTGATACATGGCTCTTCCCAAAAGTGCAGTGCCGCCCGCGCCACTTTAACTTTATCTGAACATCCGCAATAGCCAAGCTTTACAGCCCTGTCAACACCACAGAGCCTCGGGCACAAATTGCAGGCATTGACGGTGAGCATTGAACATTCTTCTTTCGTCTTGTAATTTACTCACCATATTATACAACAAACAGCTCTGTTTGTCTGCCTAAGGCGTTGTGGAGCCCAGTAAACTTAGTCGCTACCGTTTGCCTCACAGCCCAGAATTGGCACGTCGTTCAGAAAACTTTGAATACCCGCTGTACCTTTCCCGGAAAGATACTCACGCCCGAGTATGGCGCTTTCCATCTGTTTTGAGGCCGTCATAGCAATGGTTTTTTCGTTTAGCATTTCATGAATCTGCATTATTTTATCCGGAACAAGTCCCTTATCCATTAAATCACCTCCCGATCTATTTTAACAATATAATTTCCACTTTTATCCTCGATTATGTGGCAAAGAAGCTGTTTACTGTGGAGTAAACAGCTTCTTTATTATTTTCCCATAAAGCCTTATGAGTTAAACTGCCATTTGTAGCAAAATAATCTGGGCTGCGAAACATTTATTTTATAGGGGTCGGCGTGCGAAACTTCTCATATGAGCAACTTTTTGATCCTTAATCAATGAAGCACACCCTGACCTTGCTGCGGCCGGTTAGGAATGTTGAACTTCGGCGGCTTCGGATTTTGAAGATTTTTGGCGTCATAGAACCTTCCTGGAGTCGACAAATCGAGATATTCCTTTGAGTTAAAGGTTTTGCCCCAGTCCGCAAGGGAGCCAGTTTCTTCAAGCGTGTTAAATGCCTATCGAAAAAGCGTATTGTGTGCTTCTTCCCTGTTGAGCAAAAAGTCAATCGCTTCCCTCACGCCGGTGTCTGGAATCTGGCGGTAAAGGTATTCATAGACAACCTTAGCCCTCTGTTCTGCAGCAATATCTGACAAGATATCTGCGGCAAGGTCGCCGGTTTCATTGATATACGAACTCGTAAAATTATACCCCGAGGCGTTCGCAAGCATAGGGGTCAGCCCTGACAGGACTGAAGCCTCAACCGAGCCAGCATTTGTGTGCTGGGCATCGGGATAGTGTCCGTTGAGAAGGTTTACAAGTGTGCAGACTATCTCGAAATGGCCTAATTCCTCGGCGGCTATATCAAGAAACATATCCTTTATTGCCGGATCTTTTATACGAAAACTCTGTGACAAATACTGAAGTGCGGCTTTAAGTTCGCCCTGGGGACCGCCAATCTGCTCCTGCAGCATATTAGCATAATTCGGATTCGGGCCGTCTACTCTGACGTCTTTTAATAGCTGCTTTTCATGTTTAAACATATCTTTTCCTCCTAACGATTACTTTTCCCCATTATTATTTTCCCGCAAAGCCAAAATATATTTTTCTTTTCACCATTGATTTGTGATAACGGGGCTATGTCAAGAGAAGTTCGCAATTTGGGGACTCCACGAAATGAATTAAGCTGCGCTTAGCAGAAGTGTCTGAATCGATTTGGGATTCAAATATGCTCTGGAAACGGACCAGTCTTCAGCGTATTCCATGAGATATGTTGTAACCAACCGCAGATAGGAATCTTTGTTTGGGAATATCCCGACGACGTTAGTTCTGCGCCGGATTTCCTTGTTCAGCCGTTCCAGCATATTGGTCGATGAGATTTTACGGGCATCAAGCTCGGGGAATGCATAGAAAGCCAGTGAGTCCTCCAGCCCGTCTTCCAGAAGCTCGATTGCTTTGGGAAACCGCTTCCCATATTGCTCCGACAACTGTTTTGCGCGCTGTCGCGCTAATTGGACGGAAGGCGCCAGCCAGATTTCTTTCAGTTGGACCGCAAAGGATTCTTTTTCTTTCTGCGGTATATGGGCCAGAATATTTCGCATGAAATGCACTTTGCAGCGTTGCCAGGATGCGCCGGGAAAACTTTCTCGGATGGCGGCAATCAGCCCTTTGTTCGCACCGGAAACCACCAGCAGCGGTGTTTTCAAGCCGCGATCCAAAAGACTTTGAAACAACTGGGAATAGCTCTCTTTGGATTCGTCCAGCATCGGCTCCACGGCGAGAATGTCCCTGTGCCCTTGCTCGTTGACGCCGCAGACAACCATCACCGCCATGCTGACGACACGGCCATCCATACGGACTTTTTCGTACAGGGCATCCGTCCAAATGACAGGATAACGAGTATCCGTCAGAGAACGGTTGCGAAATTCCTGTACCTGTTCATTGAGCCCTTTTGTCATCTCACTGACCTGACTGCGGGAGAGGTTCTCTATCCCCAGACTGTGAGCCAACTTTTCCATCTTCCGTGTGGACACGCCCTGCACGAATGCCTCCTGAATAACCTGTACCAGCGCCGCCTCGCTGCGTTTGCGTTCAGTGACAAAGAACGGGATATATCCATGGCTGCGCAGCTTTGGCACCATGAGATACATCGTCCCTACGCGAGTATCCAGCCTCCGGGGACGATATCCGCAGCGGTAGTCACTTCGAGACGGATTGTGCGCATTCTTTTCCGCCCCCACAAGGCCGGAAACCTCCGCCTCCATCAGTTGAGCGCAGAGCCATTCCAGCATACTGAGCATCGGGTCGGGCTCCGCCATACATTTCAGTAGCAATTCCGTAAGATCTGTGTTATTCTTTCCTTGAGTCATTGGGACCAACTCCTTTTTGAATGTCTTGACACCATTCATTTTAAAGGAGTCCCAATGGCTTTTCTATACCTTCTCGAAATTGCGAACTTTATTGTACTCTATCGTTGGATGAAACATGTCAATGGTTTTTTGACACAAATCATTCCTGACAGTATTCATTTAACTTCATAATTCTCTATAAAAAAACAACCTCCCGGTAAGCATTATCCTTACGTTTCCGGGTAAGGTTGTACTCTTCACATAACGTTCTGCTTTGGATATACAAGTTCTTGTTCTCCTATAGAGTATAATAATAATCTCTTATTTTCTTTGCCATAAGCAATCTTCGCTGTTCCAGAAATTTTTCATAATTTTCAAAAGTCATTGTAAAAATTGATTCTGGTATACAATTCATTCCAAGGTTTTCTTTTAACTCTTCCAGACTATTTATACCGCCATACTTCAGTCCACCGCCACTGCACTGTTGAATTAAATCGGCAAAGTATTCTTTCGGAGCCTTGTTCCCAATTTTTATATTAATTTCAGATTGCATATAAACATAATTTGCAATTTGGTTATACTGACTTCTCTTCATTCCATTCTTTCTAAGATAATCTTTGGGAAAAATATGATGTATGTCTCCCAAGTTAAATATAAGCTCACTGACAGTAATATCCTTTGAAAGGAACCCTTTCTCATTATTTTTAACCTGTGCTGCAAGGAATACATTGAATATGGGACTGGCGGATGATGAAGTGTCAAGTTCCTGAATCAGTGCAACATTCCAAAATGCTTCTGATAGTTCTGCGCTTTCAATACTTTTAAGATACTCATTAAAGCCACGGGAAGCAATATTTCTAATATCATAGTCGAACATTGATTCCGGTGATCCGGAATACCTCCCCGTTAATATGGACAATACAAACCATTTGCGAACATATGACTCTATTTCAGCCGGATTATATCCATTTGAACGCAAAGTAAGGTATAAGATGTATGCGAAATTTAAAGCATTTTTGGAACGTATCATGTGTGATGTAATAAAACCAGCTGATTTTATTATCATTATAAATTTCTTAAAATTATTCTCATTAATAAAATCTATAATTCCTTTACTGAGTTTTTCAAAGGATTCCCTTGCAATATCCTCTTCATAGGTCCTTGTTTCAAAATTTCGTCCGGATAATAAACTAACAAGATCTGCAAGCTTGCCCCTACTGAATTTATAAGTAAAAGCCACTCGTAAAAGATCTGTATAATCAGGATCATATATATCATCATGCTCATTTTTTAACCATGACATTTTCTTAAAATATTCTGTTTCCGCAAAATCTTTATCATAATCAGTGATATGGTAATAAAACTCAGGAGATACTGTCAGATGGCAAAAATAATCTATGCATTTTCTCAGTGTTGAACCTCCATAAGATTCATTTGCGGCTATTTTTGACATTGCAAAATCAGCTTGGCTTAGAACCACACCTTTAGAATTAATTCTTATAAAAATTTCGGTTACAGTTTCAATATCAAGATCTGATGACAATTCTATAAGGCCGATTTGTTTATGCATTATTTTTCTAAGACTTTCTATCCTTTCATATATCAACTCGGGATCAACATCCGGATTATTCCTGCAGTATTGATTTATAAACTTAATTATATTTATATCTTGTGAAAAGATTTGAGATATATCGGGTATCCACTTATTGTCCTTCTCTATTGCCGTATTAAAGACTTCAAATCTTTGCTCAATCGGATGGAAAGAGATTTTTATTCTTACTTTTTTATATTCATTATTTATAACATATTCTCCCAGGATAGCCGCTGTAAGTGCTGTTACCCTTTGCTGACCATCTATTAAAATTTTCTTTCCTTCGGATATTGTACCATCTTTAAGCCTGATATTCGGATTTTTCCATGTAATTATATAGCCTATAGGGTAGCCCTGATACAATGAATCCATTAAATCCCTCACTTTTGAAGCATCCCATACAAAAGGCCGTTGTATCTCAGGAATTGCAATTTCCCCTGACTTAACCCAGGCTAAAACAGTTTCTATTAAGTATTGATTTACTGAATATTTTTGTGTCTGCACTATAACCACCTCTCGTATTAAACATATCCATTTGACATTGTTCTTGGACATATCTGCTGACGATAGACTGCATTGCCATAACACCCTTAAACATAGCTGTTGATGCCATTATATAACAATCCGGTCTAAAATCAAACATTCATTTGTCCTCTCCGATGTTCTCACATGTATAGAACATGGTATAATAAATAATGATAATGTATAATATTGGCTATGTCAAGAGAAGTTCGCAATTTGGGGACTCCACGAAATGAATTAAGCTGCGCTTAGCAGAAGTGTCTGAATCGATTTGGGATTCAAATATGCTCTGGAAACGGACCAGTCTTCAGCGTATTCCATGAGATATGTTGTAACCAACCGCAGATAGGAATCTTTGTTTGGGAATATCCCGACGACGTTAGTTCTGCGCCGGATTTCCTTGTTCAGCCGTTCCAGCATATTGGTCGATGAGATTTTACGGGCATCAAGCTCGGGGAATGCATAGAAAGCCAGTGAGTCCTCCAGCCCGTCTTCCAGAAGCTCGATTGCTTTGGGAAACCGCTTCCCATATTGCTCCGACAACTGTTTTGCGCGCTGTCGCGCTAATTGGACGGAAGGCGCCAGCCAGATTTCTTTCAGTTGGACCGCAAAGGATTCTTTTTCTTTCTGCGGTATATGGGCCAGAATATTTCGCATGAAATGCACTTTGCAGCGTTGCCAGGATGCGCCGGGAAAACTTTCTCGGATGGCGGCAATCAGCCCTTTGTTCGCACCGGAAACCACCAGCAGCGGTGTTTTCAAGCCGCGATCCAAAAGACTTTGAAACAACTGGGAATAGCTCTCTTTGGATTCGTCCAGCATCGGCTCCACGGCGAGAATGTCCCTGTGCCCTTGCTCGTTGACGCCGCAGACAACCATCACCGCCATGCTGACGACACGGCCATCCATACGGACTTTTTCGTACAGGGCATCCGTCCAAATGACAGGATAACGAGTATCCGTCAGAGAACGGTTGCGAAATTCCTGTACCTGTTCATTGAGCCCTTTTGTCATCTCACTGACCTGACTGCGGGAGAGGTTCTCTATCCCCAGACTGTGAGCCAACTTTTCCATCTTCCGTGTGGACACGCCCTGCACGAATGCCTCCTGAATAACCTGTACCAGCGCCGCCTCGCTGCGTTTGCGTTCAGTGACAAAGAACGGGATATATCCATGGCTGCGCAGCTTTGGCACCATGAGATACATCGTCCCTACGCGAGTATCCAGCCTCCGGGGACGATATCCGCAGCGGTAGTCACTTCGAGACGGATTGTGCGCATTCTTTTCCGCCCCCACAAGGCCGGAAACCTCCGCCTCCATCAGTTGAGCGCAGAGCCATTCCAGCATACTGAGCATCGGGTCGGGCTCCGCCATACATTTCAGTAGCAATTCCGTAAGATCTGTGTTATTCTTTCCTTGAGTCATTGGGACCAACTCCTTTTTGAATGTCTTGACACCATTCATTTTAAAGGAGTCCCAATGGCTTTTCTATACCTTCTCGAAATTGCGAACTTTATTGTACTCTATCGATAACGGCGCACAAAAAAGCCTGTATCTGTAATTTCAGATACAGGCTTTTGTAATCCTAAATGAACCCTAAGACTGCTTTTCATTCAGCTCTTTTGCCGGTTTTATCTTGTCTCGGAACGACTTTTTGACTTCATTAACATCAACACCAAGGATATCAAGAATAAACATAAATACCGGAATTCCCACAAGCATGCCCCAAGCGCCAAAGAAATGCCCTGAAATCGTAATGATTAGGAATGTGAAGAATATCGGCAGATTGACTTTCTCTGACATGAGCTTCGGATTTAAGATATAGGCTTCAATTGCGTGCAGAATCGCAATCATGACTAAAACATAAATTATCAGTTTCCAGCCGCCGATTGAATAAGCAATAATTGAGAGAGGAACAAGTGATATAAACACTCCCGCAACAGGTATGATACCAAGGATGAATATCATTACTCCGAGGCCCAGAATGCTCGGGAAGTGGAAAAATGAAAGCAAAATCATAGAAAGTATGCTGTTTATAAATGAAATCAATATCTGGGTTTGAAGCACTTTGCCGAAAGTATTGGTAAACTTAAGGCCGAAATATTTTAATTCTTCATAAAGCCATGATATCTTGCTATTCTTAAACTTGACTATGAATGAATAAACGCGGCTTTTTTGAAGCATGAAAAACAGGCTTAGAATCAACGCCATAAAAATATCAAAACCGAGGGAACCAACATTGCCTATAAATGCCACCAGGGCATTGCCGCCCTTTTCAACATATTTCTGCAGGTCAATATTTTTAACCAGGGCAAGGGCGTTGTCCAACATGTCATTGCCGGTCGTTTTTTCATTCATCATCTTCGTTACCGAATTTGAAATAATCTTTGTTAGCTCAACCATCTGTGAAATTATCTGCGGAATATAGATACAGGCTATCAGAACCAGAAGAGCGGCAACTAAAAGATATATAAACGCGATAATATACGAACGTTTTATGGGGATAAACCTGTGAACGCGGATGTAAATAAATTTCTGTGCGGCATTGGTAAGATAAATAAAGATAAATGTAAGCAAAAATAATGTAATCATACCGCGCATTAAGTAAAGTGCAAACCCGATAAGTGCGAGGATAAACAGCCTTTTCACGATAGGTTTTTTTAAGTAAGTTAAAATATTCTCCATAAAACTTCCTTCCGCAGTTAATAATGTTATATGTACTATTATATATTAAATTTAAGTTGTTTTAAACCGAATAATCAAAACATCCAGTATGGAAGAAAGATTATCCCCCTATCGCTCTTAATCAAATCCCTTGTAATGATTATAGCAGTTTTAACCCCATAGTTGCGCATGAAAGCCCTTGTACTCTTTATCGTTCGTTCAAGGTTTTCTTTCTGGCAGCAGACTGAAACCGGCAGGATTTTGCCTTTTTCATACAAAACTATGTCAACCTCGCGGATTCCATTTTTCCAAAAATACACATTCCCGTCAACACCCATAGCATATCTTTTTGCCATATAAAGAAATGCGTTTGTAACATGGTCATTAAAGTTTTCGGCAATTGACGTGTTGCACCTGATTGCATTCGCAATGCCTGTGTCGTAGATATAGAACCGCTTATTTTTGCGGACAATGCGCCCTTCAACGCCGGATTCCGGCGAGAAGTTGTCCTGAACTCCCGCAAAACCGCCTTCGGAAAGGTTTGAAATATACCCTATTATGGTTGAAGTATCAACATAGAGGGAACGTCCAATTTTCCCGAATGATTGCTCTGTTCTCCCCTGCTCGGCAATAATGTATAACAGTTTTTTCAGCTTCTGCGGGGACTTAATATTATTGAAAGCTCCAATGTCGCGATACAGCGAGCAGTCCGTTATGTTCAGCAGTTGCGCCTGCCAGCGCGTTATATCATTCGAAGAAAAATATGCGGGATAGCCGCCGCTCAGCAGATAATCACTTACAATCTGGGACTTATATGGCTTGAAATCCCTTAGTGCATAAATATTAGCATAAAGCTCCTCAAAAAATGCCACCGGGTCAGCAAAGACCGAAGGTTCCGGCATCAGACTCTTATATCTGACAAGGTCGAGGTCGTGAAGCTTATATGCAAAATAAAACTCCGAATACTGCGGCAGGTTAAGCGGCATGACTATAATCTTATATTCATTCTTCTCGTCAAGCTCACTAAACGGCGTATACGTCTGCGCAATAAAAAATTTTATATTTACTGTTTTGTCAAGGTAGTTTAAAAGGTAAATCTGCCAATCTTCAATAAATTCTATGTCGTCAATAAAGATATAAACAGGCTCACGAAATGCGAATAGATTCTCGTGAAGTATTTCGGTCGCATATATCTCGAGTAGGCTGCCGATTGAACGATGTTCCCCAAAAAGAATCATCTCGTCACCGCTGAAATAAACAATGCGCTCCGGCGGTATATTCGACTTTAAAAGATGATTTATTGTGCAATATAGTAGTGACGTTTTGCCGACTCCGTATGGGCCGACAATATTGGTAATCCGTTTGTCACCGATGCTTTTAAGCACATCCATAAATTCGCTTCTTATGCGTTTGTGTAAAAGTGTTGCGTCAACTTCTCCTGTTTTCCACCATGTATTGATCTTTTGGAGCGCATAAACTGGATTCATAAACAGCCTCCATTGTAATGCTGACGAAATTTAGAGTTTTATTGATAGCAACGCACTTTATACATTTATAGCATATTTGTCGAATACAGTCAATAAACATGCTAATATTTATACCGCAAACCCCAGCTCACATCAGCTAACTTTCCTTCATTTTGCGCTGTTTTTATGTATAAACGGTCATTAGGTTGGGCAAATTATATTTTCGGAAATACCTTGTAAAGCCCCATTTTTGCCCACAAAACCAGGGCAAAACCGGCTAAATGGTTTAAATATACAAATTATAGTTTGCAGTCGATAAAATATATATTTTTTATTGTCTTAATAGAATATAAAAAATAATGATTATTTAATGCGATATCTAAAACTATTTCTTTTTATTGAATTAAGAATATGCAGTGATATTTGAAAAAGCATAATGATATTATGCTTTATAAATTCGCATAAAAATTTCATTTCTGCAAATAATATCAGCGTATCGCGGAATACTTTATTTTGAGCAGTTGTCCACGCTCGATAAAGCTAATCCGTGGACACAACGCTCTGAAACCTTGACACACACGCAGACTGCCTTCAGCATTATATTGTTAGGAGTTGATTCTATGCTAGACCGCATAGCACTTATACTTGTCATTATTGGTGCATTGGACTGGGGCTCCATCGGTATTTTTAAATTTGACTTCGTCGCGTGGGCCTTCGGCGGACAATACAGTGCTGTTTCCCGAATAGTCTATACGCTTGTTGCCATCGCCGGTCTTTGGTGCATATCCCTTCTATTCCGTGACCGAGAAGTCGTCGAATCAAAAAACGAAATTCACTGATAATGACATCGGCACATGCAAAAATAAGGGGCTGTACCGAAACGCTGAATTATCGGCGTCAGGTACAGCCCCTTGTTTTATGAAATCATCCGGAAGGAGTGATTATTCCTCCCTTTCTTCGTCGGCTGGCTTTGAATACAGTTCTTGATTTTCGCTATTTTATTTTTTGAGTGATTCAACAATATTCTTGGTGTCGAGAGCAATCATGTATTCCTCGTTTGTCGGAATTACATATGTTCTTACCTTTGCGTCAGGAGTCGAAATGTCGCCCTCTTTGCCGCGTATAGTGCTGTTGTTGAGGTCTTTGTCTATCTTTATGCCGAGGTATTCCATATTGGAGCATACGGCTTCTCTCAGCAGGCAGGAGTTTTCACCGATACCGCCGGTAAATACAAGAGCGTCAATACCGCCCATTGCCGCGGAATAAGCGCCAATATACTTTTTAATCTGATAGCGCTGGGCATCCTGGGCAATTATTGATCTCTCAATGCCCTTTGCGGTTGCCTCTTCAAGGTCGCGGTCGTCACTGGATATTCCTGAGATACCGATAAAGCCGGATTCCTTGTTGAGGATTCGCTCCATCTCTCTCGGCGAAAGGCCTTCTTTTTCCATAATAAATGTTACAACGGACGGGTCAAGGTCACCGCTGCGTGTACCCATTATAATACCGCCGAGCGGTGTAAAGCCCATGCTTGTATCAATGCATTTGCCGCCGTCAACAGCGGAAATGGATGAGCCGTTGCCGAGGTGGCAGGTTACAACTTTAAGCTCTTCTGGCTTTTTGCCCATTAATTCAGCAACGCGGAGGCTGACATAACGGTGTGATGTACCGTGGGCACCGTAGCGGCGGAGCTTATATTTCTCATAATACTCATAAGGTACGCCGAAAATATATGCCTTCGGCGGCATTGTCTGATGGAAAGCAGTATCAAATACAAGAACATTTGGAACATCCTTGCCGAGTATCTCAAGGCAGGCCTTAATGCCAGTCATTGCGGGAGGATTGTGAAGCGGAGCAAAATTTATAACTTCTTCAAAGTCTTTTAATACCTGATCTGTGACAAGAACAGATTTTGAAAAACGGTCGCCGCCGTTGACTATACGGTGTCCGACAGCGTCAATTTCCTTTACGCTTCCTATAACTGCGGCATCGCCCTCGGTAATCGCCGATATAACTGTCTGGAACGCAGTTTTATGGTCGTTGAGCGTCATTTCTTTTTCAATTTTTCTTCCATCGAAAGTCTTGTGCTTAAATTTGCCGTCAATGCCTATGCGCTCGCAGTTTCCCTTTGCCAGCACATTTTTGTTATCAATATCAATGAGCTGATATTTAAGTGATGAACTGCCAGCGTTAATAACCAGAATGTTCATTAAGTTTCCTCCTTGAATTTGGCGCAGTCTGAAAATAAAAATGCCGATATGTGCATATTGGGCATTAAATTAAACCTGTAATTTTTCATCGAGGAACTTACCCTCTTGAACGTTCGTTGACGCACGCATTTTTCAAACACGCCTTGATAAATTGATTTTTTAAGATGCCATGTATTATTATATATTCAAGAACATTATTTTTCAATAAAAAAGATTTATATGCTTAGGTTTTTGAAGATATACCATTTGCAGATTAATAAAATTTCAGGAGCTTAATATGAACGGTATAAAAACAGCAGGCATTATAGCTGAGTTCAATCCGTTTCACAACGGGCATGAACTGCTTATAAAAAAGGTGCGCGAGGCAGGGTTTTCACATATAGCTGTGGTGATGAGCGGAAACTTTACCCAGCGAGGGGAACCAGCCTTAATGCTCAAATCGGCGAGGGCCCGGGCGGCTCTTCTCTGCGGCGCCGACCTCGTGCTGGAGCTTCCGACGCCGTTCGCTGTTTCCAGCGCGGAAAAATTCGCTTATGGCGCGGCAGGGATACTCAATGCGCTCGGCTGCGTCGACAGCCTTTGTTTCGGCAGCGAGTGCGGGGATATCGAGCTTCTCAAGCATTGCGCCGAAAAGCTCAATGAAGCAGACACCGCTGGGGAACTCTCCGACGAGCTCAAGCGCGGCGTATCATATCCGAAGGCAAGGGCCAATGTCCTCGCCCGGGCTAATGTCCCAAGAAACGACATCGCCGCAGTCCTTGACAATCCCAACGATACGCTGGCAGTCGAATATATAAAAGCGCTCAAAAACCTTGATTCTTCCATTACCCCGTTTGCAGTAAAACGCATGGGAGCCCGTCACGACGGCGCGCCGTCGCTGTACGGCGACACCCCGATATCGTCGGCGTCTGCGCTTCGCTCAATCATCACTGCGGGCAATGTTTGGCGTGCTAAAAAATATATGCCGTCCCGCGCCTTTATGGTGCTTGCTGAGGAAATAGCAAATTTGCGGGCGCCGTTTCAGGTGCCTTTGGCCGAACCGCTCATACTCGCCAAGCTCAGGACTATGAGCGCAGACGATTTTATACGCATTACGGACGTTTCCGAGGGGCTCGAAAACCGTATTTATAAAGCGTCACGGATGGCTTGCTCGCTCAATGAACTCTATTTCGCAATCAAGTCAAAGCGCTATACCCTCGCCCGGATACGGCGCATAGTATTGCGCGCCTTTCTCGACATCGATTCGTCCTATACCCGCTCCGGCCCGCCTTATATCCGCGTACTCGGCTTTAACAACAGGGGGCGGGAACTGCTCAAAGCGGCGAAAAAGTCCGCTGCTCTGCCGATAATCAGCCGTTTCGCTGACGCGGCTAAGCTGTCGCCAGAAGCCCGCCGCTTTTACGACCTTGAGTGCAAAGCAACCGACCTTTATATGCTCTGCGTTCCCAAAATACAGCCCTGCGGTTTTGAGCAAAAATTTACGGCCATCAATCTAAGCAGTTGAATTGTTCAGCTAAAACGAGTACAATATTTTAAGTTTGAGATTTCCGAGAGAAATAATATGTTCCAAAACCCATTAATATCAGGAGTGATAAGATGTCAAAAATAAAGGCTGAACAGATTGAATATAAGAATTTCGGAAAATGCTTGAGAATAACAAACGGCAAAATCGAAGCCGTTGTCACTCTTGACGTTGGACCGCGCATACTGAAATTTGCTTTTGTCGGAGGAGAAAACTTCTTCCATGAAGATATAGACAGGGAAAGCTGCACCTGCGGCGAACCGCTTGAAGCTGTTTTCGGAAAGGGCTCAAAATGGTTCATCTACGGCGGTCACCGCTTATGGCTCAGTCCGGAGGATATGCCCATGACCTATTATCCTGACAATGAGCCTGTAAATTACAATATTATTGACGGCGGCGTCGAGCTGATTCCGCCGGCGCAGCGCGTCAACGACGTACAGTACCGCATCCAGTTCATAATGTCGGAAGATAAACCGCAGGCAACGGTAAACCACTTTATTACAAACGTTGGCGGCAGCACCATCAAAAGAGCGCCCTGGGCTATCACCGTTATGCGCCGCGGCGGCATGGAGGTTATCCCGGAACCTATCAACAACACAGGGCTTCTGGCAAACCGCGTGCTGTCCCTGTGGCCCTACAGTGATATGTCGGACGATCGCATATACTGGGGCAAGAAGTATATCACAATGCGGCAGGATACCTCTGTCTCCAGCGCCTTTAAGTTCGGCATTAACAACAACCGCGGATGGGCGGCCTATTTTGTCAACAACGGTATGTTCTTAAAGCGCTATAACCACAATCAAAGTGGTAATTATCCCGACAACGGCGTGTCTTTTGAAACCTTTACCAACAACCAGATACTTGAGATGGAGACACTGGGCGAATTAGTCGATATCACGCCGGGAGGAACAGCCTTCCATAGTGAAGAATGGACGCTTATCGACAATGTCGAGTGCCCCGCTCCAAACGATGAGGTTACTCTCGACACGTTGGTCAAGTTATATATTGAAAAGTAAATTATTTCAGGCAGGCTGGCTCCTTTACGAGCAGGTCTTAAAACAGCCTGCTGCTTGCAAAATGCGGGCAGAAAGGTGCAGTCAGAATTGCAAGTTGCCTATTGATATTTATACGATTAGTTACAAAATCCCCGCATTTTTTCGATTTGAATATAATATAATCTGATGGAGGATATATTTGAAAATTTTAGTAGACGCCGACGCCTGCCCCGTCAAAGATATAATCATCCACGAGGCAAAAGCGCGGAACCTGCCCGTTTTGATGTTCACAGATACCAGCCATGAAATAAACGACGGCTATTCCTCTGTATATGTAGTGGACAAGGCCCGGGATTCTGCTGATTTTGCGCTTATCGCAAGGGCTAAGGCAGGCGATATCGTCGTAACTCAGGATTTCGGAGTCGCAGCAATGGCGCTGGCAGTAGGCGCAGCAGCCATTAACCAGAACGGGCTTATTTTTACGTCCGACAACATCGGTATCCTGCTTGAACAGCGGCATATATCTCAAAAAATACGCCGCAGCGGCGGCAGGACAGCTAATCCTCCTCGGAGAACGCAGAGCGATAATCAAAAATTTAAAACTGCATTTATAAAGCTATTGGAAGAAAACTCATAAAATGCGCGCTGCCGCGCCACAACAGGAGGATTTGCTATTAAGAAAAAACGTGATACTTTAGGCATAGCGCTAACGCTGCTCATGTTATGCTGGATGGCCTTGATTTTCTGGTTTTCCTTGCAGTCCGGTGCACAGTCATATGCTCAGTCACATAAGGTATTGGAGATTGTCGAACGTATTCTTAATAAATTCGGGATTAAGTTCAATCAAGCCCTTTTTGACATCTTTGCGCCTTTCTGCAAGGAAAAAGTTACAAGCGAGATTTTTATACGGAAACTTGCACATTTCACTGAATACTTTATATTTGGAATCATTTGTACCGCAAGCATAATCCATTGGCACAAAAGAAAATTTTTGCGTTTTGTGCCGGCTGCACTTGGAGTTTTGACAGCGGCTATTGACGAAATGGTAATCCAGCAGTTTCTGGTGTCAGAACGCACAGCCGCTATCACCGACGTGCTTCTTGACTCAATCGGGTTCTATGCTGCATTGATTATAATATTCGTTGTTTCCTTCGCTGTGATAATATTCAAACTCTTTAGAAGGCGCATGTTAACATAACCAATCTATCCATAACTTAGTGGTTGAAATTTTAAACATTTTAAGTTAAACTAAACGTTTAGTGGAATCATAAATAAGACTTCTAATATTGTGCTTTTAATATTATTTAAAAGCAGGTGTATTATGAGAATAAAAAGGTACGGTTTCAAACTTTTAAAGATTATCTTCGCTTTGGCTGTTATGACAGTGATTATGATTAACTTTGAAACAATCTTTAATGCACTCGACTGTGACGCGCTTACTATTTCTACTAGTAAAACAGATGTAACCGACCTGCCGAGCAAAATCAACTTTTTAGACGACGACAAAAATACATTTATTAGGTACTGCAAGAATTTCTACGGAGAAGATTTACCTATCGGAATAGACAACAACATATATCAATACTATGGAAACGTAAACGGCTACAGGTTTTACAGGCTCCAGCCAACTCTTGTGTCGTACGACAATATCAGCCAGAGTGAGGTCATTGGAGGATTCACCTTCGAAAGCCCTTATCGCTTCAGGCCGGAAAATACAGGGCTTTATATCATCAGTGACGAAAGCGTCTATACGCTTGAAGAAGCGTACAAATTGGGCCTGATCGATATTGAAAAGGCATATCAGTTATATAAAGAAAAAACTGAAAATCAGTAAATCTTCTGCGGCAACATACCACTCAAGGCGGTTCAATTATGAACCGCCTTTTTTATTTTTTTGGCATTGCGCTATTATATTACCTCGAATTAAAGATTAATTTCTTAGGAAAATAATTGATGAGACACAATACTTGAAAAGGAGACGTGTTTTAATGAAAATCAAACCCAAATTTAAGATATTCATAATATTTACTTTATGCGCGTCTATTTTATTTTCTTATTCCGCTGTCGGAGCCGATATCGAAAATAAAAGTGACGCGAAAAAGGATTATATAAAATGGATGACATTTGACGTACCTGATAAAGCAATGCTTAAAGCAATGAATATAGATATAAAATACCACGGAACAGATAAAGAAGTTGATTGGATTGAGGTGCTTTCAATCCTCGCTGCTAATTATTACGGCAGGTGGGAAAGATATAAACCTAAGGATATGGACACTGTCGTCGAAAAACTCCAGCGCGGTGAAAGCGCCGAGGAAATAACACACAACAACAAATACTATAATTTCTATCACGAGGCCTACAGCGCAGTGCTCAGCGGTTTTCTCGGGGAGTATAAAACAGTGTCGCCTGTAGGCAGCGACAACCTTGTAGAAAAATACGGCATGTTGGTCTTTTCCCCGATTGCAAAGGGGTATTACTACTCACATTATGATGATTTCGGCAATTCACGAACCTATGGATATAAGCGCAAACACATGGGCAACGACCTTTTAGGAAGTGTTGGAACCCCAATTATCGCGGTTGAAAGCGGTTATGTTGAATGTATGGGGTGGGACAGCTTCGGCGGCTGGCGAATAGGTATCAGAAGCTTTGACCGCAAGCGGTATTACTATTACGCCCATTTGCGGAAAGACAAGCCTTATGTCCAAAATCTAAAACAGGGCATGCTCGTAAAAGCGGGTGAAGTCATCGGCTATCTCGGCGCAACAGGCTACAGCAACAAGGAAAATGTAAACAATATGTCAAGGCCGCATCTTCATTTCGGCATGCAGATAATTTTTGACGAATCGCAGAAGGAAGGCGTAAACCAGATTTGGATAGACGTGTATGATATAGTAAACGTACTCGCTAAAAACAAAGCAAGTGTCCGCAAAGACCCGCAGACAGGCGATTACTACAGCACGTCATTATATTATTAAAATTTTTGTAAATTTTTGTTCTTTTTTATTTGCAGCTCCGATTTAACTTGTGATATCAATAAAAAAACAGAAATCGGAGTGACAGATATGATTACGTCAATAATATGCATTATGTTGTAGTCTTAATTACATTTACTTTTGTGGTTGATTTTTATGTCTCCTTCGTCATTATTATTGATTTTTAAGCGGCAATAATAATATTGAAGGAGATGATAAAAAGATGAGCACAGAATATTCAGATAAAAAAACAAAGAAAATTGAATATATACCTGGCATTGAATGTGATGTCACAAACTGTGTCTACAACGATGAAAAACGCAACTGCTATGCTGAAAAAATAAAAGTCGGCCCTATGCACGCTTCTTCTAAACATGAAACATTGTGTGCAACCTTTGAGCAGAAACCCGAATCATAAATTTAATAAAAGCTGCGGGGATTTCCCGCAGCTTTTTCATTTATGCTGTGCTTTTTGCGCCTGTATAATGTTGCATAAAAACTTATTATGAAGCGGAAAGGAAGGCATTTGTTTGAGATTATTACACATCAACCCGTGCCCGCGCTGGGTTGCAGTCCGGCATCTCTAAGCTGCCGTCGGACAAAGCAAGTTTTGTGAGGTAGTAACACTCTTCCCTCGCCATATGGTCTGCCATAAGTGGCATTAACGTTCCGAGAAGCGTTGCGTTCGTTCTGGCGTTTCTTATTTCAATCAGAAAATCCTTAAACCCGATCATTTCAAAGTAAGCCTGACGGTTCAGCATCTGCAACGACGGGAAATTCATAAGTTTTGTGCGTGTAAAGCCGCTCATTTCGATTGATTTTAAATACAGATTTGTAAATGTCTTTTCATAAGCCTTGCTTTCTTCTATCTTATTATTTTCAATCTCGTCAAGGCTGGCCGAAACCGCCGCCGCGTGGCCCATGCCGTCGGAAAGCCACAAAACATTATAATGCAATGGATGAAATACTGGGGGCTGACCGTTCTGCAAATTTGAAAGGGTCAATAAAAATTCTTCGAGCTCATTGAGCATATGATTAAAGAAGGTCGAGGACAGGTGTATCACTACTCTTGACTTCAACGTCAATGTCAGCAGGCTCAGTTTAAACTCGCGGAGCTCTTGTATCGCCGAGATGACCTTTTGTTTGAATTCATCCGTCGGCGCAGCCGCCTTTGACTCATCCAGCAACTGGTCAAAGGTATGTATGAACTGTTTCGCTTTATTTATGCGCTCGGTCTCGCTGGGTGCCAGAGAAAAATAAATAAATCTCGCATGGTCGCCTAAAATCTGCAGCCAGAAATTATATTCGAATACCAACGAATCCAATATATCTCCCCCACTCAAATTATTCTTTATTATTCATATGCTTTAAGTGAAAAAAGGTTAAAATTAAGCAATAACCGGACAAAATGAAATAAAAAACGGCTCACAAATAAATTTGTGAACCGTTTTTAACTGTTATATATTGCAGCAGCCGTTAAGGCTTCTGGCTGTAATAAAAAAAGCCCGACATCGCCGGACTTACCTTAAAAATTATCTATTGCAGTCTTTTGTCAATATCGAGGAACATCAGCATCATCCATTTATAAATCAGTCTTTCCATTTCCTCTGCGTTTTTTCCTGACTTAAGTATTAGACACATGCCATCCACAAAAGCTGACGAAAGAACTTGAAACATAAAATTGTCTTTTAGCTCTAATCCCTTTTTCCTTCTTTCAACAAGGTAAACCTTTTGCAGCGTTTCAAATACCATATAAATAACTTCAGACTTACATTCGGCATATTTTGTGCCTTCACTTTTATCAAGGAGAATATAAAGCTCCAATGGGTGTTTGGACGATATCCGGGCGACCCCTTCACAGATTTTTTTCAGCACATCGATACTGCTAAGTTCAGTTGAAGTTAGATTAAAGTCTGATATTTCTTTTTTAATACTTTTCATCACTTGGCTGACTTCACCATAAATGTAACCAATTGTACTGTCAAAAAGATCTTCTTTGTTCTTAAAATATCGATATATATTTCCGCTGACTATATCCGCTTTTGACGCTATTTTTCTCATTGAAGCGCCTTTATAACCATTTATTCTGAATTCTTCAATTGCCGAATTGATTATATTGTTTCTAACACTTTCTTTAAGGTATTGCATAGCGAACTCCTGTTAAAGAATTTTGCAATTATATAATGTGTCAATTTGGCATGTTTAATTATGAGTTTTATTTAAAATGATTAGAAGAATATTAATGTAAATAATAATATGCATAGTTACGCGGATATCGGAGTCATTATGTATAACGCCGTAAAATATACGGCGTTATTCTATGTTCACCGGCAGCAAATAAATTGCAGCCGGTATAGTTTGTCAATCGCAATGATGACAGTTACATCTGGAAGCACATCGATCATCGCCGTGATGAATATTCATCGGCGGGAAATAGCTGCCTGTTACACTGAATACACGGTCTCTGCCGTAATTGGGCAATCTGAACCGCCGGCGTCTGTTGCGACAGCAGCAGCCCAGCAGCACAATTGGCCACAAGCAACAACACATAAAATAGTACCTCCTTTTACTGCGGTTAATACATTTTATTCAAAATGCGACAAATTGTCTCATACACCGCTTCTTCAAAGAAGGTACTCTGTCATTTTATAAATAAACTTTAGTTAGCAAAGAATTACTGCGAGAAAACATTATCCCGAAATGTTTTTAGAAAATCATCGCACTGCTCGAAAAGTTCAACAACTTTAAATTTTATTTTGATATCTGGCTTGTCCGAGTTTTCAACTATATTTTCCTCGTCCGGAGACAGCACATCACTGATTTCCTGTTTCTGCTCTTCGGATGACGCTGGTATGCAGAGCGATGGGAACAGCACACACCACCAGTTATGACCTTTTGCCTCCCCTATTGTTATCCGAACCGCATCATAATACCCAGCGGGTAGTGTAATGTTATCGTACTTCCTCGTTGTGAAGTACATGTTGACTAGCTGAGCATTTACTTTATAATTGAAGCCTTCCCTCTTGACCTCATCTTGGGCAATTTTTATGATTTCAGGAAGTTTCTCTCTGACGTTTTCTTCAGCTTCTTCTTTATTGTCGGCAGCAATAAAGAGCTCCTGCGATTCGCGTAAAATCCTGTCACGTACATTGAGTTTTAACTGCTGGTCGGCTTTACTATCGGAATTAGCTATAATATGCAGACGCAGGACCTTGCCCCTTATATCGCTGCATTGTTTCGCAAAAACAGAAAAACTTGACAGAGACGCCGCAATGACCGTTATCATTAATCCCAGCAAAACAGCTTTTTCAACTTTAAATAATTTCATATGACCATATCTCCCGTCAATTATGTTTGCTGCAAAAGGATTTTTGACGGAAAATTATGGTAATATACATAAATTTAAATTTTTTCTGAAAAACGGTCTTACTTGCGGCCTTAGATGGTATGCGCTATTCAAATTATTAAATATGGTCAAATAATTAACAATTAAACTACTCTAATTATATCACAACCTGAGCGCGCAGGGGAACATATTTTTGAAAATTGGTCAAAATTTTTATGGCAATTCTTGGCTTTCTCTATATCTTCAAAGATTCCAAAAACAGAAGGTCCGCTTCCGCTGAGGGCACTTCCGACAGCGCCGTACTCCAGCATAAGCTGTTTTGTCGCATAGCTTTCAGGAACAAGTTCCTCAAAGACGTTGCAGAGGCAACGGCCTATTTCTTTGATATCTTTCGCTTCAAGCGCTTTGAGCATAGCAACATTATCCGGCCTTTTTCTTGCCCCATGTTCGTCGAACTGCGCGTATAGAGAACCTGTTGAGGCCTTTTCTCCCTTTTTTACAACTACAATGCAGCAATCAGGAAGCGGCGGCACCTCAGACAGTTTTTCACCTATGCCGCGGGCGAGCAAAGTTCCGCCGACAATGCAGAACGGCACGTCAGCGCCCGCTTTGACGCCTAATTCACATAGTTTATTTAAGTCATAACCTGTTTCATACAGCACATTAAGCCCTACAATCACCGCTGCGGCGTCGGCACTTCCGCCCGCAAGTCCGGCTGCCTTCGGAATTTGTTTCTGAATCTCTATTTTAGCGCCTTCGGAAATCCCAGCGGCCTCAAAAAACAGCGCCGCCGCACGGTAAGCCAGGTTATCACTACCGCAAAGCGTCGGGTCCGAGCAATCCACCGATATAACGCTATCACGGTGGATGCTCACTGTGTCAGAAATGTCAACAGATTGCATGATAGTAGATAACTCATGGTAGCCGTCGGGGCGCCTTCCCACTATGTCAAGTGTCAGATTTATTTTTGCATTTGCTTTTATCTGGACAAAATTAATCTCAAATCACCCTCTCTTGCCGAACAGTCTGAACCGCTTAATATTAATTGCCTGTTTCGGGCACATCTCATGGCAGCAGAAGCACTTGATGCATTTTGAATAGTCAATTACTGCCTTGCGGTCCTTTATCTCAATCGTATGCTGCGGACAGCTTTCGGCACATTTTCCGCAGCCAATACATTTCTTTTTTACGATAACCGGCTTAGGCGTACACAACTTATTCAGCGGTTTTCTTATAAACTCTGGAAAACCAGCGAGAAAATCAAGGGAAACGCTGTCAGGTACCTTAAATTTCCCGAATGCGTCTGCGCCGTCTCCGCACAATTCAACCCCTGTAATATCCTGCGGGCAAAGCCCACGGCTGATGGCGTCGGCAAGCACCGGGATATCGCCCGCCTTAAATCCTATGGCAGCAGTCGCGACAAGGTCAACCGCATACGGATTTGTACCGGCAAATATTACTCCCAGTTTCTTTGGGGTGCCTCCTGTCGGGCCGTTTCCCTCCATGCCGACAATGCCGTCAATAAATGATATGGCGGGCTTTATTGTCTCGCACAAATCAACCAGCATTGCGGCAAAATCCGGAACATTTTGAAACCGATAATGAAATTCCGGTTTTTTCAGCCCGGGAATGGAGCCGAAAAGATTTTTTACCGCTCCCGAATAGGTCATCTGTGCATGCGTTTTGAGCTTTGCCGCAGAGATAACTACATCGGCGTTTGCAATAGGGTTAATTATCTCAAAAGTATTAACCTTTTTCCCGCCGTTTGTGGGGACTTCAACGGAACCTGTGTCAAAATTAAGCTCTGCGCCTTCTCTTTCCGCAACTGCAGCAATCCCCGTCCCATTATATATGGAATGAAGATACTGTTTGGTATAAGGGCCGCCGGGGCTTTCGGCTATAATCGGATTGCCACCGCGCCTTTTGACCGCCCTTATTATAGCCGCAATAAGTTCCGGGTGTGTTGTAGCCGCATTCTCCGGCCGACTCCGCATGATAAGGTTTGGCTTGATTACCACCTTGTCCCCTGCCTTGATTAGCGGCTTCTCCTTCTCAAATTCCTGAAACTGGTTTTCAATAATCTTATCAAGTTTATCTATATCATAAGTTTCGCAGCGAACTGCAGAGACCCTATCCATGTTCCACCCCTTAATTATTTTTATTGAGTCCACTCATAAAGCATTCAAGCCGTTTGAGAGCTTCACATAAATGGTTGAGCGAATATGAATACGAAATGCGCACAAAACCTTCACCGCTGTCGCCGAACGCAGTGCCCGGCACTACGGCAAGGCGCTTTTCAAACAATAATTTTTTGCAGAACTGCTCTGACGAAAGCCCTGACCTTTTAATCGACGGGAAAACATAAAACGCGCCCTCGGGCTCAAAACAATCGAGACCGATTTTATTAAGCCCGTTGACAAGAAGCCGCCTGCGCATATCATATTCAGAAACCATGCGTTCTATGTCTTCATCGCCGTTTTTCATCGCTTCGATTGCGGCATACTGCGAGGTCGTGGGGGCGCACATAATAGCGTACTGATGAACCTTATGCATCGCGGCAATCACTGGCGACGGGCCACAGGCATATCCCAGCCTCCAGCCGGTCATCGCGTAAGCCTTTGAAAATCCGCTGACTAATATTGTGCGTTCCTTCATGCCGTCTATTGAGGCAATAGAAACATGCTTTCCGTTATATGTAAGCTCGGCGTAGATTTCATCGGACAGTATCATTATATTGGTGCCCCGCAGCACCTCCGCGATTGCTTCCAAGTCGCTGCGGCGCATTACCGCACCGGTCGGGTTGTTTGGAAAAGGCAGGATAAGCAGTTTTGTCCTCGGTGTAATGGCTCTTTTGAGCTGCTGAGGTGTTAGGCGGAATTTATCCTCCGCTCTCGTCTGTATAATAACAGGAGTTCCTCCCGCCAGCGTAACCAGAGGTTCATAGCAGACGAAACACGGCTGGGGTATTATAACCTCGTCGCCCGGTTTTACAAGTGAGCGGATACAAATATCAATAGCTTCACTGCCGCCGACAGTAATGAGCACTTCGTTTTTTGCGTTGTAACTTATGTTAAAGCGCCGGTCAAGATACTCACTTATGGCCTCGCGGAGCTCAGACAAGCCGGCGTTTGACGTATACCATGTTTTTCCTTTCTCCAGCGAATAAATACCCGCTGAACGTATATGCCATGGGGTGGCAAAGTCAGGTTCACCGACCCCCAGTGAGATAACATCATCCATTTCAGACACTAAATCAAAAAATTTGCGTATCCCTGACGGCCTCATGTCTCTCACTGTACTTGATATAATTGACTGATAATCTAACACAGTGAGATCCTTCCTCTCTCATCAGGCTTTTCTGAGCCGAACACCACGCCTTTATCCTTGTATCTGCGGAGAATGAAATGCGTTGCAGTCGACAGCACATTGTCAAGCGGGGATAGCCTTTCCGCAACGAACATGGCAACCTCTTTGAAAGAGTTGCCGCGGACAGTGACAGCAAGGTCAAATCCTCCTGACATCAGATAAACACTTTCAACTTCCTCAAACTGCATTATGCGCTCGGCAACCTGCTCGAATCCGTAATCGCGCTGCGGTGATACCTTGACCTCAATGAACGCCGTGACAGTTTCCTTATCTGCTTTCTCCCAGTCAATCAGCGCTTTATAACCCTTGATAAGCCCTGATTTCTCATACTCCCGTATCTGCCTTCGGACTTCCTCGACGTCCCTGTTAAGCATTGCCGCAAGTTGTTCGTCGGAAAGCTTTGCGTTCTCCTCAATAAGTGACAGAAGTTTGTCCATAAATCACACCCCACTATTTATATAAAATCTACTATCGAATTTTTAACTTGTTAATTATTCAAATTATACTATAACTCAACGCCTAATTCAATTGCATTAATATTTGATTGCATAACTGCTAATATAAAATTTCGTCCTGTCGGTATACAAAAATATGTTATAATAATAAATATTACATACAACGGCACTGGTAAGGCGGTGAATTTATGTTCAGCGTAACTCCACAACTATTCTTTCTTATGGGGTTGTCGCCGGTTATCTGTATATTTTTAGCCATTTGGATAATTAAGTCCTCGTCTGGAATAAGCATCTTGCCTAAAGCTGAATTAATAAAGTTCGCCTTTATAGCTTATATAATGGTTATCTGTTCGCTGAGCTTTTTTCCAGTCGCCTACGATACAAGCCTCGACGCGCCGCAGTATACACCGCAAAACTTTAACCTTGTCCCGTTCCACACCATAGTTGGGGTCTGCAGCGTCTTTTTTGCCAAAGAATTCTCATTTTATTATAAAGTCAGCATATTCGGCTATAACATCGCTTCAAACCTGTTTCTTTTTATTCCGCTCGGTTTTTTGCTGCCGTCCGTCAATAAAAAATTCATTAAAAAATCTCTCACCGCCATTTTTTCTATCTTGTTTTCATGCATAATTGAAGCAATACAATATGCAGAAACTTCTTTTGGACTTGCCCCCGGTGTCGGAGCAGATATTGATGATGTTATCCTCAACCTCTTAGGCACCCTTCTTGGGCTGATTATGTGGATTAGTTTTTATTCTTCTAAGAAAAATTTACTGCAAAAGGGCTGAATTGTCTATATGAAAATTTGTTAAATTTTTATCTTTTAGCGGTTGAACAAAACTTTCTGCCGTACTATAATATAATTAAGTTTTGTCGCAAAATACAACTTTTATATGTCGAACTTGCATTTTTATTACCGGCATATACTTTGCGGCACATCGTGATAGCGTAGTATACCAAAAAACTGTCCTGCTTTACCGAGGCGGGACACACACTGGAGGAGATTTTGTGAAAAGAGTTTACAACTTTTCTGCCGGCCCGTCGATGCTGCCTGAGCCAGTCCTTAAACGTGCTGCTGAGGAGATGCTTGATTACAAGGGTTCAGGACAATCTGTAATGGAAATGTCCCACAGATCCAAGATCTTTGAAAGCATCATTACAGAATGTGAAGAAAGATTACGCCGTGTAATGCACATTCCGTCAAACTATAAGGTATTATTCCTGCAGGGTGGCGCCTCAAGCCAGTTCGCCATGATTCCGCTGAACCTGATGAACGGCAGCGGACGCGCTGATTTCGTTATTACTGGCCAGTGGGCCAAAAAGGCTTTTGCTGAAGCTTCAAGATATGGAAAATGCACAGCAGTTGCATCATCCGCTGATAAAACTTTCACTTATATCCCGAAGCTCGACCCGTCTACATTTGACAAGGATGCGGACTATTTCTACATATGCCTGAACAACACTATTTACGGAACAAAGTGGACTGAACTGCCCGAAACAGGCGACGTTCCGCTGGTTGCCGATATTTCCTCCTGCATTCTTTCCGAACCCCTTGATGTCTCTAAGTTCGGTCTCCTTTTTGCGGGCGCTCAGAAGAATATCGGGCCTGCCGGCCTTACTGTTGTTATTATCCGTGAGGACCTCGTCGGTCACGCCCGTGATATAACTCCCACTATGTTCAATTACCAAACACACGTCGACCACAATTCCATGTATAACACTCCTCCATGCTATTCAATCTACATCTGCAAACTCGTTCTCGAATGGCTTGAAGAGATGGGCGGTGTAGAGAAGATGGCTGAGATCAACCGCGAAAAAGCAAAGATTCTTTATGATTTCCTCGACTCTTCTAAGTTGTTCCACGGAACAGTCGAGAAAGAGTACCGTTCGCTCATGAACGTTCCTTTCGTCACCGGAAACGACGAACTCGACAAGAAGTTTGTCAAAGAAGCTGAAGCTGCGGGCTTTGTGAACCTCAAAGGCCACCGTACCGTCGGCGGTATGCGCGCGAGCATTTATAACGCCATGCCGATTCAAGGCGTTAAGGACCTCGTTGCGTTCATGAAGGATTTTGAAGCTAAGAATGCCTAATTTTCTAAGCCGAAGCGGTGTGCAGCCGCTTCGGCTCATATTTACAAGATTTGCGGCATAATTTAGTTGCAGATTACTTTAACGGAGGTATCTACATATGTTCAATATTAAAACAATGAACAAAATCTCCCCTGCTGGTCTTTCTCAGTTTAAACCGGGAGTTTATTCGGTGTCCGATGAAACTGAAAAGCCGGATGCTATAATTGTTCGCTCCGCCTCGCTGCATGACGTCGAATTTCCTGATTCTTTGAAGGCTATTGCCAGGGCCGGCGCCGGCACTAACAATATTCCAATAGACAAGTGCAGCGAAAAAGGCATTGTCGTTTTCAACACGCCGGGCGCCAACGCAAATGCTGTTAAGGAGCTTGTTATAGGAGCATTTATATTGACTGCCCGCAACGTCATCGAAGCTTCCAACTGGGTACAGAGCCTTAAAGGCAGAGGCGATGAGGTCGCAAAGCTGGTTGAAAAAGGCAAATCACAGTTTGTCGGCCCTGAAATTGCAGGCAAGAAGCTCGGCGTAATCGGACTCGGCGCCATCGGCGTTATGGTTGCCAATGCCGCTCACAGCCTCGGCATGGAAGTCTACGGCTATGACCCGTATATTTCCCTCAAATCCGCATGGGGCATTTCCCGTTCAATCCATCATGCGGCGACGGTAAATGAGATTTATGAAAACTGCGATTTCATCACCATCCATGTACCGCTCAACAATGAGACAAGAGGCGCTATCAATGCACAGTCAATCGCCGCTATGAAGAACGGCGTCCGCATATTCAACTTTGCCCGCGGTGAACTCGTTGTCACTGAGGATATCAAGGCTGCTCTCGAGTCCGGCAAGGTCGCTTCTTATACAGTAGACTTCCCCTGCGACGAGCTGCTTGGTGTTAAAGGTGTTATCCCGATTCCTCACCTCGGCGCTTCTACCCCTGAGTCGGAGGACAACTGTGCATATATGGCGGCAAACGAGCTTATCGACTTCCTCGAGAACGGTACTATAACCAATTCCGTCAACTTCCCGAATGTCGATATGCCGCGTTCAGGCGATACCCGTATCACCGTTGTTCACAAGAATATCCCGAACATGGTCACTCAGATAACTGGCGTATTCTCGCAGTCAAATATCAATATCGAAAATATGGTCAACAAGTCAAAGAAAGAAAACGCTTACACAATTCTCGATATAACCGGCGAGAATGTCGACCAGCCTGTAGAAAAACTCAAAGCTATCAACGGCGTAATCCGCGTAAGGGTTATCCACTGAATTTGAATTCAGATTTGACATTAGCGGCGGGGCGCAGAATTCTGCGTCCCGCTTTTATTTTTTGCCAAAGGCTGGGCAAACCCCTGAAGGTTTTATCAATTATAATTTTAATACTTGCCCGATTTTCCAAAATGGAGTAAAATTAAATGTATGCCAAAATGTTTGTTTTATTGGCTTACTGTCTGAAATCTAATAAATAAAGGCAAGTTTATTATTATATGTAGATTCTCGGAGTGCGATTGAATGATATCTCTAAAAAGCATTAGTTCCTTGGCGTCTAACAAAAAAACATATGAACGCGGAATCGAATACTACAACGAACGCCGTGTTTCAAAACTTAACATCGAAACCAATCCCAAAAATGGAATTACAAAAATATATGCTGAGGTAAAAGGAGACAAATTTCAATACAGCGTTGAAGCAACTCTTGACGCAGACGGCAGTCTTATTGACCATTACTGCGACTGCCCTGCCTTTTACTCTTTTGACGGGTGCTGCAAACACACCATTGCGGTGCTGGTGCAATACTATTACATCAAAATGACAGAACAGAGTGCGCCGGTGCCTATAAAAAACGTGTCTGAAACCGACAGCGCCGCCCGTGAAATGATAAATTATTATACAAATCGTATAATCGCGGAGACAATATCCAATTCAACCGCCGAAAAAGTCCATCTCGTTCCAAAAATACGGTTTGACAGCTTCGGCAGGCTTGCCATTGAACTGAGTGCCGGATATGACCGCATGTATGTCATAAAAGACCTGTCAAAATTCTATCAGGATGTCCTGCAGGGCAACGTTGTCGAATACGGCGTAAAACTCAAATTTTTACACAATGAAAATGCCTTTGACACCGAGTCACAGAAGCTTTTGCGCTTTTTTATGGATAAATTCCGCGAAGCAATGGCCTATTCGAGCCTGCAGCATACGCATAAAAGCGACAAACGGTGCCTATTCTTGTCGCCTGAAGCCTTCGACCGTTTTTTTGAGATTTACAAGGACAAAGAGGTTACCGTGAATTTCTTTGGCGAGAATGAAACCATACTCTTAAAAGACGGCGAACCCAAACTTGAACTGACAATCAAACAGGACAAAAACAATTTTAAGATTCAGATGGAACCGCCTGAACTGCTTATTTCAGGGCAAGAAAGGCAATATATACTGTCTGGAGATTGCCTTTACAGGTGCAGCAAGGAATGTACTAATGCCACAGGGCCAATACTGCAGGCCATGATAAAGGGCGACGGCGAGCTGAAAATTGCCGAAAGCGACATGGGCAGCTTTTGCACAAGCGTAGTTCCCGAAATAAGAAAGTTTATCAAAATTAATGAGGACGAAAACAATCTAAGCCGCTTCTTCCCCAAGCCGCTTGTCTCCAGGCTCTATCTCGATATTATTTCACCGGGCTTTATAACAGGGAACCTAAAGTTCTGCTATGGTGATATCGAAATCGACTTTATGAGCGATGAAAAGTCAAATTTCCAGCGTGACCTCAAAAACGAGCTTATCGCACAGTCGCTCATAAAGAAATTCTTTGAGGGCTATGACCCTGAACATAAATTTCTGTTTATACGCGACGATGACAGGATTTTTAAACTGCTTTCCGAGGGACTCGACGAGATGTCCCAAGTGATGGAGATATACACAACCGCAAAATTCAGAACTATTAATCTGCAGCGGACACCGCAGATAAGTATTGGCGTCCGGCTGCGCAGCAACCTTATAGATCTCGATTTCGACACTGGCGATTTCCCTCCCGAGGAGCTTGCCGCTCTGCTCAATTCCTATCGCCAGCGCAAAAAATATCACAAGCTGCGGGACGGTACATTCGTTGGGCTTGAAAACAACTCACTGTCCGCCCTGTCACAACTGGCACAGGGGCTTGGCCTTAAAGATGAAGACCTGGCAAGAGGCAGCGCTACAGTCGCCAAATACCGCGCGCTTTATATCGACGGCATTATCAAAGACAGCGCTCAGCTCAAAAGCAAACGCGACCCCGCCTTTAAATCCATGGTCAGGGACATCAACGACATAAGTGACAGCGAGATTGAACCGCCTGAAAGTTTACGCAATATCTTGAGAAACTATCAGAAAACCGGTTTCAGGTGGCTCAAAACGATGAGCCGGTACGGCTTCGGCGGCGTGCTTGCCGATGATATGGGCCTCGGAAAGACGCTGCAGACAATTGCATTCCTGCTGTCAGTCAAAGAGGAACAAACCGAACATACGGTATCGCTTATTGTATGTCCTGCGTCGCTTGTCCTGAACTGGGAAAACGAAATACGGCACTTTGCACCGCAGCTTTCAACAGTATCCATTATCGGCGACGCGCAGCAGCGGGCTGACCTCATTTCCCATATCCCCGAATACGACGCAGTCATCACTTCCTACGACCTGCTGAAACGCGATATCGAGCTTTATGAGGGCATTGAGTTTTACTGTCAGATAATAGACGAGGCGCAATACATCAAAAACGCGGCGACACAAAACGCCAAGGCGGTGAAATCCATACACAGCCGGCAGCGCTTTGCCCTGACCGGCACGCCGATTGAAAACAGCCTTGCTGAAATCTGGTCTATATTCGACTTCCTTATGCCGGGATATCTGCACAGTCACAGCAAATTCAATCAGGATTTTGAAACGCCTATTATGAAAAACGACGACCAAAACGCGCTCGCTAACCTCAAAAAAATGCTGTCGCCGTTTATATTGAGGCGCCTTAAATCAAATGTCCTGAAGGAATTGCCTCCGAAAACTGAAACTGTGCTTTACGCCGGACTTGAAGGTGAGCAGAAACGCCTTTATATCGCAAACCTTGCAAAAATACGCTCCCAAGTGTCCTCACAGATAAAATCCGGTGACTTCAACGCCGGCAGCAAGGTCATGATTCTTGCTATGCTGACAAGGCTCCGTCAGCTATGCTGTGACCCCTCTCTGTGTTATGATGACTACCATGCTGAAAGCGCAAAGCTTGAGCTTTGCCTGCAGCTGCTTGAATCATCCGTCCAGGCGGGGCATAAAGTATTGCTTTTCTCGCAGTTTACCTCTATGCTATCTATAATTGAGGAAAAGCTCAAACAGCTCAATATAAGCTACTATATACTCAAAGGCTCGACGCCGAAAGAGGAGCGTTCCGCCCTTACCCAGCGGTTCAACACCGACGACACGAATGTTTTCCTCATCTCACTCAAAGCCGGCGGCACTGGGCTTAATCTCACCGGTGCAGATATCGTTATCCATTACGACCCGTGGTGGAATATCAGCGCCCAAAACCAGGCCACCGACCGCGCTCACCGCATAGGCCAGCGAAACAGCGTTCAGGTTTACAAGCTGATTGCCAAAGATACAATAGAAGAAAAAATCCTCAAACTTCAGGAGGATAAATCAAAGCTCGCCGATTCTGTTATATCAGAGGGAGACGGCATAATCTCAAAAATGTCGCCCGAAGAGATACTCGCGCTGTTCGACGAGTAATTACAGAAATATAAGGCCGCATGGAAAATCCATGCGGCCCTATTTGTTGCACGGCGTTTTGTTATGTTTGTCATTCATTTGGCACTGTAAGGCCTCCGCAGCTTTAACCGCGGGTATCGAGTCATGCCTGTTTTCACGTCCGCCCGTTTTTCGGGGAGACATACAGTTCCCCGTTTGTAGTTAGGGCTGCGTAAAATATATTTTCAACTTTAAGATTTTTGGGGGCAAGCTGTGAAATCAGCCATTGCTCATCCAGTCCCGCTTCAGCCAGATTTTCTGATATCAGTTTGCCGTCCATAATCAGGTCAACGGGCAGCTTTGCCTCCTGTTCGGTTTTGCCAATATCGGACAATACAACGGGCCGTTCCGCCGATTTCGGTATCACCGACAGCCGGCCGTCACTCTCAATAATAGCAAAGTTTACATCCCCGACATTAAAAAAGTTCTTTTCCCGAAGCATCTCCAAAAGCCTGCTCATGCTTATCCGCAGTTTTTTGAGATTGCCGTCGATAATCTCGCCGTTGCATATGACGACTACCGGTGTGCCGTCTATTGCTTTAAAAAAACGGAAACTCTTAAAGTCAAGCCATTCGCTGAGCAATACCAGAAGCACAATGACCGCTGCGGAGATGATTCCAAGCAAAAGCGAGTTGGCAGCGCCAAGGGAAATCCTGGCCGCAATAGCGCCTAAAAGCACGCCGACGATAAAATCAAAATAGGTAAGCTGGGACAGAAATTTTCGGCTCATCAGCTTATACACAATCAGGAGAATTATATATGCGCAAATACTGCGTATGACAACTTCACAAATTTCTACCCACATTTACCTTTCGACCTCCGCCAACAGGTCGCTGTACTTGCCTTTGAAAAGCACTCTCAGCGGGTCTTTAGGCGGCCCCTCTATAAGTCTGCCGTCAATCCCGAACCTGCCGCCGTGGGCCGGACAATCCCAGGTCTTTTCAGCCGCATTGAAGTTTAAGGATGTCGTCATATGGGTGCAGGATATATCTACAATGGTCACATACCCGTCCTCGTCCAAATAGATACCGGCCCGCTCTCCCTCAAAATCAATGACTCTGCCCTCGCCGGGGTGCATGCCGGTAAGTTTGTCAAGCGCTTCGGTCTTTGATTTGATAAACTCGCCGAGCCAGCCGGCCGATTCTGAAAGGAAGGTACCGAGGGAGCTGCTGATATCGCGACGCGCCGGTGAGAAGGTATCCTCATAGATACTCCCGCCTTTTGCTATGATATCAGACGTTATCATGCCGGCGAGCGTTCCGTTTGTAATGCCCCATTTTTTATAGCCCGACGCAATAAAGATATTCGAGTTGGCGTGAAGCTTTCCTATATAGGGAAGCCCGTCCGGCGTGTCATAGTCCTGCGCTGACCACTTCGCGATGATTTCACATTCGCTTGACGTCAACTCTTTAGCGTACTTATAAAGGTTGTCAAAATGCGCGCTCATATCCCCGCTTGAACGGGCAGTCGGGTGCCCCTCACCTACTACTATCAAAATACGCTTGCCGTCCTCAGCATAGGTTCTTATCGAGCGGGAAGGGTCTCCGATGTTGATATAGCTGCCGTCCGGCCATTCGCCTTCCGGTTCAAGCGCCATGCCATACGACCTTTTTGGGTAAAGCCGTGTGAAGTAAAAGCCGAACGGCCCGTCATAAATTGGATACTGCGTAGCCATCAGAACGTGTTTTGCAGTGATTTTTACGCCGTTTTCGCATGTCACTGTAACGGTGTCCCCATCCTGTACTTTTACCGCCTTTGTGCCGCAGTAAATCTTCGCGCCGCGCCGGACGGCCGCTTCAGCTAATGCTGCTATATATTTGACGGGATGGAATACCGCCTGGTTATGAAAGCTCAATGCCGCAAGGCTGTCCTTCGGAAAATCCGGATGCGAGATATATTCAGCATCTATGCCCAGTTCCTTTGCCGCTTCAAATTCGTCCTTGAGTTTCTCGATTTCATCTTCTTTTTGCGCAAAAATACACGCGGTGTTCTCATTTAAATTGCAGTCAATCTGTTCTTTCTGTACCGTTTCCTTTATAAAGTTTAAAGCGTCCCTGTTCGCATTCGCATAGCTTTTTGCGGTTTCTGACCCCTGCTCTTTCATCAACCTGCTGTAAATTAGGGCGTGCTGTATCGTTATCTTCGCGGTGGTATTGCCTGTTGTCCCGCTGCAAAGTTCGTCCGCTTCTATTAAAACTGTATCTTTGCCCTCGCCGCTGAGCAGGTACGCGCAGGTAACGCCTGTAATGCCGCCGCCGATAATGAGCGTATCCGTTTCGATATCGCCATTCAGGCGCGGATAAGTCTTAATCCGAGCCGTTTTATGCCAAAATGATATCGTGTCATTTATCATAAATAATCCCCCAAAAGTTAATTTTCCCGCTTATCTTAGTATGCTCTCAAAAATTCAAATTAGTATTTATTCGGTTGAAGCGTCACCCTTTAGGTTCGTAATAACAATAAAATGTTGAAAGCTGTATGAATGTAAATTCTAAGGGAACATTATGCATTATCGAAAACAAAAAAGCTGTTCATCTTATTTCAGACGAACAGCTTTTTTTCGTTGCTATTTTGCTATATGTATGCTAAAATAATGAAAATATTTTGTGGTACGACTGGAGGAATCGGGATGCCTTATATCAACACAAAAGTGAACGTCAAAATTTCAAGAGAAAAGGAAGAAGTTTTAAAGTCAAGATTCGGAAAGGCAATTTCAATTTTCCCCGGCAAAAGCGAAAACTACTTAATGCTGTCATTTGAAGATGAATGCAACCTTTATTTCGGCGGAAAAAATAACATAGGCATAGCCTATATTGAAGTCAGTCTCTTTGGCAAGGCCGACAGCGCATCATACGACAAGATGACCGCCGAACTTACGAAAATTATAAACGAAGAACTGGGCATAAGCCCATCTGCCATATATATTAAATATGAAGAAACGGAACATTGGGGCTGGAACGGGCGAAACTTTTAAATAAATATTAAATTAAAGGGCCTTTACAAAATAACTATTTTGTTAAAGGCCCTTTTCCTTTGCTTCCCGATTCAATTTTTTTATCATAAATTACGAACTTGTTTTTTCCTTCTCTTTTTGCGCAATACATAGCTTGATCAGCCACTTTAATGAAATCGTTGCTATTCTTAATACTATCATCGTAAGGTGCTATACCAATACTTACCGTTACATGAATCATTGTTCCGTCAATTAAAATAGGCTTTGCAATTTCTGAAACAAGTTTATTACCGATTGTTTCGAGTGATTCTATTGAATCAATGTTAGAAATGAAAATAATGAATTCATCACCGCCAAGACGGGCAACAACGTCATCTTTTCGTACCTTGCTTTTTAATATGCCTGCCACCCTGACAAGCAGATTATCACCCATTAAATGTCCATATGTATCATTTACGGACTTAAACCCGTCAAGGTCCAAAAACAACAGCGCACTGCTTTGCAGGGTTTTCGGATCTTTAAATGTATTGTCCAGCAACTGCATTATTGCGTGACGGTTCGCCAACTTTGTCAAAGGATCCCTGCGCGCCAACTGCCGGTTTATTTGCTCAGATTCTTTTATCTCGAGATAACCTTTTTTAAGCTCATTTATTAGGGAGGTCATCTTGTATTCATTGCTGACCTGTGCTGTAATATCATCAATTTGTATAATGGCATATGTTTCGTCGCCTATCATTGCCGGTTTTATATTCATATTTTGCCTTATATTTTCAATATTGCCCTCTTTGGGATAAACAAATGCTTTATGCAACTTGCTCGAGCAAAACCGGCTTTGATTATATAATAATGCAGATTCGATAATATCCTGATACAGTTTCTTTTTGAATGTTTCGCAGATCTCAGAAAGTTTGCGGCCCAGCGCCTCACTTTGGTGAATTTGCGAGATTCTTTCCATATATTCATTCCAGAACGTTATTGTTTGGCTGCTGTCGATAATTATTACCCCAATATCTATACTGTTCAAGGCAAATTTATACAATTCAATCATTTATACCAACCAGCATCTCATCTATTTTATTTATTAGCATTTTTTCGGAATTGACTGAAAGAGCGATAAAAATGACCCCACGGACCTGGCTTTTTGGCAGATAAAATGAATTAAACATGGACAAAAAGTGCATTTCTTCCGGCAAAATTCCACTATCCATTGCATCAATTGTAGTCATTTCAATTTGCGGAAGTGAATATTCAAGCCTGACACCAAGCAGGTTGCCAAAGCCGCCAATTACTGCGTTAAAAATTATATTGCTTATTTCCCTTATTACATCAAGGTCCTGGGCTGTTAGTCTGTTGTAGTAGTCACCGTTATCAGGTTCTTCAGCAAGACATGCGTTGACAAGATATTTTGCTTTATCCGCTGGAAATACTATGTATGCGTTGCCTGAAAAATCGTTGCCAAACCTCATTGAGCATAAAACTGATGTATTGAAATCAGGGTCTTCTCTGTTCAGCAGTCTTAAATCAAATTCATTGCCTTTTTTTAAATCAAGTGAAGGGAGTGAAAGAATTACCTTTTGGTCGACCATCTCTGATAAAAGACTCGCTGCCACGCCGAGATTTGTATTTAATATCTCGATTAAAAGATCCTTTTGTAAATCCGACAGCATCAAATCACTCCTCAACAAGGCCCGAAATAAACTTTATACTGTCCTTATTAATCGGCTTGTTTAAAAAAGCAGTGACTTTCAGCTGAGCGATTTCTTCTTTGACTGTTTTCTGGATATCAGCCGTCAATACGACAATCTTCGTTTTTTTATCGGTTGACCTGATTTTTTCAATAAATTCCTGTCCGCCCATACCTGGCATAAGTAAGTCTGTAATTATGAGATTTGGGTGTTTTTCTTGGTAAATCTCATAGCCTTCCTCACCGGAAGCAGCAAAGTCAAGTTCTATATTCGGATTGATCTCGAGCAGGTATTTCTTTATAAACTGCCTGACAAAAATTGAGTCATCGACGACCAGAATCGTCATAATACCACTCCCGATTTTCTTATTTGGCCCCGCGAATCTTTTTATATTATTGCGTAAAACCAAATATTTTTAAAACTACCTATTATTATAATAGTAAATTAATTAAATAATGTCAATTGTTTTTATTTATATGCACTTATTATTTAATTTTGTGTAAAATTAAGGAAATTTTCATACAAAAAGTCAGTTACATTAAGGGCAACTGACTTTCCAAAAAACTTTTTGCTTAATTAATTTTTTGTTTTGGCCACAGGTCTTCTATTTCGCTCTTCTTCTCTCTCAACATCAAATCCTTAATAGCCTTTGACGGGTTCTTGCCTTCATAAAGGACCTGATAACATTCATTCACTATCGGCATTTCAACGCCTGCTCTCTTTGACAGCACATAAGCGGCATGGGTCGTTTTATAGCCTTCGACAGTCATGCCTACTTTTTTGATTGCCTCTTCGGCAGACAGCCCTTCGCCGATATAAATGCCCGCACGCCTGTTGCGGCTGTGCATGCTTGTGCATGTTACAATAAGGTCTCCGACTCCGGCAAGCCCGGCAAAAGTCTGAGCCGAACCGCCCATCGCGACGCCAAGCCTCGCTATTTCCGTTATGCCTCTTGTCATCAGCGCGGCCTTTGTGTTGTCGCCGAGCTTTAATCCGTCGCATACGCCCGCCGCAAGCGCCATAACATTCTTAAGTGACCCGCCAATCTCCACGCCAATTACATCTGGGTTGACGTATATTCTGAAGTTTTGGTTCATAAGCGTTTCCTGTACCTTTGCCGCGGCGTCCTCGTATTTTGAAGCGGCGACTATGGCTGTCGGCACATTGCGGGAAACTTCCTCCGCGTGGGAAGGGCCCGAGAGTACAACCGTCTTGACCTGCGGCAACTCTTCTTCAATTACCTGCGTCATCCTTTTAAGCGAATTTTCTTCAAGGCCTTTTGCGACGTTAACCACAATCTGGCCAGGTTTTAAAAGAGGGGCAAGCTTTTTAGCAGTTGATCTTACTGCAAAGGACGGGACTGCCAGTATTGTCAAATCCATATCACAGGCGCAGCTTATGTCGTTTGTTAAGCATATTTTTTCCGATACCTTTATGCCGGGAAGGAGCTTTTTGTTCTCGCCGTCGCTGCGGATTGCCTCTATTTCTTCTTCAAATGGCGACCAGAGTGTTACTTCATGGCCGTATTTTTCGCTCATAACTGCAAGCGCAGTACCCCATCCCCCAGAACCCAAAATTGCAATTTTGGACATTATCCGAATTCCTCCAATTTAAAAGGATGAAAATTTGCCTTTTATAAAACAAAAATCTAAAAACAGCCCATACTTTTCAAGATTTGCTATGTATTTTCGACTCCGTTCCGTTTAAAAGCCTTGAAATATTCTCATGATGCTTTACTATTATTATCAATGTGATGCAACTGACAAGGAGAGTATTTATAACAGGATATCTCTGGTGGTCGGCAATTTGAAACGCAATCGTTGTAAACGGCAGCGAAGCGGCAGCACAAACTGAACCGAGGGAAACATAGCGCGTTATCAGCACTAACACAGCAAAAATCACGAAGGCAATGATGAAGACGCGCCAATCAAGCAAAAGCATAATTGCCGTAGCCGTCGTTACCCCCTTGCCGCCTTTGAAACCAAAGTAGACTGGGAAGATATGGCCAAGCATACATGATATACCCGCTGTATATTTTAAACATTCTCTATACTCTCCGGTGAGATTAAAAGCATTTGCAACAGCCATCGTTATAAATATAGCGACAACGCATTTAAGAAAATCACCGGCAAAAGTAAGCAGGGCCGGCAGCTTTCCGGCTGTGCGAAGAACATTTGTCGCCCCGGCATTTCCACTTCCATGAGCCCTCACGTCAGTCCCAGCAAACTGCTTTGTTATGATTATTGAAAAACTGATGCTTCCCAAAAGATAGGCGGCAACAGCGCTGATGACATAGGCGAGTATTGTTGTCGGCTGCACATTAACCCCTCCGAAATACTTCTATGCTTTTAAACTGCCTTTACAGTCACTTGAATCTACTTCACGCGGCAGGCCAATTGATTATTGAGCCTTTTCGCTGCGCTCTCTGATAATAAACCGAATCGGCGTACCTTCAAGCCCAAATGTAGAACGAATCTGGTTCTCTATATACCGCTGATATGAAAAGTGGAACAGTTCCTTGCGGTTTACGAAGATAACAAAAGTGGGCGGATTGGTGGACGGCTGGGTAATATACATTATTTTGAGCCTTCTGCCCTTATCCGACGGCGGCTGAACCCTTTCAACAGCTTCAGCGAGCACTTCATTGAGCTTGCCCGTTGAAATTCGCATTGAGTTCTGGTCGTATACATATTTTATCAGATGAAACAAGCGGTCGACTCGCTGTCCGGATTTTGCAGAAATAAACACAATCGGGGCATAGGACATAAAACTTAAATCGTTCATCAGTTTCGTCCTGAATTCGTCCATTGTCTTATCGTTTTTTTCTATCAGATCCCACTTGTTAACTGCAATAATACAGCCCTTGCCCTCTTCATGCGCAAAACCCGCTATTTTTGAGTCCTGCTCGGTAAATCCTTCTGTTGCGTCTATCATTATGACGCAGACGTTCGCCCGCTCTACGGCGGCATATGACCTCAACACGCTGTAATGCTCAATATTATCCTCAACGCGGCTTTTGCGGCGTATGCCTGCTGTGTCGATAAATACAAACCTGCCGTGCTCATTTTCTATCACTGTATCGACTGCGTCACGGGTCGTACCGGGTATGTCAGACACAAGAACGCGCTGCTCGCCGGCTATCCGGTTGACCAGGGATGATTTGCCGACGTTTGGTTTACCGATTATTGCAACCTTTATCGTTCCGGTGTCGATTTCCTCTTCAGGTTCATCGCCGAAAAGCTCGATTACCTTGTCGAGCAGGTCACCGGTTCCCAATCCGTGCAGAGAAGATACCGGATAGGGGTCGCCGAGGCCGAGATTATAAAACTCATAGATTTCGTCTGGGACTCTTCCCGTCTTGTCAACCTTGTTCACGCACAAAACCACAGGCTTGCCGCTCCGTCTGAGCATAGACGCAATATCCATGTCATCGGCGGTTACGCCTGTTCTTATATCAGTAACAAAGATAATTACGTCGGCGGTCTCAATCGCTGCCTGAGCTTGTGCTCTCATCTGGGACAATATGACATCATCCGATTTTACTTCTATACCGCCGGTATCGGCAAGGAGAAACACATGCCCGAGCCATTCGCAGTCGGCATAGATACGGTCCCTCGTAACACCGGGAGTATCCTCGACTATTGAAACGCGCCGTCCTACAAGTTTATTAAACAAAGTCGATTTACCGACATTTGGTCTTCCCACAATTGCGGCAATTTTCTTTGACATTGTCTTCCTCCGATTTTATAATGAAACGAAATTTAGACTGCTCCCGTCATCGCGTCGAGCAGTTCATAACCGTCGTTTTTCACCGTAATGACCTTTATATTAAGTTCCTTTTCGACGTCGGCAACTGTGACGTCGTCAAGAAATACGTCGCAGTCGCTTTTCAGCATGACCGACGGAATCAACAGGGTATCCCCCAGTTCTTTGCCTTTCAACTGGTTTATTAGATCCCGCCCTGTAACAAGTCCTGCAACAGTAATATATTGTCCGAAAAATTCATTGTTTATAGGATATACCTTTACGCTGAGACCTGCAACACTGTTTTGCGCTTTGCCTGCACATTTTTCAATAAAGGGTGCCGCCAATTCTCCCGTCGCTATTGAAACGGTCCGCGGCGTGTCCAGTTTTACAATTTCATTATACCGCAGCGCCGAGGAAAATTCACTGTCAAGTTGGGCAATAAGCCCTACTCCATTGTCAAGCTGGTTCATGTCCTCATAAAATGCGGCATCGTGTATTGGAAGTCCGGCTTTGAGGTAGAATTCATCGGCGGCGAAGGCCAGCCTCGTTCCATGCTCTTTTAAGAATTGTTCGCCGAAACGCTCTATTGTGTTTACGACCTGAAGCGCTTCCTCTTTGCTGTAAGGCCTCAGATTATAAAGCCCTTGTCTATACTTTGTTATCCCCACCGGAACGGCCGCGATGTTTTCGACTGCCGGGAAATATCTGCTCAAATCATTCAGTGAGCGCACAAGCTCCTCGCCGTCGTTAATCCCGGGGCACAAAACAAGCTGGCAGTTTATCTTGATGCCGGCCTCGGCAAGACGCGGGATAATCTCAAGAACCTTGCCTGCGTTCTTATTGCGCATCATTTTAACGCGGAGCTCGGGATTAGTCGTGTGCACTGAAATATTGATCGGGCTTATCTTCATCTCAATAATGCGGGAAACATCGCGCTCGGTGAGATTGGTCAGCGTAATATAATTGCCCATGAGGAACGAAAGCCGCGCGTCGTCGTCTTTGAAATAAAGCGTTTCCCTCATACCCTTTGGAAGCTGGTCAATAAAGCAGAAAATGCAATGGTTGCGGCAACTGCGCTTTTCATCCATCAGGTATGTTCCAAATTCAAGCCCGATATCTGCATACTGTTCCTTTTTAAAATGTACGTGACGCACTTTGCCTTCCGAGAGGATTTCGGCGTCAATCTTCTCTTCCGTTATATAAAAGCGATAGTCAAGTATGTCATTAATCTCATGCCCATTGATTTTCAGCAGCGTGTCGCCCTTATTTATCTTCTTTTTGTAGGCGAGGCTGTCCTCTTGGACGCCGGTTATTACTGCGCTCATTTTCCCTCCGAAAACCTGCAGTCTATTTATATTAATAATCTTACTTATTATGCGCCTTTAAGTCAAATCGAACCACTTTGCATGTTAAAAATTATATTTTTTTGATATGCAGCGCTATGCTGAAAAACCCGCTGAATGCAAAAAAATAAGGAAGGATTTCTCCTTCCCCATCTTTTCTTATCAGGCTTCTTTTTTGATAACTTCCTTGCCGTTATAGTAACCGCAACTGCCGCAAACCCTGTGGGGCACTTTAAGTTCGCCGCACTGCGGGCACTTGACGAGCGTCGGTGCATCAAGTTTCCATACATTGGAACGCCTTTTATCGCGTCTCGCTCTCGAGACTTTTCTCTTAGGAACCGCCATTTATAGTACCTCCCTTTAAGATAAGCCGCTGAAGCAGCCTATCGCTGATTTTCATTTACTTCAAATTCAATAACTTTGAAAAAGGTGAGTTAATCTCTCTCTTGCAGCCGCATGGGCCCTCATTGAGGTTTTTGCCGCATATCGGACAAAGTCCCTTGCAGTCTTCACTGCACAGGTGTTTCATAGGAAGATTAAGAATTACATTTGACGATACAAGCTCATCGAGATCAAGAGTATCGCCTTCAACCTGAATGATGTCGCCGCTCTCACCCTCGCCGGATGCCTGCTTGGAAAGCACATTGTCAAAAGTAAAGCCGTAATGCTCTTTTAAAGGTGTGCAGCATCTGTCACATTCGGTAAAATAATCGAACTGAGTTTCAACATGAAGCTCAACGATGCCCGCACGGTTACGAAGCCGAGCCTTAACCTTCACCGGCTCTTTAAGCGGATGGCCGCCTGCCGGGTCTTGATAGCTGCTCATATCGTAATCATAATCGATATTACGGCTGTAACCTTCGCAGTCGAAAACTCCTTTTAAGTCAAGGATCATAGGATCCCCCCTTCCGACCGCTTTGACACATAAACTTTATCCGTTCAGCGGACATAAAAAAAGCCCAATATGTGCCTTTCAAAAAAGCTACGCAGAATATTATAAGTTATGGATAATCTTTTGTCAATACCTTTTTATATTGCAGTAAATTATTGCGGGAAATTTTGGCTCATAATTTTCGCGGGTTTAAATTAGATGGAAAAAGTTTTTTCCAATTTATAAGGTTGTCCGATTTCAGCTGTGGCACAGAAGCGATTATTTTCGCCATAAAGGTGATTAAATAATCAGGCGCAGCGGGGATAGCTATTAATTTACGCAAAAACAAGGGCGCCGCAGTCAATGCAGCGCCCTTGAACTTTATAAATATTTAAGCGACATATTGCTTCATGCTCTCCGGAAGTTCGGACGCATCGGCTGAAACTGTAATCACAACATTCACGTCATCTTTGAAAAGCGCATTGATTTTTTCAATGAGCTTTGCAATTTCGTCTAAGTTTTCACTTGCTATTTTTAATATAGAATCAATGTAAATCTCTTTAACGTCAAAGTCAGAAGCAGCGATGCCGGCGAGAAAACCATAAAAAGCGTCGCAGCCGGTTATATGATAGCTGTCGGTATCGAGGAGCCTTGCACCATGATTGATGTCATAAGTCAGTTTTGGGCCTTTTTCAATACAGACTACCTTGCCGTTTGAGACTTCCACTGCATTGTTTACCATGGAGATGAGCTGTTTTGTCTTTCCTGAACCTTTTTTCCCTGCAATCAGTTTTAACATAATGTACCTCCTGCAATTTATATTAGATGCGGAAAGTAATGAAAAACCGCACCGGCTTGGTAACTTATTTAGTGATTCTCGCCTCAAGAGCCGCCTTCTGAGCCTCATAACCCGGTTTTCCAAGCAGGGCAAACATATTCTTCTTATAGCTCTCGACGCCGGGCTGGTCAAACGGGTTGACCCCAAGCAGGTATCCTGATATCGCGCATGCCTTTTCAAAGAAATAGACCATGTAGCCGAATTCAGCCTCATTTATCTCCGGTATTTCAAGGACGATGTTAGGCACTCCGCCGTCAGTATGAGCGAGGACTGTGCCTTCAAATGCACGGTCGTTTACATACTGCATTGATTTGCCTGCAAGGAAATTAAGGCCGTCGATGTTACCTTCAACTTCTTTTATAACGTATTCCGACTTCGGTTTTGCAAAGTGGACAACAGTTTCAAACATTGTCCTGCTGCCTTCCTGCACGAACTGTCCCAATGAGTGGAGGTCGGTTGAAAATGTAGCGGACGCCGGGAATATTCCCTTATTATCCTTTCCTTCGCTCTCGCCGAAAAGCTGTTTCCACCATTCGCCCATCATTGTGAACGCTGGCTCATAGCTTACGAGCATTTCGAGGCTCTTGCCGCGGCGGGCAAGGATGTTGCGGACAGCCGCATATTTATAGCAGTCGTTTTTCTCAAGGTCACAGACTGAAAGCTCTTTCTGTGCGGTATATGCGCCTTCCATAACCTTCTCGATATCGCATCCGGCAACAGCCATAGGCAAAAGGCCTACTGCGGTAAGGACAGAATATCTGCCGCCGACGTCGTCTGGGATTACAAAGGTCTCATAGCCCTCTTTGTCGGCGAGGCCTTTAAGAGTGCCGCGAGCCTTGTCAGTGGTGGCATAGATACGGCTCTTTGCGCCCTCTTTGCCGTATTTCTTCTCAAGCAGCTCGCGGAATACCCTGAAAGCAATCGCGGGTTCAGTGGTTGTACCGGATTTTGAGATGATATTGACGGAAATGTCGCGCCCTTCACATATCTCAAGTATATCGTTGAGATATCCAGAGTTTATATTGTTGCCGACAAAATAGATGTCCGGCGTATCTTTCTTTTTATCGTTGTAGAACGGCGATTTCAAAAGCTCGATCGCAGCCCTCGCACCGAGATATGAACCGCCGATACCTATAACAACGAAAACGTCCGAATCTTTCTTTATCTTTTCAGCCGCGGCTTTAATCCGCGCGAATTCATCACGGTCATAGTTTTCCGGCAGCTTAAGCCAACCCAAAAAGTCATTGCCAAGGCCAGTGCCGTTGTGCAGCATTTCATGAGCTGCTTTGACCTGCGCTTCGATTGCGCTGTATTCATGCGGTTTTATAAAACCGGTGAGATAATTTCCGTTAAATTTGACTGCCATTATAAATTTGTCCTCCCTTTTTCTACCCATTACATTAGAAACAGCTTTTTCTTCTATTTTATTTTGTATTACTTTATTACATTTTACTTTATAAGTACAAATATTGCAAGTATACTTAAATTTTATATTCTGACATAATCATATTTTTCCAAATGATTTCCATGCCTGTCAGCGCGCCATAAAACCGATGAGCCTTAGGAAGGCTTTTCCGAAACTCATCTTCGGTACTGCTTTATCTGCTTTTATTGACGCCGTTCCTATGTTTTTGCCATCCGACCATATCGTTATCTGGCCCAGTACCTGCCCCTTTTCAACTGGGGCAGCGACGTCAGAAACTATGTTTATCTTATGTGTTACACTCTTTTCCTTGCCCTTTTCGACCAATACATTCGGCAGATCCGTGACTGTAGCACTTACAGTATATTCTTCGCCGTTCAATACCTTTATGTTGAACTTTTTCTGCGGTATCTGAGCTTTTACAATCGACCAGCCGCCAAACCCGTAATCAAGAAGATTTGCCGCACTCTTGAATCTGTCTTTTGAATTGTCCGCTCCCATTATTACGGCTATAAGTTGCATGTCGTCGCGGCATGCCGTTGCTGAAATGCAATACCCGGCCTTGCTTGTTGACCCAGTTTTTAACCCGTTGATACCGTTATATGTCCTTATAAGGGAGTTTGTGTTGACAAGCTGAGTTTTCCCTCCCCGCAGACTGTCCATCCAAACCGTACAGAACTTGAATACGTCCTTATGCTTTAGAAGTTCACGAGACATCAGCATAACGTCATAGGCAGAAGTCAGGTGTCCGTCCGCGTCAAGCCCGTTTGCGTTTACGAAATGGGTATCGTTCATGCCGAGCTGCTTTGCCCGTTGATTCATCAGGTTCACAAAGCCCTGCTCGCTGCCGCCGATCTTCTCAGCAAAAACAACAGCCGCGTCGTTGGCGGAGCTAATCGCCATCGCCTTGAAAAGGTCAGTTACTGTCATCTGCTCGTTCGGCTCAAGCCAGATGTCTGAACCGCCCATGGAAGCCGCGTGCTCACTGCATGTCAGTTTCTCGTCCCATTTGAGCTTGCCCTCCTCGATTGCCTCAAGGGTCAGAAGCTCGGTCATTATCTTCGTAATGCTCGCAGGCGGCAACTTTTCATGCGAGTTTTTTTCATATAGGATTTTCCCCGTCGACTGTTCAACAAGGATTGCCGACTTTGCCGCAATCGCCGGCCCGTTTTCCGGAGTCTTGCTGTCGTCCGACTTTACATTATCCTGCACCGTCTGTTTTGAATCCTGAGAGTCTTGCATCACAACGCCGCTTAAGTCGGAATCTGATTGTTTAATACCGCTGGCAGCAGTGCCTGATGTCCCTGTGGTGCTCCCTGGGGTTGCCGCCGACACTGTCTGTTTATCCCGCCCCGGCAGCGTCAGCAGGGCAACAAAACAAAAGACGAGAACAAGCGCCACTGCCGCTCTTCTTTTCGACAACTTTATACACCTCCGTCTTTCGCACTATACATTGTAATGTATATGCAAAAGGCGGACACAAATGACGGGCAAGCTTACAAAGTTAAAAAATAACGGCATGCGGTTTGCATGCCGTTATGTATTACTCAACTATGAAAGGTTTGATTTCCTCAATAAACTTAGAGTTTGCATCGCACTGCGCATCGAGTCTAATTGGCTTTGACAAATCAAGGCTGAAAATACCCATTATCGATTTCGCATCAATAACATATCTTCCAGATGTCAAGTCAACCTCAAACTCATACTTGGAAACTATGTTTACGAAATTCTTAACATCATTGATTGTATTAAGCATGATTTTGTACGATACCATAAGCCCTGCCTCCCAGAATTTTTATATTTATGATAACTTTCCCTAACATAAATATAACAGCAGTTGGGTTAAGAGTCAATAATCATTTGTAATTATGGGTGAATTTTATTATAATATACAAAAGACGGCTTTGTTTTTAAGTAATAAATCCTACGGCTGATGCTGCCAACAGATATTTTATGATAACATCAGACACCTTAAAGCCGCTCTTTTTTATTCTCAAAAGCCGTAATGTTTGAAATGCTTTTCTTTAAACATACCGCACTGCAATCGGAGGATCAATGAAAGCTGCTTTTTACACGCTTGGCTGCAAAGTCAACCAATATGAAACGCAAATTATGGAACAACGGCTCAAAGAAGCCGGTTATGAAATAGTACCGCCGGACAGCTTCGCGGACGTATATATCGTAAACTCATGCACCGTCACTGCCGAAAGCGACAGAAAAACACGTCAGATTCTTCGCAGGCTGAAATCCCACAATCCTGACGCCATCACCGTTTTATCTGGGTGTTTTCCTCAGTCGGCCGTCGAGCGCGCCTCTAAGATGGAAGAAGCCGATATTATCGCCGGCACAAAGGAGCGCGCCGAAATTGTAAACCTCATTGACGAGAGACTTAAGACCGGAAAACGGATTGTCAGCGTCTCCTCATATAACCGGCATGAAGCCTTTGAGCCTATGCGCGCGGAAAGCTTCTATGGGCGAACCCGCGCTTTCGTTAAAATTGAGGATGGGTGTGAAAGCTACTGCTCATACTGCATCATTCCTAAGGCCCGCGGGCCAGTCCGCTCTAAGCCTCCGGAAGATATCAAAACTGAGCTTCAGGGGCTTTCCGAAAAAGGCTATAAAGAAGCTGTTCTTGTAGGCATAGACCTTTCGAGTTATGGCAAGGACTGCGGCCTTTCCCTTGTGGACGCACTGAAAGCCGCCTGCAGCACTGATATCCAGCGCATAAGGCTCGGTTCGCTTGAACCGAACGTCATTACAGAGGAATTTGTCGAAACCGTTATCGCGCTCAAAAAAGTCTGCCCCCACTTTCACCTTTCGCTCCAAAGCGGGTGCGCCGCCACATTAAAGCGGATGAACCGCCGGTATACACCGGAGCGCTACAAGGAAGCTGTGGAGCTGCTAAGGGAGCGTATTCCGTCCTGTGCAATAACTACAGATATAATAGTCGGTTTCCCGGGAGAGACCGAGGAGGAGTTCAACGAGTCCCTCCGCTTTGCCCGAGAAATCGGCTTTTCACAGGCCCACGTTTTCCCCTACTCTAAGCGGGAAGGGACAAGGGCCGCAAAAATGCCGGGGCAGATTTCAAAGGCTGAAAAAGCCCGCCGCGGCCACATAATGGCTGAAGAGTGTCGCAAATCAAGGGCAAAGTTCCTTGAAAGCCATGTCGGGAAAACCTATCCGGTATTGTTTGAAGCCGGCGAAAACGGCGGATTCGAAGGGTTTACCCCCGATTATGTACCTGTTAAGGTAAATACTGAAAAGGACCTCCACGGCAAGATTGTTGATACCAAGATTACAGGCTGGAACGCTGACGGCTGTTTCGGGACTGTTGAATAAACTTATGCTTTTTTATTGATTATTTCCGCATATTCTTCTACCTTTATATTTATTTTTTAGAAATTTTATAAACACTTAAATTTTATGTTGACGTTTGAATTTATAAGCGGTATTCTGAATGCGTAGTTTCGTTTTACCCTGTTTTGATTAAATACCCCTATAGTTCATAAGGAGTGTAAAAAGAGATGCCAGTCTATCGTATTTTTGTCGAAAAACGACCCGGTTTCGCTGTAGAAGCCGAAGGAGTCCTGTCGGATCTTAAGACGGCACTGCGTCCAGAAGGGCTTACCGGCCTTCGTATACTTAACAGATACGATGTTGAGGGGATAACCGAAGAGCAGTTTGAGCAGGCCCGCAACACCGTTTTCTCTGAGCCCCAGGTCGATATAGTCTATGACGAGATGCCAAAATGCGACGGCCGGATTATTGCGGTAGAATATCTTCCCGGTCAGTTTGACCAGCGTGCAGATTCATGCGCACAGTGCATACAGCTTTTGACGCAAGGAGAGCGTCCAAAAGTACGCACTGCGCGCTTATTTTACCTCAGCGGAGATATAAGCGACGAAACATTCGAGAAAATCAAGGCATACCTGATTAACCCCGTTGAATGCCGCGAAGCATCGCTCGAGAAGCCCTTGAGCCTTAGAGACGCTTATACTCGGCCCGGCAAGGTCAAGATACTTAAGAATTTCACAAAACTTACCCATGACCAGCTTGGCGAGATTATTAAAGAATTCGGGCTTGCCATGGATACGGATGATTTGGAATTCTGCCGTGACTATTTCCGGGACGTAGAGCACCGTGACCCGACAATGACAGAAATCCGCATGATTGATACATACTGGTCAGACCACTGCAGGCATACCACATTCCTTACCAATATCGACAAAGTAGAAATTGAGGACGACTTCATCAGGGACGCATATGAGCGCTATCTCAAATACCGTTCCGAGGTCTATGGCGAGCGCAAAAAGCCCATTACGCTGATGGACCTTGCCGTAATCGGCGCGAAAAAGCTCAAGAAAGACGGGCTTCTTGACGCTCTGGATGAGTCGGACGAGATAAACGCCTGCTCAGTCAAGATAAAGGTCGACGTCGACGGACACGAAGAAGACTGGCTCTTAATGTTTAAAAATGAAACACATAATCACCCGACCGAAATTGAACCCTTCGGCGGCGCGGCCACCTGTCTCGGCGGCGCAATCCGCGACCCGCTTTCCGGACGCGCCTATGTCTATCAGGCAATGCGCGTAACAGGCGCAGCAGACCCGAGAGTTCCCATTGAAAAAACACTTAAGGGCAAACTTCCGCAAAGAAAAATAACTGTTGGTGCCGCTCAAGGCTACAGCTCTTACGGCAACCAAATAGGGCTCGCTACCGGACAAGTCAGCGAGATATATCACCCGGGCTATGTGGCAAAACGCCTTGAAACCGGTGCAGTAGTCGGCGCGGTTCCCGCAAAGAACGTCGTCCGCAGTAAGCCTGAGCCGGGCGATGCGGTGATTTTGCTCGGCGGGCGCACAGGACGCGACGGCTGCGGCGGCGCGACTGGCTCCTCAAAATCACATACGCTCCAGTCGCTTGAAACCTGCGGCGCGGAGGTTCAAAAAGGTAACCCGCCGGAAGAGCGAAAGATACAGCGTCTGTTCCGCAACCCCAAAGTCACAAGAATGATTAAGAAGTGCAATGATTTCGGCGCAGGCGGTGTTTCCGTCGCCATCGGCGAACTTGCCGACGGCCTTAAAATAGACCTTTCCGCCGTTCCCCGCAAATATGAAGGGCTTGACGGAACTGAGCTTGCCATTTCCGAATCACAGGAGCGCATGGCGGTTGTTGTCGCACCAGAGGACGTTGACGAATTCATCAACGAGGCGGCAAAGGAAAACCTCGAAGCAACGGTTGTCGCCATTGTCACCGATGAACCGAGGCTGCGCATGTACTGGAACGGCGCAGAAATCGTCAGCCTTTCAAGAAAATTCTTGAATTCTAACGGCGCTAAAAAGCATGCCACTGCCAGAATTACAGCGTGCGATACTGAAACACTATACCTTTCGGAGCCCTTTAACGACCTCGGCAAAAAGTGGCTCGACACCATCTCAAATCTCAATGTCTGCTCTCAGAAGGGGCTTTCGGACAGGTTCGACTCAACAATAGGTGCCGGAACCGTCGCAATGCCTTATGGCGGCACTTATCAGCTCACGCCGATTCAGGCAATGGCGGCGAAAATCCCTGTTCTGAACGGCTCTACAAGCACATGCTCGCTGATGGCATGGGGCGCCAATCCGTATCTTGCAGAAAAAAGCCCTTATCACGGCGCCATGATGTCGGTCATTGAATCTGTTGCGCGGCTTATTGCCGCGGGCGGCAGCCGTAAACAAGCCTGGCTTTCCCTGCAGGAATATTTCGAGCGCCTCGGCACAAAGCCCGAACGCTGGGGCAAGCCGCTGGCTGCCCTGCTCGGTGCGCTTGATGCGCAGATTGGGCTTGGCATTGCGGCCATAGGCGGCAAGGACTCTATGTCAGGTACGTTTGAAAATATAGATGTTCCGCCGACGCTTATTTCTTTCGCATGCGGTGTTGCTCCGGCTTCCCGCGTCATGACACCTGAATTTAAAGCGCCCGGCCACAAGGTACTGTTGCTTCGCCCGAAATACGACAAGAACGGTGTGCCTAACTTTGCCTCCCTCAGAAAATTGTTTGACAAGGTTGAAAAGCTCATCGCCACAAGGAAGGCAAAGGCCGTCTGGGCTCTGTCTTTCGGTTCGATTGCTGAGGGCATCAGCAAGATGGCGTTCGGCAACAAAATCGGATTTACCTTCGCAAAGGGCGTTGACCGCGATATGCTGTTCGACCTTTGCTACGGTGCCTTTATCGTCGAGGTCGAGCCTCATACACTTGTCCGCGGAAAACTGCTCGGCTATACCTGTGAGCAGCCTGTTATCAAAATCGGCGGTTATACCATGAACCTTTCGGATCTCATTTCCGCCTGGCAAAAGCCCCTTGAGGAAATCTTCCCGACTAAGGCTAAAGCTCCGCAGGAAAAGGCAAAAACATATAACTACACAGTGCGCAACAACGCTCATCCTAAAGTCCATATTGCCTCGCCGCGGGTTCTTATTCCTGTTTTCCCGGGCACTAACTGCGAATACGATACTGCGAGACAGTTTGAACAGGCCGGTGCAATCTGCGATATATTTGTTATCCGCAACCTTAACGCCTCGGACGTTGAGGAATCGGTCAAGGAATTTGAAAAGCGCATAAAGAACAGCCAGATAATTATGATTCCCGGCGGATTCTCCGGCGGCGATGAGCCGGACGGCTCCGGTAAATTCATTACGGCATTCTTCCGCAATCCGCGTATCAAAGACGCGGTAACCGAACTGCTTAATCAGCGCGACGGGCTGATGCTCGGTATCTGCAACGGTTTCCAAGCGCTTATAAAGCTCGGCCTTGTGCCATACGGTGAAATCCGCGACATGGACGCTAACTGCCCGACGCTGACATTCAACTCCATTGGACGCCACCAGTCCACGTATGTGCGCACCCGCGTATCGAGCGTTAAGTCCCCATGGCTTGCTTACACCAACCAAGGCGAAGTCTTCTCAGTACCGGTTTCACACGGCGAGGGAAGGTTTGTTGCCTCGAAAGAGCTGCTTGAAAAACTCGCAGAGAACGGTCAGATCGCAACCCAATATGTCGACTTTGACGGCAATCCCTCTATGGATATCGAGTTTAACCCCAACGCCTCTGTTGACGCCATTGAAGGCATTACTTCCCCGGACGGCCGCATTTTCGGCAAGATGGGACACAGCGAGCGCATAGGCAAATATGTGGCCAAAAATATCGACGGCAACAAGGATATGCGTATCTTCGCAGCAGGCGTCGATTATTTCGCAATCTGAGCCGGTAATTCTAATACAAAACCATAAAAAGCCCCGCCTTGAGTATCTAAGGCGGGGCTTTTTATATGTGCTTAAAACGGAGAATGGAGAATTGTATGTATATGCATGATATGTCTGCCATAGGCAGAAAACCAGTCCCTAAGATTACAGCGAAAACTGTCTGATTATACCGTCTGACATGACGTCGGCCATTCTCAAGGCCATCCTCTCTATCGCGTCAAACTGTGAAATGCTGTGCTCATAATCTTTTGTCAGGAAATCTACCGCCTCCTGCTTTGTCATGGCGAGGTGCTCCCGCAGCATACTCCGCCACTCCGCTGCCGACCAATAGGGGTTGATACTGCCAAGAAATTCCGCGATTTCATCTGCGTTTTGATACCATCGCCTTTCGACGTCCGCCGCGGCGGCGGTGTTGTTTTCTTTTGATGCGGCGACAAGCTCGGCTGCGATTGTCAGATGTTGTGTCAAAAGGTTTGCAAATTCTGCGGCCGTTTCTTCCCCATAAAACGGCATAAGCGCCGCTTTAAAATCCTGCGGGTTGCGCAGAAGCCTGTTGGTGGCCTGACTTACATCTGGCAGGTCGAACACCATGCTTAAGATGACAAGCCTTGTCCAAAATACATGCTGTTCCCACAAAAGCCTCATAAGATTCATTAATTCCAGTTCACGCGTTGTGCACGCTCTGGTCGCCCTGCGATGAGGGGCATAATAACTGTCAACAGGGATAAATATAACTTGCCCGGCAGCTAATGAGTTTAAATTAACGCCTTGATTCTTCTGCTCAATGGCCTTTACAGACGTACGATACATATTTGCTACCGACTGCAGCGTATCGCCCTGCTGAACAACATACGGAATTGTGTCCGAAGGACTCATACTCATCTCTAAAACCGCCTTTAATTCAATTTGTATATATTCTATGCAGATTAAAAGTTAAAGGCAGCTTGTCAGTTTAACAGCAAAACAATTGGCACTCATTATAAAAATCAAGGGCTGTCTCAGCGCCGATAGGCGCTTCGATACAGCCCCTTTGCCGCGCGCTATTCTTTTTTCAAGGTACAAAGTTCCAGAATCTTAGGCCCTCCAAATCCGTGGCTTTAAGATTCCGCTGAGAGTATTAAGCGGTATAGCAAACTCTTTGACTGCACAATCATTGCTAAAGTATTCGCCTTGCTCAAAGTACACTACAACCGCGTCGGGCGTCAAATAAAAATCCTCGTTTGCGCTTATCCGTTTAAAAGTTTTTATTTGTTTTTTGTCAAGGCCCGTTCGCGATATCTGATTCTTAATCTGTCCGCTCAGCATTTCGACATAATCGGCATTGTCTATAAACAGGTCGGACAAAAAATAACGCCGCCCGGTGACAGTGTCAATTGTCAGAGATGTCTGAGAATAATTGTCACCTTTTGCCGAACTTATTTTGTCTTTGATGACAAGACTCATAATGCCGTCGTTGTTTCGGGTAACTTTAAAGTCCATGACAGCATTAACTTTCTCGAACTTAGCATTGTATTGTGCTTTCGTTTCCACAGTTTTAGCTCTTTCCTTAATGAAAACATTAAGCCTTTCCTGCATATCCTGATTGTTTATGCCATCAAGATGCGGATAGGAAATCCGGCAGTCAAGTGAAGGCTGTGAAATATTTTCCGTTACCTTTTCTACCTTTACGCTGCCGGCAGCCAAAACTGGTGTAAGTGTCAAGAATATTGCCAGCGAAAAACAAAAAAGCCCGAACCATGGGCTTTTTTTATTTAAATTGCTTTCGCCCAATGCCGCCACCCCCAGAAAAGTGTCGCGCGCGGCATTATAGCTTTTGCGTATTTTATATCAATAAATCAAAAAAATTTATGGTAATTAGTATTTCAGATACGCACTCTCCTAAATAACTTCCTTCTGAACTTGAACACTATAAATATTGCTATAATTAGCACTGCAATGATAACTGCGACAATCGTAAAACGTTCTGAAAAATTGTAAAGTGACGGCAGGTTGTTTCCTATTGCCTTTCCCGCGAAATAATACACCAAGTTTTGCACTATGCTGGATACTACAATTACAAGCGATGGCACGAGCCCTTTTAATCCCATAACTCCGGCGATAAACAGGCAGACTGTATTAACCCCGGGCAGGAATTTGCAGATTGCAAGCGCAGGCGTGCCATACTTTCGCATATACAGCCCCGCCACCCGCTGATTGCGTTTGGGAAAGACTTTACGGACATATTTGTTCTTTAATATCGGTTTTCCAATTTTTCTTGAAATGTAAAAAACAAGAAGACTCGAAAAAACAGTTCCGATGATATATGGTATTATCGCCGCAGGGCCCGCAATTATACCAGTGACAGCGAGACCTCCGAGAACAAGCAAAAGAATATCAGACGGATACGGCGGAAATATTTGTTGGAGACATGCTGAAATAAAACAGAACAATATGATTCCCCATACAGGAAAGTCATGAATTCGCATCATTATATTGTTTATAAACTCATTCATATAAATCCCCTAAAATATTTTCGCTTTTCTTAGTTTATTATACACCAATATGTACAATAATGCATACTTATCAAGCAATTGTTTACAAAAAGTTTATAATTATTTGCCAATCCCCTTTACAATCTGAAATTATTATGATATCATTTTAATATCAAATTGATTCTGGTCGGTACTTTGAGCAGTAGCCAAATGCACCAGAAGGAATATAGAGGTTATGTTATGGCTTCAACAGTACAAAATGAAAAAGAAATCAAGGTTCACTCGGGATGGGTCAGTCTTATTATAACTATTGTAATTTTTGCACTTTCCATTCTATTTTTCGTACTCGGTGGCAAAAACGACAATGGCGCTTATATTGTACTTGGCAGTATTTTAACTGTGATTGGTATCATTATTCTGGCCGGATTCTTCAATCTCGCCCCAAATCAGGCGGCTGTACTCAGCCTTTTCGGTGATTACAAAGGTACGGTTCGCCAGACCGGCATACTTTGGACCAATCCTTTCTACTCCAAAAAGAAATTGTCCCTCAGGTCACGCAATCTCAACGGAGAAAAGCTTAAAGTTAACGATCAGGTCGGAAATCCTATTGAAATAGCCGCAGTTATCGTATGGAAAATTCGCGACACCTACAAAGCCTCATTTGATGTTGAAAACTACGAAGAGTTTGTGAAAGTCCAAAGTGAGTCAGCGGTAAGGCATCTTGCCAACCTTTATCCTTATGACTTCAGTGAAAATGTTGATACAGAAGCAAATATTACTCTCCGCGGTAATGCAGAAGAAGTAGCGCAGGCTCTTAAAAACGAATTGCAGGAACGCGTTGCAAAAGCCGGAGTTGAAATTGAAGAGGCGCGTATTTCCCATCTTGCATATGCCCCTGAAATTGCCGCTGCAATGCTTCAGCGTCAGCAGGCTTCGGCTGTTATCGCCGCTCGTCAGATGATAGTTGAGGGCGCTGTCGGCATGGTTGAAATGGCAATTGACAAGCTGAGTGAAAAAGGTGTCATTGACCTTGACGAAGAGAAAAAAGCCGCAATGGTCTCTAATCTTATGGTCGTGCTGTGCGCTGAAAAATCCGCTTCACCTATTGTTAACGCCGGCACTCTCTATCATTGACGGGGATAAATAATGGCTGAAAAACATGGAAAAGATAGAAAGTCGGTGCTGTTGCGGCTCAACAGCGACATGTGGAATGACATAGCGGCATGGGCAGAGGACGAATTTCGCTCTATTAACGGGCAAATAGAATATATCTTGAGCGAGGCAATAAAACAACATAAAAAGGCAACAAAAAATATATCTACGGATTCCAGCAAACGCAATGAAGAGTCTGATGTCGAAAATCAAAAATAACAAGAATACTTTTGTTGTTCTTGCGCGTAAAAAGTAAAACAGCGGGCTTGTCCCGCTGTTTTTCTATAACAATCTGAATATTCTTAAAGCCCAGTCTTGTCCGGCGGTTATGCCTGAGCTGTCTATGCCGTTATCCATAACGACACCTGCCTATAACAATCTACTTTGCCCAATGGTTGAGTTTTTCCCTATCTCACAAGATTGTTCTTAGTAGTAAAAAATGCGCTGAACGCATATTACGTTCAGCGCATTTTATCGCCTTATCATGTTTTCCAAACTGCTGCAATGCCAAAGTCAATTCTCTTGGCCCTTCAGCTTGAACCTTGCTACAAGTTTTCTGAGGTTCTCGGCCTGACCAAACAGTTCCTCGCTTGCAGCCGCGCTTTCCTCGGCTGTAGCTGAATTCGTCTGGACAATCTTTGATACCTGGTCGATACCTTTGTTTATCTGAGCGATACCAGTCGCCTGCTCATTGGAAGACTGTGCGATCTGGTCAATAATTTTAGCTGTCTCGCCAACGCCTTTTTCAATCTTATCAAATGCTTCAGATGTATCATTGGCAATAGTCTCGCCTTCTGTCGCCTTTTCTATCGACATTTCAATCAGCTGTGTAGTTTCTTTCGCAGCGTTGGAACTACGTGCAGCAAGGTTTCTTACTTCTTCAGCAACAACTGCAAAGCCTTTGCCGTTGGTGCCAGCTCTCGCGGCTTCTATTGCAGCATTCAGCGCAAGAATATTTGTCTGGAAAGCAATATCCTCAATCACCTTAATGATCTTAGATATGTTCGAAGCAGATTCGCTGATGTTATTGACGGACTGCACCATCTGACCCATCTTCGCGGTACCGGTAACAACGTCATTCTTAACATCGGACGCAATCTTATCAGCCTTTGTAGCACTCAGAGCATTTTCTCTTGTCTTCTTTGCTATTTCAGATATCGAAGCTGTGAGCTGCTCAATTGAAGCCGCCTGCTCAGCCGCGCCGGCTGACAAGCTCTGACTGCCTTCAGAGACCTGCTTCGAGCTGATGTTTATTTCTTCCGCAGCAGTGAGTATCTCGCGGATTGCATCGTTAAATGACTCAATGATATTATTGATAGAATCCTTGATTGCGGCAAAATCGCCGAGGAATTCGGACTTAATTTCAACGTCAAGATCGCCTTCGGACATGCGCGAAAGGACAGTGGAAATCTCATCAATATAACGTGACCATGCGTCAACTGTGCTGTTTATAGACTCCTTGATTGTTACAAGGTCACCTTTATAGTCTCCGGTAACCCGTACACTGAGGTTGCCTTTGGCAAGTTCCTCGAGCACCGATTGTGCCTCTGTAACAGGCTCAGCTACAGATTCAAGCATATTGTTGACGCCATTGATAATCTTCTTGAAATTGCCCTGATGGCGTTCAGAATCCGCTCTCGCTGAAAGGTCACCGCGCTCGGCCGCTTCAGACAGCATTTCGGCATCCTCTACAAGCTGGTTTACAGCCGTGATACAAGTATTCAGGCTGTCCTGGAATACCTTGTATTCGCCTTTTACTTCGTTTGTCAGCAGCGGCGGGATATTGCCGCGGCTTATCTTCGTTACGCAGTCTTCCGCATTTCTAAGCGGAGTGACAACTGACTCGAGTGTGCTGTTGACACCCTCGATGATTTTTCTGAAGTCACCCTGATGACGGGACGCATCCGCTCTGACTGACAAATCGCCTTCAACAGCCGCCTCGGAAAGCATATTAGCGTCTTCTATCAATGCTTTAATAGAATTAATGCAGGTGTTCAGGCTGTTCTTAATGAGGTTGAAATCACCTTTGAAATCATCGGTTATGCTGTCAGGAATATCGCCTCGGCTGATATCGTCAATATATCTGGCCGCGGTGCTAAGCGGCTCGGTTATCGAATCAAGTGTGTTGTTTACACCCTCAATAATTTTTGCATAATCGCCATTATGTCTTGAAACATCCGCTCTGACTGACAAATTGCCTTTGACGGCCGCGTCAGAAAGCATATTCGCGTCTTCTATCAGCGCTCTTATAGAATCTATACAGGTATTGAGATTGATTTTAATGCGGTTAAAGTCGCCCTTGAAATCTTCGGTAATCTTTTCAGGCAGATCGCCGCTGCTGATTTTATCTATATAGTCGGCTGCGGTATTTAGGGGCACAACGATTGTATCAAGCAGCTTGTTGACGCCGCCTATAATATCGCCGTAAGCACCTTTATGCTTTGATACATCTGCGCGGGTGCTGAGATTTCCTTCAACGGCATCATCAATTAGAGCCCCAATCTCCTTCTTAAGCAAATTCAGCGATACAACTATCTTTTCAAAGGCATTCGCAAGAACGCTTATTTCATCGCCTTTGCCTTTGTCTATAATTACATCAAGATTGCCTTCAGAGATTGCTTCGGCAGATTTTACAAGGTGGTTGATAGGCTTGCTTATCAATCTCGCGTTTAATCTTCCGATAATCGTAGCCAGTATAATCATAAGAACGGTAATACCGCTCATTGTAGCAAGCGCCACTATGTAATTTTTATTACTTTGCTGATTCCTTTGTTCTGCTTCCTTTGTTTTATCCTGGAAAATTTTATTTATAGCGCTGTCAAAATGTTCATATGTCTTCGCGATATCCCCGTTAAGAAGCTGGAAAGCTCTATCTTCATCGTCGGTCTGCAATGCGGTAAACACCGAGCTCAAATTATACGTTAAATTGGTTATATCATCAACCAGTGAAGCCAACTGCTTCTTTTCGGCGGCATTAGTAATAGTTTTAGAATATTGGCTCAAATCTTGGTTTAGTGAATTTTGAAGCCTGAAAACTTCTGACCTGTTAATGGAAAGTTCATCAAAGTTTTTAGCGTTCACCAATGACTTCATTGAAAGAAATGTTGTTTGAATGCGATAAAGTGGTGTTAGAGGCATTAAGTCCTTCTTATACATTTCCTGAGCCATTGCATTGGTGCGGTTAATGTTATAAAGGCCAACGAGACCGACAAGTAGATTGCTTATTAAGGCAACTGCTAAAAATGATATACTGAGTTTTCTATATATACTCATACCTGCATATTTCTGTCTTAGATTAAAGTGAAGCATCTTTTTGCCAAATTTGCCATGTTTGTTCTGATTTCCTGAAACCTCAGTATTTACTTTTTGTCTAATCTTCTTAATTTTTGGAAACTTCAGCTTCATCACTCAAACCTCTTTCCCCTGCTTTAGTTTGTAAAAACTGTAATTGTCAAGAAATTATATACATTTGGCCAATATAACAAAATTTTTTATAAAAAACCGACAAAATTTGATGCTATAAATCAATACCTATAATATCCTTTTAAGCTTACAATGTCAATACAAACTAACCAATATTTTCTCATTTTTGTATCATTATATTTATATTAACATTAAAAAATGGAAATAATATTAAAATCGCGAATAAAATCGCGTTGATAAGAAATTTAAAATAAAGTATAATTGAAAATGTATACATGCAAAATAATCTGAATAATTATAAACTCAGTCAGCAGCGGAGGAAGCCTTGAAAAACATAAGAGAATATCTTCAAAACGAAATACTTATTGCAGACGGTGCAGCAGGAACCTATATATCATCGCTGACCGGCCGAATTTCTGGGCCGTGCGAAATGCTGAATATCACCAGCGCCGATACTGTTTTGCGTATGCACAAGCAGTATGTTAAAGCTGGTGCAAAGCTTATATTGACCAATACCTTCAGCGCGAGTGTAGCCGGTAATTCAATAGGCGGGGATTTCGACACTACATCTGCCATAATAAAGGAAGGCGTAAAAATCGCCTCAATGGCAGCGCAGGATAACGCTTATGTGGCGGCCGACATCGGGCCACTTCCCGAAACGATGTTTGATTCGGCGGTGATATCTGAAGAATATCGCCGCATTGTAGATACGTTTTTGGCTTCCGACGTCAATATCTTTGTTTTTGAGACATTTTCAAACTCCGTTTATCCGATAAAGTTTTCGAGGTACATAAAAAACAAGAATCCCGAAGCATTCATTATAATCAGCTTCGCTGTTATGCCTGACGGCTATTCCCGAGAAAACATCAGCGGACAGCGCCTTATCGACGAAGTTGCTGAGGCTCAGTGTGCTGACGCTGTTGGTTTTAACTGCTGCTGCGGGCCATCACATCTCTTGAATTATGCACAAACTGTAGATTTCAGAGGTATGGTGCCGGTCATAATGCCTAACGCAGGATATCCTCAGCGTGAATCGGGCGATTTGACAATTCAGGAATCCGACGTTACATATTCCGGTTCCCCTTCTTATTTTGCTTCAAGGCTTTCCAGCGCCGCAAGCTGCGGATTCAAAATAATAGGCGGCTGCTGTGGAACAACACCGCGTCATATCGCTATGCTGTCGGACGCTGTGTCAAAAGCAAGCCGCGGCTGCGGAAATTCACTTAGCGTTCATGAGGTTCAAAAACCTATAAGGCGGACTTTGAATACTTTCTCTGATACGCTTCTGCATGAAAACAGAAAAACTGTTGTCGTTGAACTTGAACCACCGTTTAATGCCGACATTTCAAAGCTCGAAAACGCGGCCAAAGTGCTCAAAGATTTAAATGTCGACGCCATTACTGTGGCTGATTCGCCGATGGCGCGGGCAAGAGCGGACTCCCTCGCAACAGCCGCAAGGCTCAAGCGCACAATCGGTATTGAGGTCATCCCCCATCTCTGCTGCCGCGACAAAAACCTGAATGCGATAAAGTCTTCGCTCATTTCGGCATACATAGAGGGCATACGCAATATTCTCGCGGTGACGGGCGACCCTATTCCCGATACCGATAGAGCGCTCGTCAAGGGCGTTTTTAATCTGAACTCGGAATCACTCTGCCGATATATAAGAAGCCTTAATTCAGATATTTTCAGCGGTGACGAGATTTTTTACGGGTGCGCTTTCAATGTCAACGCAAAAAATCCAAAAATGGAACTTAAAAGGCTGGAGAAAAAACTTGACGCAGGAGCTTCTTTTGTGCTGACCCAGCCCGTCTTTACTGATGACGCCGCCGAGGCACTCAAAGAAGCAAAAAATAAAGGCGTTAAGGTTATCGCCGGCCTTGTCACGCCCGTAAATTACAAAAACGCCGTATTCCTTGCCAACGAAATGCCCGGATTTAATATTCCGGAAAAGTTCCTAAAGCGGTTCTCGCCGGACATGACCCGCGAGCAGGGTGAAAACGAAGGTATTGCGATAACGATTGAGATTGCGAGAAAAATAGCTCATATCGCCGATGGATTTTATTTTGTTGTGCCGTTCAACCGTGTAAATGTAACCAAAAGGGTGATTGAAGCACTCAGGGCAGACGGTATAATTTAATATGATAAATATTTTTCCGGTGCTGAAAAGCACCGGATTTTTTTTAGTTATGCAGTTCAATGCTGCACAAAAGATTTTCACTAAGGATACAAATATTTAATATTTTAGCATAAAAATTTTTAAAAACAGCTTTATATCAAAGCCATATTAAGCAATTCAAAGAATTATAGTGATAATTTATCATAATTGGTTTTTTCGGTGAATACTCCATTATTTTCGAGGTTGAAGCGATATTCCAAGAGACTATAATTACAAATGACCGTTTTAGTCAATCGGTCATTTTGCGATAGGGGTGCCAAATATGGATTCAAAAGATATCAAACGTAAAAAAATTGCCGACGCGGCAAAAGAGCTTTTTGCTGATTTTGGGTACAAATCGGTCAGCATGGATCAGATTGCCCAAAAAGCCGGAGTAGCAAAAGGTACTCTCTACTTATACTACAAAGACAAAAACGACCTTTTATTCAAGCTTGCCGAGGAATTGTTGGACTCATTTAAACTGTTCATCCAAAGCGTTGAAGAAAAACACCTTCAGCTAATACAGGAACTACATGAAATAATCTACAACTTTTTAATGTACCGCCACAACCAAAAATTCCTCTATCGTATTGCAAGAGAGGCTGAAGAATTAAAGACTCCGTCCGCCTGCCGCGTAATTGAGGCAATAGATAAGGAAATCACCGGTTACATTGAGCAAAGGTTAAATACTGCAATGAAAGAAGGTTTGATAAAAAAGTGTGATACATCAATTCTCGCATTTGTCATTATCAAGGTTTATTCGGCACTCGCATTCGAATGGGAAGAGAAGCACCCACCGCTCAACGAGCGCCAGATTGCCGAATCTGTCAGCCTGTTCCTCAAGGACGGTTTGATCATCGAGCAGTGCTGAGCATCTTATTTAAAGCAAGGTGAAATTATGTCCAAAGCTAAAAAAACTATTAAATGCACCGCTCTTGTTATTGGTGTGATTATAATACCACTTTTCTATAGCTTCTTTTACCTTAAGGCCTTCTGGGATCCTTATAACACGCTTGACAAAGTGCCGGTCGCAGTTGTCAACAACGACAAAGGCGCTGAAATTGATGGTGAAAATCGCAATATAGGTAAAGAAATATCAGATGAACTTAAAAAAGACGGTTCACTTAAATTTGTCTTTACTGATGAAGCTGATGCCACTAATGGCGTCAATGACGAAAAATATTATGCTTCGATAATCCTCCCAAGCGATCTGTCGGAGAGAATAGCTTCTGCTTCGACGTCAAACAAACGCGAGGGTATTATACAATACGCAGTCAATGAAAAACACAACTACATTGCGTCGCAGATTCTCAAAATCGCAATAAACCGGATTGAAGAAAAAGCCCGCGGCAGCGTTGATGGAAAAGTTGTCTCCATCCTGGCAGATAAACTCAATGAGGTTCCGTCAAAGCTTAACGAATTAAGTGACGGTTTGACCCAATTAAGCGACGGTTCACAGCAGCTTTTGGACGGTACCGGCAAAGCCTATGACGGGCAGAAACAACTTAACAGCGGAATTGAGGATCTGAATTCCGGACTTATAAAGCTCTATAGCGGAAGCACGACATTGGCAAATGGCCAAAAGACGCTGAACAGCGGCGTTTTGAGTCTCCGCTCAGGTCTCGGAACAATGTATAATGGCAGCACAGCACTTGTTAATGGCCAAAAGTCCCTGAACAGCGGCATATTAGATCTCCGCTCAGGTCTTGGAACACTGTATAACGGCAGCACGGCACTTACTACTGGCCTTAAGTCACTCGACAGTGGAATTAGTTCAGCTACAAGCGGAGTCGGACAGCTATCGGCAGCAGTTTCCGGGGGAAACGGCCTGTCTACTTTGACTTCTGGTGTTAAGCAGCTGAACGACGGCGCGCAAGCACTCCTTGACAATTTCAAATACACTGGCAGCACTGACCCGAGCAGCATGACTATCACCGATGCTGTCACGCAGGTTGATAATGGTGTTCAATCCCTTTATAACATGATGAAATACACTGGCACCACCGATGAAAGCAAAATGACCGTTACTGACGGCGCGGTAAACATTAACAATGGCATGCAGCAGCTCAAGAACGGTACATCTGAGTATACCAGCGCGGTTAACTCAACAATCTACACATTAATTAAAGATAATCCAAATTCAGCGACTGTACTTAGCAACTACGCTGCACAGCTTCAAGCCCTTATGTCTCAAAGCGATGAGTATAAGGCAGCGCATCAAAGCGAGATTCAAGGGCTTGCTAACCTTGTAAACCTCTATAATGCAGCCCTTAATTCCTCTGATGCAGCAACCTTCAGCCAGACTCTTATCTCTGCTGCCCAAGCCGACCCGACAAAAGCATCTATTGTATCCAAAGGCGCAGAGCTTAACAGCGGAGCAGCGATGCTCGCCACCAAGACAAATACTTTTGCCAACAGCCTCAACAACAGCACAGTTCAAGGTCAGCTGGCAGCCCTCTCAAGCGGTTCAACACTGCTTAGATCCCAGTTTTATGACGGCGGAGCTTTCAAAAGCGGCGTAACGTCGCTGGCAAACGGCACTCAACAGCTTTATAGCGGCGTCAGCAGCCTCGGAAAGCTCACTTCAGCTATTGACGCCTTTACAAACGGGTTAGCCCAGCTTAAGAATGGCTCAACACAGCTTGTAAACGGTGCAACTCAACTTCAGAACGGCCTTGCTTCGGCATACAGCGGATCAGCAGCTCTCAGTTCTGGCTCATCTCAGCTCCTAAACGGTGCGACTCAGCTTCAAAACGGCCTTGCCTCGGCATACAGCGGTTCAGCAACTCTCAGTTCTGGCTCATCTCAACTTCTAAACGGTGCAACTCAGCTTCAAAACGGCCTTGCTTCGGCAAGCAGCGGAGCTTCTAAGCTTGCCGATGGTTCTTCCCAGTTGGTTTCAGCGTCAAAAGAAATAAATTCAGGCGCTTCCCAGTTAAATGACGGGATAAATACCGCCAAGGACGGCGTCAATGATTCTATCAATGACGCTAACAGCCAGCTTGATACGACAAAGGGCCTCGACTCTTTTGCAAAAACTCCTGTAAGCGTCAAAACTACCGAACTGAATCCTATCCCGAATTACGGTTCTGCATTTGCCCCCTACTTCATGTCACTGTCCCTGTGGGTCGGCGGACTGCTCATATTCTTTGGCATTTATCTTGACGCTGACTGCCGCATTAAGGTTCTCTCAAGATATTCAGACAAGAAATTACTGCGGGTTGGCGCCTTTATACTCATCGGTATCGCGCAGGCTCTTACCCTTGCCGTTATCGTACAATTTGCCCTTGGCCTTTCTATCAGCAACGTCGCAGCATTCTATTTCTCATGCATTCTCGTATCTGTCGTATTCATCTCAATTATTGAATTCCTGATTGTCCATCTGGGAGATATCGGAAAGTTCTTGTCGCTCGCATTTCTTGTACTGCAGCTTACTTCAAACGGCGGTACCTTCCCGATGGAAACTGTTCCGAAGTTCTTCAACGACATTTATCCGTATATGCCAATGACATATTCGGTTAAACTCTTTAAGGAATGCACCAGCAACTTCAACATGTCTAAAGCCTGGGGCGACATTGCAATCCTCCTCGCTATTTTCGCTGTGTTTACAGGCCTTACTATTCTGCTTTCACTGACAAAGAAAGCGAAAAACGCTATCAGCGAAAAACTGCAGGCTGAAAACTAATTTTTCCATAGTACTCCCTTCAAAAAATTTCCGCAGAATTATTCTGCGGAAATTTTTTTATTTAGGTATTATACCCTATCGAGGTTAAATTCTGACTGGAGATGATTTTGGCACTTTAAATTGAGAATATATGTTCGTGGATCCTTGGCCAACATAGCTGCGCTCATAACACAGGCACCGGCAGCGCCTGACGCCATTACCTCCGATAAATTTTGCTGGGTTATTCCGCCGATAGCATACACCGGAATGGAAACACTGTTACATACTCTTTTTAAAAATTCAAGCCCCCGCCCCGGCAAGCCTTTTTTACAATCCGTATCAAAAATATGGCCTGCTGTAATGTATGTGCACCCGAGTGCTTCAGCAGCTTGTGCTTCCTCTACAGAATGACAGGATGCGCCGAGAATTTTGAACGCACCTTTTTCCTCGTTTGGGAGCGTGCGAAGAATAGAAAGAGGCAAGTGCAAAGCATTAACATGCAATTCCTTTGCGACATTAACAAAACTATGGATAATACAGGGTGTTTCATATTTCTTGCATATAGAAAGCACAGATTTGGCTAAGTTTCTGTATTCTTCCCGGCTCAAATCTTTTTCACGCAGGATAATCGCCATAGGCCCCGCTTCTGCGATTTTTTCGATTTGGTACAGGAAATTAGTCCTACAGAGGCGGCGGTTGGTAACGCAGATAATATTAGACATAGAGATACTCATTCAGAACGGGCTGCAGTCCCTCTTTACAAATATCATGATATATCTCGTCAAGGCTGCGGCTGTCATTAATTTTAAACTGCTCGTCACCTGCAGCATCGTTCTTACCCTTTCCGCTGTATTTGCTTTCGTGGTCACCGATTCCAGTGGAAACACCTGCAGAAATTTTTGTCGCTGCTATTTTTGCGATTCCGTTGCGGAACCGGGCACTTTCACGTGATGATACGGTGATACCGACAAACGGCAAGAAAATACGGTATGCACAAATAATCTGGCAAAGCTGCTTTTCGTGAACGTCCTTAGGGTTGATTTTATCATTGTTTATAATCGGACGAAGCCTCGGGCAAGAAAGGGACATTTCAGCATGAGGATATTTTCGTTGGAGGTAATAAACGTGCAAAGCACTTGCCAATGCATCCTTGCGAAAATCTGAAAGCCCCAGCAGGGCTGAAAATGCAACCCCTCTCATTCCACCCATAAGCGCGCGCTCCTGTGCATCAAAGCGATAACGCCACACACGCTTGGGGCCAAGAAGATGGAGCGTTTCATATTTCTCTGTATCGTAGGTCTCCTGAAAAACTGTCACATAATCTGCACCACATTCATGGAGATAACGGTATTCATCCGTATTCACAGGATAAATTTCAATACCTACCATACGAAAATACTTTCTCGCCAATTTACAAGCTTCGCCGATGTATTCTACACCACTTTTTTCCCTGTCTTCCCCGGTAAGAATTAAAATTTCTTCCATTCCGCTGTCGGAAATTACCTTCATCTCGCGCTCAATCTGTTCTAAACTCAGCTTCATGCGCTTTATATGGTTATAGCAATTAAATCCACAATAAACGCAATAGTTCTCGCAGTAGTTGGAAATATAAAGCGGCGTAAAGAGATACACCGTATTTCCGAAATGTTTGCTCGTTTCCCGCCTTGCTCTTTGCGCCATCTGCTCAAGGAATGGCTCTGCCGCTGGAGATAACAAGGCTTTGAAATCTTCGATCGAACAGGTTTCTTTCTCTAAAGCCGCCCTGACATCTTCGGCAGTATATTTGTAATAATCAAAGGAATTTACTTGTGCCATTACATTTTCGCAAACATTTGAGTTTATTTTCTCCATCCACGGCAAATATTCCATATAATTTTTCCTAAAAGCCGGGTCGGTTTCTAAACGATGCTTTTCGGCTAAGGCTTCCGGCGACAAATATTCCGAATCCACATAGAACTGATTTTCCATTATCTCACGCCCCTTAATCGTGCAAGAATCCAGTCAGCGGATCGGACGCTGATGCTCCGCGGGTGAGCACACGACCTATGCCCGCGAGGTATGCTTTTCGCCCCGCTTCAATAGCCTGACGGAA